>JBAUVZ010000266.1:0-21384 GCA_049583505.1 Candidatus Sulfotelmatobacter sp.
GGCGGCCGCGGCCGCCGGTTCGCTGCTTCCCAACTCGTTCCACCGCTAATTCGACGAATCATCCCGCCGCTTCAGGGTCGGACGATCATCATCGCTCTTGGTGTCACCCGCATTGGGGTCGCTGCCAGCCGAAGTTCGCCGCAAACTGGGCTTGTTGGCGTCCTTCTGATCCAGCAACTTGTGGCGATTCTCAATCGACGCCAGCCGGGCCTTCACCTCGTCAAACTCCGAGGTGGTCACCACGTACTGCGGCTTGGCCGGCAGAACCTTCCGAATCTCCTCCTGCGTCTTCTCAATTCGATCCGGTGTTTGCGGATGGGTATCAAACGCTTTGGACAATGTGCCCGGTTTCTTCTTCTCCATCGCCTGAATCTTTTCGAAGAACGAGACAAACGCCGACGGGTCATACCCCGCGCGGTACATATACTCCACTCCAAGGTAGTCCGCTTCGGCCTCAAAGCCGCGCGAGAACTTCAGGAATGTCAGAGGAATGCCTAGGCCCATGCCCTCATATATCCCGTATCCTAGCGCGCCACCCATGAAGATGGCCGGGATCGAAGCCATCTGCAGCAGGTTGAGGCGAGTCATTTCACGGCCGTAGTGGCAGGCGGCCACATGGGCAATCTCATGAGCCATAACGCCCGCCATCTCGGCCTCTTCGTCAGCCGCCAGGATCAGGCCGGAGTTCACATAGAAGAATCCCCCCGGCAACGCCATGGCATTCACCACATCGGAGTCAATCACCTTGATCGTAAAGGGTACCTGCGCGTCGGAGTTCCGCACCAGGTTCTGGCCGATGCGATTTACATACTCCGTAACCACAGGATCATTCACCAGTTTGACCTGTGATTCAATCTGCTGCGCGTAGACCCGGCCGCGCGCCACTTGCCCTTCTACCGAGTACCAGTTGCCGACGCCTCGTCCGCAACCGACATTGCGGTTCCCCACCGCATCCACGTCGGTCTTGGTGCCATCGTGCTTGATCTGGCTGTCATCCTGTGTCGGCAGATTGGCTGGCGGCTGCGCCGGCGCGTTCTGTATATCGCCTGCCTTGGGCTGGCCTTGGTCAGGATCTGAAGCTGGAGGCTGTGTCTGAGTCGGAGTCTGACCAGGATTCTGTGTCTGCGCCAACGTCCAAGGCCCTGCGCTGAACGCCGCCAATGCCACCGAGATTGCCAACCAACGCAATTTCATGGGAACTCCTTTGCGCCGAAACGTACTCTTACGAAGCATTATACGCCCGGTCGGAAACATACCAATCCCAAACTTCTCCTTTCAGTTAGACGTGCCCTTCCCCGGCTGGGTTATCCGGAAATGCTAGCCTTTCCCCAAGAACCGATCAGAACAACCATGCGGATAACGGTCATTCCCCTTGAGGATTCCTCTGCCCAGTCGTAACATAGCGCCTTCCTCTTCCATTCACCGGGAGGTGCCCTTGTTCGATCGCCGCCGCTTCCTCACCGCCACGAGCGGCCTCGCCGCCACCCTGGCTTTTCGTGGAAATCTCCTGGCCCAGCTCGAGAAAACTCCCTCTACCCTGCCGGACCCAGATCTTTTCGACAAGAACGAAGACGTCTACTGGGCTGAGATGCGCAAACAATTCCTCATCCCCGAGGGTGAAATCTACCTCAATAACGGCACCGTCGGCTCCAGCCCCGCACCCGTGCTGCGCGCCATCTTTGAGGGCTACGCCACCACCGAGAGAATGGATCAGCAGGATCCCGAGGACTACCCAATCTGGGGATACGCCTCGTGGAACGAGTTTCGCGATCCCCTGGCCGCCTTTGTCGGCTGCCATCGCGATGAGATCGCCCTGCTTCGTAATGCGACAGAAGCTAATAGCTACATCGCTAATGGCATCGACCTGAAACCGGGCGACGAAATCCTTATGACCGACCAGGAGCATCCCGGCGGCGAGCACCCCTGGAACCTCAAGGCCAAGCGCTACGGCGTCGTGTTGAAGAGAGTCACGCTACCCCGTCCTGTGAAAGACACCGCTCAAGTTCTCAATCTTTTCAACGACGCCATTACTCCCCGCACCCGCGTCATCTTCTTCAGCCATATCACCACGTTCTCCGGAGTTGTCCTACCCGCGAAAGAACTCAGCGCGCTCGCCCGGTCGAAGGGCATACTCTCTGCCGTCGACGGCGCCCACGTGGTCGGGATGATGCGCCTTAACGTTCGAGACCTGGGCTGCGATATGTACTCTTCCAGCCCGCACAAGTGGCTGATGGCGCCCAAAGGCACGGGTTTCCTCTACGTGCGCGACGAAGTCATCGACCGCCTCTGGAACACCATCGCCACCGAAGGCTGGAACGATCCCAAGCTGCGCGCCGAGCGCTTCCAGCGCATCGGCAGCTCGAACGTGCCGGCTCTCTGGGGGCTGCGCGCCTCCTTGAAGCTCGCCAACGACATCGGCTTAGACCGCATTGAGCACCGACATCGCAAGCTTGGCGATTACATGCTCGATGAGATGACGAAGCGCGGCGCTGAATCCTGGACCTCGCACGATCCCGCCCTACGCTGCGCCATCGTCACAGTCAACGTCCCGCCGGTCCCGCGCATGGATTTGGAAAACTGGATGTGGAAGACGCACAAGATCCGCATCCGCGGCGGCGACCCGAACAAGCTGCGGCTGTCCACGCCTTACTACTTGCAGAAAAAAGACATTGACCGGTTTCTCGAGAAGTTCGATGAGTACAAGCGGGAGAAGAGGCTGGCTTGACCCCAGGATGAGAAGGGATCTCTACCTAATGCGATAGAATGGCATCAGTGTGCCCGATGCCTAATAAGAAGAAACGAATTCTCCCCAAACGCAAGACGCGCGGACACCTTACGACGGTAGAGACGAAACTCATAAACCCGACAAGCAGTGGATCGGCCGTCTGCAAGGCGTCATCAAGATCGTCGGCGACATCGAATCGCCCTTAGATCCCCCTGAGGTCTGGGAATACGACTGAGGCAGGAAGTCGATGCGTTTTAATCAAGGGCTCGTCAGTCGTAATACTCGAGCCCCAGATGCGTGATCAACTCCTCACCCTTCAAGTAACGCAGCGTGTTCTTCAGTTTCATTAACTGGATAAACAGATCGTGCTCGGGATACAGTCCCGGCGCGGTCATCGGAGACTTAAAGTAAAAGCTTAACCATTCCTGAATCCCGATTCCTTTCAGCGCCGAGCAGCGCTTTGCCAGATCGACCAGCAGCACCAGATCGAGCACGATGGGCGCCGCCAGAATCGAGTCCCGGCACAGGAAGTCGACCTTAATCTGCATGGGATAGCCCAACCAGCCGAAGATATCGATGTTATCCCAACCCTCTTTGTTATCACCGCGAGGCGGATAATAGTTAATGCGAACCTTGTGGAAAATATTCCCGTACAACGCGGGATACAAACTGGGCTGCAGAATGTGCTCCAGGACTCCCAGCTTCGATTCCTCCTTGGTTTTAAAAGATCCCGGATCATCGAGCACTTCTCCGTCGCGGTTGCCCAGAATGTTGGTTGAATACCATCCGCTCAAGCCCAGCAGCCGCGCCTTGAACGCCGGCGCAAGAACCGTCTTCATCAAAGTCTGCCCGGTCTTGAAATCTTTTCCGCAGATCGGCGCTTCGTTCTGCCGCGAGAGTTCGAGCATGACAGGCAGGTCCACGGTCAGGTTCGGCGCCCCGTTGGCGAACGGCACACCCTCCATCAACGACGCGTAGGCATAGATCATCGAAGGCGCGATCATCTCATCGTTCTCGCGCAGCGCCTTCTCAAACGACTTCACCGACTGATGAGCCGCGGTCGCCTCAATGTAGGACTCGGTCGAACCGCACCACATCGTGATCAACCGGCTGGCCCCGCTGGTTTTCTTGAAATCGCGGATGTCGTCGCGCAGCTGCTCGGCCAGATCCATCTTCGTCTTGCCCTTCTTCACATTCGGCCCGTCGATCTTCTTCACGTAGTTGTGATCAAACACCGCCGCACGTGGCGTCACCGTCGAAAGAAACGGCTGCAACTGGTCGAGCAGCCTCTGGTCCAGCACACCCGCATTCGAGGCCGCTTCGTACATGTTGTCTTCGAAGATGTCCCAGCCAGTGAATGCCAGGTCTTCGAGACCGGCCAGCGGCACAAACTCCTTGATCTTTGGCGATCGCCCGTCGGTGCGTTTGCCCAACCGCACTGTGCCCATTTGAGTGAGCGACCCAATCGGTTTTGCCAGGCCTCGGCGAATCGCCTCCACGCCCGCGACAAACGTCGTCGCAACCGCGCCCATGCCGGGGATCATCACGCCGAGCTTGCCTTTAGCGGGCTGAATCGTGCCGCTATGCCTGGAACTGCCGCGCGCCTTCCCTTCGGACTTCACGTCGTTCTTCACTTCCACTCGGAGTGTCTTCGGTGTCCTCTTTGCGGACTTGTTCCCTGTCGCCATATTTTGGCCGCTTCCTCAGTAAGAATCTGTATGGATGTGCAAACCTAGTATGTTCTCGTATCCGGCGGCACTTTTGCAAACCGCAGCAGTCGAACGCGCAGAAAATCACTTCAACGGGGCCGCCGCATCATCAAACGGAGAGTCCCTTCGCCGCAATCCTCATACTTGTGCTAAAACCCTTAGGGGACTGACTTCCATGGCCGATAAGATCGCTCTCATCACCGGTTCCTCCAGCGGTTTCGGTTTGCTCACCTCAATCGAACTGGCCAAAGCCGGATTCCGGGTCGTCGCGACGATGCGTGACCTCGGCCGCCGCGAGCGACTCGATCAGGCAGCCGCCGCCGCTGGAGTCGCTGCCCAACTCGATATCCGCCAACTCGACGTAATCAATTTCGACGCCCTCCCCGCTTTCGTTGATGCCATTGTCCGCGACCACGGCCGCTTGGACGTTCTGGTCAACAATGCCGGATTCGCCGTCGCTGGATTCGCCGAAGATATCAAGCTCGAGGAACTCCGCTACCAATTCGAGACCAACTTCTTCGGCGCCGTCGCCATGACCAAAGCCGCGCTGCCCACCATGCGCTGTCAGCGCTCGGGACACATCATCCAGGTCTCCTCCATCGCCGGACTGCACGGCACGGTCACGGCCAGCAGTTATTCGGCATCCAAGCACGCCTTGGAGGGCTGGAGCGAATCGCTTCGCATGGAAGTCAATTCGTTAGGAATCAAAGTGGTGTTGGTCGAGCCCGGAGCCTTCCAAACCGACATCTGGACGCGCGGCGCGGTCATGGGCAAGAACGCCACGCAGCAAACTTCTCCAAATATTCAGCGCAGCCTGCGCATGCGCGATCGCATCCAGGCCCTGCCCAAACGCGATCCAATCGAAGTAGCGCGCCTGATCGCATCGGTCGCGCGAGATCCCAACCCTAAGCTGCGCTATCTGGTGGGCCGCCAAGCCAAGATCCAGCTCGCCATGAAGCGCTTCCTCCCCTGGAAGTGGCACGAAAAGGCGATCGCAAATTTCCTGAAAATCGACTGACTTGCCAGTATCGAGTTGTAGCGAGGAACAAAGGCTGGCACTCGTAACTCGCTGCTACTTCTCCAACTCCATCGTCTTCACCGGCAAATCCCAATGCCCGTCCAAAATCTCAAACCGCCGCTGCTCTTCGCGCTGGAAGGTCTCCTGATCTGGATACATCTGCTTCTGCAGGGCCGCTTCATCGAACGGCTCGTTGGCTACGGTCGCATTCTTAAAGACAATGGTCACGCGGAAGTCCCAGCGCCCGTCTTCGGTAGTGTGATAGAGCGGCTGGTCCATCCAAACCTGCGCAATCCGGCCCATTTCCATTTCCTTCCTCAGCACCGGGTAGTGATTCTTCTTGAACAACTTCAGAAACTCGTCGGCATGCCCCCACTTGGCTTTGTAGTAATACTCAACGACAAAAGGCTTGTCGGGGATTGCGGGCGCAGACTGGGCACGGACAACGATGGGCAGAGTGATGGTGAAGAACAGCACTAACGCAAAATCGCGGGACATTCGAATCACGGAAGCCTCCTAGTTGTTGGCTAGATCGCACCAATTGGTTAGCGGACTAAGTCCACCGAAACCACCTCAGCGCCAGCACGAACGAGATACCCCCCCACAGAGCCATCACCAAGAGCTGCGGCCACTGATGAATCAGCGGCGTGCCTTCCAGAATGCTCGCCCGCAGCGCATCGTTCAAAGCGGTCAGCGGCAGCGCCTTGATCAGCGGCTGAATGACCGCGGGAAAGCGCTCATAGGAGAAAAACACACCGGAGAAGATCCACATGGGCATCATTACCAGATTCATGAGCCCACTTACGCTTTCGATTTTCTGCGCCCGGCTCGCCGTCAGCAATCCTACTCCTCCAAAACACATAGCCCCCGCGGACCCGAGCAGCACAATTGCTAACACCGATCCCAGCACTCTCATGTGGAACACGATGACCCCAAGCGTCAGCAACAAGCCGATTTCAATAATCATCAGCACCAGGCGGCTGGACAGCAGCGCCAGCAGGAAGTCTCCCCTCCGCATGGGCGTGCCCACGAACCGCTTGAGCAGCTTGCGTTGCCGCATGTCGACCAGCGCGAATCCGATCCCCCACATACCGGAATTCATCAGGTTCATCCCCAGCAACCCGGGAATCAGAAAGTCGATGTAGCGGGAACCCGGCTCGGAAGATGTCACCACGGTGGTTGCGACCACATCCTTGCGCCCGGCTGCCGTCTGCAGCGCATCGTCCACTTCCGATCGAGCCAGCACGCTCTCAGGCCGGGCCGGATCGTAAAGGTACCGAAGTCCTCCGGCGCCGTCCGGTTCGACCACAAGATCGTATTTCCCCAGACGAAAGCCTTTTCGTGCCGCTTCACCATCCCGCACCTCGATTTTGAACGATGCATGCCGCGGGGACCGTTGCAGCAACGCCTCGGCTTCCTGCCCTCCCGCTTCGGACACAATCGCGACAGAAGATGCTTCGGCAGGCTTGTTGCGGAAGGCAATCCCGAGTCCAGTCGCCAGCAGCAGCGGAAACACGAATACCCAGAACACGACCTCCGGTTCGCGCTGCAGCTCCAGCATGCGTGCCATCAAGAGATGCCGGTATCCGGCCCAGCGTCCGTTCCGCCGGGGTGGATATTTCTGTGGCACCGTTTCCCGTACGACCGGTGTTTGCTCGGCAACACTCATACGATGTTCAAACTATCGCGCTTAAGGCTTCCACTTATTCAGGAACTCGAGCAAAACCTCAGGCGTCATGGAGCGTGCGTCCTCGAATTCGCCGTTTTTCTGGCTCATCATTACCTTGCCGTCGCTTTCAACAACCACCAGCACAGGAATGCCTTTATCCAACGTCGCATCAAACTGCTTCACCACATCGGCATTCTTCGTCTCATCTTCACCAAGGTCAACGTGCACGACTTCGTATCCGGCGATAGCCGCCGCGAAATCAGGACGATGAAACGCCAGATCCAGCACGTGGCAGTCGTAACACCAGTTAGCCCCAAAGACCAGCAAAACCCGCTTGTGCCCGGCGGCTGCCTTCTCCTCCGCCTCTTTGATCTGTACGTGGGCGTTCGCGTCTCGAGGATAAATATTCTTGTTCATGTCGGATGGCTGTTTCAAGTGAGGCGCGTCCGCTCGCTCCACGCTCATCACTCGCCACTGGCCACCCTGCTTCAGCCACATTTGGCCATCGGTCACGCTCAAAGAGTTACCATCCGGTAACTGCACATCGGCCTTGAAGACAACGCTTGTACCTTTGGGCCGGTCGAGCACTGCAACCATTTCCAAGGCAATGCTTCGCGCCTTCAGGCCCTGCCAGAAACTCACGTCGGCGTCAACACTGGTCCTGATGCCGTTCGCCATCACCTGCGCCAGCGGATGGGTGCTGTAGAACGCCTTCAAAGCCGCCGCGTCTCCCGCGAGCACCGCGGCCTTCCATTGCTCGAGCGGAGGGAAGCTTTTCCGCGAGTCAGCTGCCGGAGCCTGCGAGAAGGCGTGCTGCCCGCACACCATCACCGCGGAAATAACCAGAAAAATTGCGCAGCGAGAATATCTGCTCACCACCATGTTCATCCTTACTTGCGTCACTCTTCCCGCAGATGCCGTCCCGTCAGTCGCACGAACACATCTTCCAAGCTGGCTTGCCGTGTGGTCAAATGCTGCAACTCGCTTCCCTGCTTTCCAACCGCCTCCAGCAGCGCGGGAATCGTCAGATGGGGCTCCCTCACACTGAGCGCCACCATGCCGTCATCCTCACGCACTGACTCCACACTCGGCAGCGCACGCCAGGCTTCGAGCGCGGCGCCGTCCGAATTCCCGGCCGTCCTCGCGCCCACGGCAAACTCCACCACGTGATGCCCGCCCAGGCGCTCAATCAAATCCGGCGGTGAACCTTCCGCAATGATCTGTCCATGGTCGACAATCGCCAGCCGGTCGCACAGCCGCTCGGCCTCATCCATGTAATGAGTCGTCAGAAGCACGGTACCGCCGGCGCGCTGAAATTCGCGAATAATATCCCACAACTGCCGCCGGCTTTGCGGATCGAGACCGGTGGTCGGCTCGTCGAGAAAAAGAATTTTCGGATTGCACACCAGCGCCGTCGCCACCGCCAGCCGTTGCCTCTGTCCGCCGGAAAGCTTTCCTACCCAGGCATCCGCCTTTTCGGTAAGCTGTAACTGCTCGAGCACCTCATCGCACGAACGCGGTTCGCGGTAGAAACTCGCAAACAGCTCGACCGTTTCGCGTACTGTGAGCTTTTCGGAAAGCCGAGTCTCCTGCAGCGAAATCCCCAGCCACTCTCGCATTTCACGCGCATTCTCGCGCCAGGAATGTCCGAGAATCGAGACTTCGCCCGAAGTCGGCTCCAGCAAACCCTCGAGGATTTCAATGGTTGTCGTCTTCCCCGCTCCGTTGGGACCGAGAAGTCCGAAGCATTCCCCGGTTTGAATCTCAAGATTCAACCCGCGCACGGCTTCAACTTTGCCATCGTAGGTCTTGCGCAGATCGCGACATTGGATCGCTACGGCCACATACAGATTCTAGCTTAGCCACCCCGCCCCGAGGGATTATCATGGAAAAGCTAGCGCAACAACCCGGCTCTGCTAGAATACGCATCGCCGGACCCGCCTTCGGCATCTTCACTCCCATGCGCACACCCAAGCGCGGCTTTACTTGACGGCGTTCCCTCTAAGACGCCCGTGTGTCGTTTACAAACAGCCCTCAGTTCCCGGTTCTTTGTTCTCAGTTAAGAAACTGAAAGGAAACCGTCTATGCTGCGCAAGCTTTGTGTATTGTCGTCTCTGTTTCTCGCCTTAGCTCTGTCCGCCTTTGCCCAGGATTCTCGCCATTTCACGTTTCAATACGCCTTCACGGTCAGGAATCTTCCCGCTGGGAAAAAGGTCCGAATCTGGTTTCCTGCAGCGCAGTCCGACGCATTTCAAGAGGTGAAGATTGTCTCTGCCCACGGCGATTTGCCTTTGAAGGAAACCACCGAGTCGAAGTACGGCAACCGGATTTATTATGCCGAGACAAGTTCGTCGCAGCCCGAACTGCACTTCGATGTGGAATATGACGTGATCCGCCGCGAGCGCGTCGCGCTCGGACAAACTGCGCCGCACTTGGTTGCCATTTCACTCTCATCCACAGAAAAACAGCAAGACCTTCAGCCCGACGTCCTCGTTCCGATCACCGGCCTGCCCGCCGATCTGGCGGCCAAAGTCACCCAGGGCAAGACCCAGGCGCTCGACAGAGCGCGCGCCATCTACGATTACGTCTTCACGACTATGCGCTACGACAAGAGCGGAACAGGCTGGGGACATGGCGACGTTCTCTATGCCTGTGACGCCAAGAAAGGCAATCGCACTGACTTCCATTCTCTGTTCATCGCCATGGCTCGATCGCAAGGCATTCCAGCCCGCTTCGAGATCGGATTCCCGCTGCCTCCCGACAAGCACACCTCCGAGATCGCTGGATACCACTGCTGGGCCGATTTCTGGATTGACGGCAGAGGATGGATCCCCGTGGACATTTCCGAGGCTTGGAAACACCCGGAAAAGCGCGACTACTTCTTCGGCTCCCACGACGTGAACCGCATGCAATTCAGCATGGGCCGCGACCTGCGCTTGAATCCTTCGCAGGAGGGCAAGTCGCTGAACTATTTCGTCTACCCTTACGTGGAGGTCGATGGGCAGGAGTTTCCCAACGTGGCATTGGCGTTCTCGTTCGCCGACGCCGGGTCAGCCATCGCCACGCGATAGATCTTGTCGGCTGGAGACGCACAGACCGGAAGTGGTTGACTGACCGGCTGGTGCGTGAGAATCTTCGATGCTGAGGTGTAGCGCGAGATGGGGGTTAATGTTGCAGCATTCCGTGCGCGGGCTCGTGCAAAGGGAGTGCATTTGGGAGAATCTTAGAAATGAGCGGTCTCATGGATAGACAAGTCAGCCCCCGATCTTCTTCGAATTTCCTGAGAACTGTGGCGATTCTGTCTTTAGCGCTCGCTGGTGCTGAGTTTCTCCTTGCGCTGCATTACCGTCGCGAGGCAGGCCGAAACGTCACCGAAAAGTTTCAACAGACCTACTACAATTCATTCGTTTGGCTCAACTCGACGACCTGGCTGGGAATACCTTCGGAGCAGACACCGACCGACAATTGGAGCATGCAGGAAATTATTGCCGAGATTCGGCCAGATTACATTATCGAGGCAGGAACTGCGAACGGTGGGACGACTTTGTTCTATGCTACGGTTTTGTCTTTTGTGAATCCGGATGGAAAGGTAATCACCGTGGATGTGGAACCACACGTGGAGAAGGCTTCCAGACTGCCAATCTGGAAACAACGTGTGGAGTTGATTGTCGGCAGTTCGGTAGATCCCAAGGTTGCGGACCACATTGCGCAGGAGGTTGCAGGCAAGAAAGTGCTGGTTACCCTCGATTCTCTGCACACCCGTGATCATGTCTTGCGCGAGATCGAGATCTACTCAAAATTGGTTACACCAGGCAGTTATCTGGTGGTGCAAGACACAAACATCAACGGCCATCCTGTGAATCCGGGATGGGGACCCGGCCCCATGGAGGCTGTCGAAGATTTCATGAAAACTCACGATAACTTCGTGGCCGATCGTGGCCGCGAGAAGTTTTTGTTGACGTACTACCCAAAGGGCTGGCTAAAACGTGTGAAGTAAGATTGAAGTCTCCGGTGCCGGAGGGTTCAAAAGGTAGACACAACTTCTCCTGGACCGCCCGGAGGCTGGGGCACATCCGGCGGTGGTATGGGCGGGAGTGGCGAGGCTCCGTTCGCCGGCTTGGGCACGTCTTGTGAATCTTCCCCCGGACGCCGCAGAGTGGGAGCGTTCGCGGGGCGCTCCGCCGGTTCTTTCTTCGCTTCTTTATCCCTATCCTTGTCCGACGGCTCCAAAATGACTTCTTTCTCCGTGCGCACGATCTTTTCGCCGCCTACCTTCATGGTCTCCACGCGCACCACTTCATCTCCGACAAGGCGTACGAAATCGACATCCGCCGGAGGCTCGCCATAAATCCACTCTTCGTATTCCGTCTCGCCGTCCTTCTCCCGAACTTTCCTGGGCGGCTTGCCTTTGGCATGCAGCACCATCTCCTGATTCATCCCCACCAGAACGTGATGTGCCTGGATCGCTTCTTTTACCTTGGGAGGCACGGTGTCCAAGTAGGCTTGCTCCTTGTTCCGGGCGTTGAAGTCGAGCACTGGGTAGAGCAATGCCCGCAACTGCTGCACCGTCATCTCGGGGACGTGCTTGTCGAAATAAAGGTCCACACACGAGCCGTGCGGATTGGTCTGTGGTTCGTCCGGCCCACCTGTTACCGGCGTGCCGTATGCCCCCGTAACTTGCACACGCTGATACCACCTCTTCCGGCGTATGGGTCCACCATTGATCTCGAAATGGATGTGGTCATCCTTGATTTGCACAAATGAGATGTGCGCCGGATCACCCGGCTTCACCGCCGGTCCCCAAAGCGTGAGCGCCTGCCGCAATTCTTCGCCGTTAGGCGTGATCACGCCGTCCTTCAACTGCAGTCCCTTTGTGCCCATCGGAAAAGCGGTCCGGGCATACACCAACTGGGTCTCAAAGTCCCGGATGATTTCAAGGCGAGTCTGTCTGGACATACGTTGCGCGTTGCTAGGGATCGGCGCCGCACCCGGTACGGGCGTCTGATCGTTTTGCGGTGAGTTCGATTGTTTGGATGCCGGTGCGGATGGTGAATTCTGGGTTCGGCCGGGATCGCTCACCTGACCGTAGACAGGACAAGCGGCGAACCAGAGAGGAAGAACTAGAAGAGCGGTACTCCGCAAGCGCAGCATGCAACACCCCGGGGCGCGAGGTCCATTATATGCGATGAAGTGGCGGAACCCGCCAGTGGGTTCAATTCAAGTTCGATGAGACGTTTCTAGACGCTCTCCGGGCCGCGTTTCTTGTGTTGCTGGCACTTGGTCATGATGGCGGAACGGAGACGGGAGCGGAGGTCTTCAGGCAATTCGTAAAGCTGAGAGTCGCGATAGATCTCGATGGTCTTCTTCGTAGTGTCACAAACCACGTAGCAGTTGTGGCACCAGGAAAGATGATTCTCCAACTCGACTTTCGTAGGTTCGTCGAGGACGCCGTCCAAGTAATTGGTCAGCTCGTGCAAAAACTCAGAACATTTCACTGGTCGCCATCTCCACTCTCGCGTTTCTGGAAGAACCGTCCCAATCGCTCGCGAAGTTGCAGGCGTGCCCGCAACAATCGCGACTTCACCGCGGGTACGCTCAATTCCAGAGCCGCCGCGGTCTCCTCGGTTGAAAGTCCTTCCACGTCTCTCAGGACAAACACGGTCCGGAAGCCCGGGGGTAGGCCGTGGATCGTCTTACTCAAAATCTCTCGCAACTCCGCCTGGTTATACTGCTGCTCAGGATTGGGGCTCCAATCCGCGATCTCACGGGGAAGAGAATCATCTTCAGTCTTGATGTCTTCGTCGAGTGAGACCGTACGCTCGGGTTTCCGGCGGCGCAACTTCATCAACGCTTCGTTGACGGCGATGCGTACCAGCCAGGTATAAAACTTCGACTGCTCCTGGAACTTCGCCAGGTTGCCGTACGCCTTCAGGAAGGCTTCTTGCACCACATCTTCCGCATCCTCGCGGTTTTGCGTGATGTGTTGCGCGATCCGAAAGACGTTTCGATCGTAACGGCGAACCAGCTCTTCAAAGGCTGAATCGTCGCCCCGCTTCGCGGCCTGTACCAGGGTCAGTTCATCACTGACAGGCCCTTCTAGTTTGTTTTGGATGGCTCCCATTCTCTTGGCGATGCAGTATTTTGCGGGTCCGAACCGCAGCACTGAAAAGCAAACTGTTATTCTACTTGGTAACCGAAGTGTTTGCCCAATCGCTTTCCGGTTTCAGGCGGGATGAGATTTGCGATAGAGTCGAGGAACAGGCGGGTACGCGGTCGAACACGTCCTTGCGTACTCTGGGGCAATCCCACAAGTGCCGTATAATCAGCACTTAGGTCTCGACTCAGACCAAGTGTTACCAGCGTGCGCGATTCGAAGGGATACGGTTCTCAAGGCATGGCGGAACGGAAAGCGAAACAGAACGAGGTCCGGCAAGTCGTCGAGCACGCCGTAGCGCAAGCCTTGCAGGCGCAGCTCCCGCAACTGCAGTCGCAGATTGTGCAGCAGGTGCTGGAAGCGCTGCCAGCGCGGGTTGGCGAAACTTCTGCTGCGGCGGACTCTCCCTCCGGCACTCCTGACTCCAGTGCGCTGGTTCACGCCGTTTCCAATATTCATTCAGGATCGACTCAGAAGGAAATCCTGCGGGCCCTCCTCGACACTGCCAGCGGTTACTGTTCGCGCATCGCGCTCTTCGTGGTGAAGGCAGGAGCCGCGTCAGGATGGCAATCCCGCGGTTTCGAAGATGACGAAGCGGTCAAGGATTTCCCCCTCGATCTCAGCGCCGGACCGGTGGCACACACCTACCAGAATCGAATCGCAACGCCAGGCAACATCGCGGAGATGGGCCGGCGATTCGTGAAGCAGTTCGGCAGTCCGGCCAACGAGCAAGTGCTGGTTCTGCCCCTAGCGCTCAAGGACAAGGTGGCAGCGCTGGTTTATGCAGACGGAGGCGATAGCGGAAAACTGGACCCGGATGCCCTGGAATTGCTGGTGGTCGCAACCAGCGCCTGGCTCGAAGTAACTTCACTGCGCAAGCAAGCAGCCGCCAGGGAAGACGGGGAGATGGTGAGCCGGATTGAGAGCCCGCCCGTGCAGACGGTCTCTTCGTTTTCCGATCCCTTTGCGGCCCACGCGCCCAAGCATGTACCCACCAAGGCCGTGCTCGAGTCCGAACCGCAAGCTGAGGTGGTGGAAGTGGCTTCGACGCATTTGGCCAGCGCGGCCGCACCAGCCGCAGCCACTGATCCACTAGCTGGACTCTCGCCGGAAGATGCCGACATCCATCGCAAAGCGCAACGGTTCGCGCGCCTGCTGGTCGATGAAATCAAGCTGTACAACCAGGCGAAAGTAGCGGAAGGCCGCCGCAACAAAGACTTGTACGACCGGCTGAAAGAGGATATCGACAAGAGCCGGGGTACGTTTCAAAAGCGGTACGGCAACACGGCCGCCGCCAGCACCGACTATTTTCAGAGCGAGTTGCTGCGCAGTCTGGCCGAAGATGACATTTCCATCATGGGTTCAAATTTCCGCCGCTAGATTGGCGGCAGGGTTCTGGCAGTAGCGTGTCTCCGCGAAAATTAAACGTAGTGCAATCAGGTTCGAAGTTGTCGTTGGCCGCGGTCCTGCTTCTCTGCGGCTTCGTCGCCGTTGTGCTTTCCCCGGCAGACGCCTTGCAGCAACCTGCGTCCAGTTCCGTTCAAAGCCAGCCCGAGGCGTCTCCGCCAAAACCAGCCGCTCAAACTGCCCCGAGCGGCATCCATCCGGCCGCTAGCGGCCCAACAGTCCCCGTGGACAAAACCCCCGGCGTCAAGAAGCCGGCGGCCAGCGCGGTTAAGCGTCATCCCGTCACTACCCATCGGCGGGCAATCTCGCCGCGCGTCCAGCGCATGCGGCAGGCCTTTGTGGCTTCCGCCAGCCTGAGGCCAATGGCGCAACAGCTTCTACAGGATCGCTCGCTGCCGGCATACGCCGGGGTTGAAGCCTACGCACGAGCCCATGCCAAGGAGGATGCGGGAGCACTGGCCTGGCTAGTAGCGGGCTACGCGCACGTGCTGGATCGAGACTATGCCAAAGCCATCGACCCGTTGAACCGCGCGAAAGTTCATGCCGGAGACCTGGGCGATTACGTCGATTATTATCTTGGAACTTCGTACCTGCAGACCGGGCGCACGGCCGAGGCGCTGGCAACTTTGACAGACTTTGCCAAGGCACATCCGGATTCGCTGCTGGTAAGCGACGCCCAAGTCAGCTTTGCCGGCGTGCTCCTGGCGGAAGGGCAGGCGGCAGAAGCGGCAACCCTGTTGGAGCAGGACCGGACCCCAGTGCGCTCCGACGTGGAACTGGCGCTGGGACGGGCTTACGCTGCGGCGGGCGAGGCCGCGAAAGCCGCCGAAGCGCTTGAGAATATCTATTACACGATGCCGGCCAGCGCCGACGCGGATACAGCGTATGCCGAGTTGAAGAAGTTGCCGCCTGTGCCGCCCCCAACCCCGGCACAGCTCAAAACTCGCGCCGACGGATTAATGGGCAAGAAGCGCTTTGCTGACGCCGCCGACGAATATCGCGCTCTCGTCAACGAGGTCAGTGCTGAAAGTAAGCCCACGGTTCAGATTGCTCTCGCCGATGCGCTTCATCGCGGCGGCAAGAACCGTGACGCCAAGCTAGTCCTCGCATTGCTGGGGGCCGAGGGCGGTGAAGTCAACGCCCATCGTCTTTATCTGCTGGGTCAAATTGACTTCGCCGCCAACGACAACGACGCCTTTTACCGCACAGTCGACGAGCTGCGCATGGCGGCTCCAGCGAGTTCATGGTTGGAGCAGGCGCTGCTGTCCGCCGCCAATCTGCATCTTGTACATCACGAGTACGATCAGGCCCTTGACACATTTCGCGAAGCCCAGCAGCGATTTCCCAATGGTCCGCGGGCTTCCTATGTCCATTGGAAGGCTGCCTGGCTCACCCTGCGTCAGGGCCGCAATCAGGACGCCGAGAAAGCTTTCGAAGAACAGATTGCGCTGTATCCCTCTGGCCCGGAAACCTCTGCGGCTCTCTATTGGCGCGCCCGTCTGGCCGAAGAAGACAATCAGCCCCTCATGGCTCGGGCGTTCTATCAAAAGCTTTCGGATCGCTATCGCAACTTCTACTACGCGGAGTTGGGAAGGCAAAGGCTGAAGCATCTCCCGGCGACAGCCGATGCGACCACAAAATACGCCTTGCTCGATCACGTTCCACCCCTCGACAACAGCGGCAAAGTGACTGACTCGGAACCGCCGTCCGATGAGTTGCACGTGCAGAAAGCGGAGCTCCTGGGAAATGGTGGGCTCGTCGATTTTGCGGTGCGCGAATTGCAGGCCGCCGCCGCGACCGACGGCGGCAGTTGGGGCCCGGCAGAAACCGCGCAGCTTTACGATGAGACCGGTCACTTCGATCAGGCTATCGAGGTCATGAAGCATTCCGCCCCAAACTATTTCGCCCTGGACATCCCCGACCTGCCGCGGAAATACTGGGAAGCCCTCTTCCCCAAAGCCTACTGGAGCGACCTGAAACGTTCTTCTGCGGCCAATGGACTCGATCCCTACCTGATAGCGTCGCTAATCCGGCAGGAGTCTGAGTTCAATCCCAATGCGGTTTCGCGGGCCAATGCAGTTGGCCTGATGCAGTTGCTACCGAAAACCGGCAAAGCCGTCGCCCGGCAAGTGAAGCTGAAGCGCTATACCGCCAGTCAGCTGTACGCACCCGCGGTGAACCTGCAACTGGGCACACGCTATTTCCGCGGCATGGTCGACAAGTTCGGCGGATCGTTCGAATACGCGCTCGCCGCCTATAATGCGGGATCGGACCGCGTGGAAGACTGGCTGAGTCAGGGGAAGTATCGCGATCCGCAGGAATTTGTCGAATCGATTCCCTTCACCGAAACGCGCGAGTACGTGCAGGCAATTCTGCGGAATGCCAGCGTGTACAAACAACTTTATGGGGCACCGTAGGAGATCCTAAGAAGTATTGGTTACGCGGCGGAGTGAGGCGACTTTGCCAGCGCGCGCTACTTAAGACCCTCGACCAGGTAGAGGTCGGCTAGCGTTCGGTGGAAACCGTAGACGTAAGTCTTTCCGTCGGGTGTTATCAGGATAGGCCCAATAGTTGCGACGCCGGCAGGATCAGCGGGCATGAGTTCTTTCCAGGATGTCCGTTGTCCCGTGGCTGGGTCTAAGCGATAAACCTTGGCCGGAACTTCACCGAGTCTGTAGGTGTAGAGAGACTTGCTGTCCTGTGTCCAGCCTATAGGCTGCTCTGCAGGTAGCAAACCTGAGATCGAAATGGGCTCTCCGCCGTGAGCTGGAAACAGATAACCTTTCCCGTCGGGACCGATACCAGCGACGAACCGGCCGTCGGGTGAAACCGCAAAGTTCGTTCCGTTCACACCCTCTGGAGCGATGGCCTGTGGCTTACCTCCGGCGACATCCTGCAGATAAAGACGCACTCCGTGGGCGGGTTCATTCCCTGCAAAGACAAAGTGTTTTCCGTCGGGCAACCAGCGCGCGGTGTCGTGGTTAATGGCATCGTTGGTAAGTGCCTTAGGTTCACCTGCGCCAGTGGGCAACAGGCGAAATTGTGCAGGAAAGCCGGGTGTCTGGGCGATCACCCATTGCTGGTCCGGGGACAAAGCTGCGGCTGCTCCTTCACCCAGCCGGATCGCCGGTGAACCGTCGACACCGCGCATGTAAACCGCGTAAGTCAGCTCCTGCCCCTTGCCGAACTGCACTCCTCCACCCACGCCTTCCTCGTCGAAAAGCAGCGTCTTGCCGTCGGCGGAGAGGTCGGCGGGCCAGGAGTAATCAAGCCAAGAGAGGTCGCGTTCTTTGGCACCGCCGACAGAGCCCATTTCTTCGCGGCGCCGGCTAGCGCGCGCAAGTAGCACTCGACCGTCTCGCCAAATATCGAACAAAATGAGGGTGCCCGGTATCCGCGTCACCAATCGTTCGTTTCCGGAAAGGTCAACCGCGGAAAGGTAACGGTCCGCTCCCATTGCCCTAGCCGTGAACCAGACTTCCCGGCCATCCGGTGACCAGGCAAGACCTTGTGCGCTATACCAGTCGTGCGACAACTTCCTCCGGTTGCCCGACAGATCCACCACCATCACGGAGCCACTATCGTCTCCCTGCACGGGGTGGTCGAGAAATGCAATCATGTCGCCCTTGGGAGATAAACGTGGATGACTGATCCAGCTCCCGCTGGCCTCGTAGAGGACCTTGCCAATCGGGTATTCCAGCCGGTTGCGGCCGCCGGCGTCACGCACCACTGCCAAATCATTTCCGTCGGGAGACCAATCGGCCCATTGGACGTCCTCGAGAACCTTACGCGGCGCACCCCCCGCCAGCGGA
The DNA here is from genome assembly GCA_049583505.1 of Candidatus Sulfotelmatobacter sp. Lineage (GTDB taxonomy): Bacteria > Acidobacteriota > Terriglobia > Terriglobales > Acidobacteriaceae > Sulfotelmatobacter. The sequence continues at coordinate 18,495 of JBAUVZ010000266.1, forward strand.
GCCCTGGCCAATGTTCCCGAACTTACCCACGTGCCTGTGACGCGGCTGTCCAACGACAGCGCCATTTCGCCGGAGGACGAAACCGCCAAAAGCTGGGCGTTCCCAAGCCCCAGAGAGCGCGATTCGACGGATCCTTGGCGCGCGGTGAATATCTCCACAGGATTTCCCTGCCAGGCAGCACTGTACAAGATGGTTTGCCCGTCAGGAGCAAACCGTGCCGTAGGAATCACACCGCGGCGAAATGTAATTTCGTGATACAGCGGCGCTGATTGTGCTGTTTGCCAAAGGCGCTTGCCCGCCAAAAGCCCAACAGCCACGCCAACCAAGAGCCCGAGGCCGACGAGGATGGGAACAAGCGGATTCTTCCGCAAGGCTGGCGGCGAGGCGGCCAATACGGCTGCGCTCGCTTTCTGACCAACTACGTCCACCCGGGCCGACTCCATGTCCCGTTTCAGACGCCTCAGATCGGCGCGCAGTTCCGCCGCAGTCTGGCAACGCAAGTCTCGATCCTTCTCCAGCGCCTTGTTCAAAATCACGGCGAATTGCGGCGTCAATCCCGGGTTCAGCTGCATCGGAGAAGTCGGCATCTTATTCAGGATCGCTTCAAAGATAATCGCCGAAGTGTTGCCGGGAAATGGTTGCCTGCCCGTGGCCATCTCATAAAGCACTACACCAAAGGAAAACAGGTCAGTGCGAGCGTCCAGGACTTCACCACGGGCCTGCTCTGGCGACATGTACGCGACCGTGCCCACCGTCGATCCTGGGCTGGTCAGCAGAGCTTCGGTGTTCACCGTGGGCGCGTCATCACTATTGCCACCATTTGTGGGCCCATTGCGGGCGAGTGGAACAAGCTTGGCCAGGCCGAAATCGAGAATCTTGGCTTGTCCTCGGCTGGTAATGAAAATGTTGGCGGGCTTAATGTCGCGATGCACGATACCGCTGGAGTGGGCTGCGTCCAACGCGTCTGCGATCTGGATGCCCAGGTCCAGCAACTGATCAAACTTCGGTGAATTGCTTTCAATGCGGTGCTTGAGGGTCTCACCCTCGAGCAACTCCATGGCAATGAAATGTTCCCCCTCGGCCTGATCAATCTCGTAGATGGTGCAGATGTGAGGATGATTGAGCGCGGAAGCAGCACGTGCCTCGCGTTGAAAACGATCCACGGCCTGGGGATCCCGGGAAAATTCAGGAGGCAGGAATTTGAGGGCAACAAAGCGGCGTAGCTTGGTGTCCTCGGCTTTGTACACCACCCCCATGCCGCCGCCGCCGAGCTTTTCGACGATCCGGTAGTGCGAGATGGTCTGGCCAATCACTCGTGCGAATCTTACGTGGCTGAAACGAAACAAGTCAATGAAAGCAGGCCTGTTGGCAAAGGTTTAAATAGATCGCCGACATACATCGACGACTACCCCGGCGACGCCCCGCTTTGATAATGTTCTAAGTCATATCTTTAAGATTCTCGATTTCAGCTCAACCGAGAATCCTCGTGGACGCTCGACTTGTGAAACAGAATCTCCAGTACCAATAATCCCGCACCAACCACGATGGCGCTGTCCGCCAGATTGAACACCGGCCACTGATACCGCTTTACATAGAACAGCAGAAAGTCGACCACGCGTCCGCGGACCACACGGTCCCACAGATTCCCTAAAGCTCCTCCCATAATCAACGACAAGCCAATGCCCGTGATCATGTGTGCGTGGTTGTTCTTCCACAGCAAAACCGAAACCACCAGCAACGCGATCACAGAAAAAGCGATCAGCATGCCCGTCTTCCAGGGTGCGGGCGAGTCGGCGAACAGGCTAAACGCGGCGCCAGTATTTTCCGTATGAGTGAGACTAAAAAAGCCCGGGATGACCTGGATACGCGAATAAAGCGGGATGCGCTGCGCCGCCACGCGTTTCGTCCAGAGGTCTAGCAGAACTACGACCAGGGCGATCAGAAGATGAAAAGCGCGCGCGGAGTTCTTGGTCATCCGATGTCTTGGCCTGCCTAGTCTGGGCCTGGGAACATCTTAAACTGTTTGGGCTTCCGATTCTTTTCTCCATAATTTTTCATTTTCATCTATCCCGGGCACGGTCTCCCCATGTATTCTGATGCCGCCTTGAGCCGGCCTGCGCGCCCCAAAACGCACGGCGCAGTCCTGTCCTGGTTGTTTTAATTCCTATGTCGGCGAAATGCGCGCATGAGGCTTTGGAAACGCTGGAGAGGCCGGACTCTGTTGTTCCTGGCGGTAGTCGGACCGGGGATCATCACCGCCAACGTCGACAACGACGCCGGCGGCATCCTGACCTATTCGCAGGCCGGGGCGCAATACGGATTTCTTTTGTTGTGGACCATGATCCCGATCACGCTGGCGCTGATCGTGGTGCAGGAGATGAGCGCCCGCATGGGAGCGGTAACCGGCAAAGGCCTGAGCGACCTGATCCGCGAAGAGTTCGGGCTCCGTATTACGTTCCTGATGATGTTGGGAATTCTGATCACCAACTTCGGCAACGTGGTCACGGAATTCATTGGCATCGCCACGAGCCTGGAGTTGTTTGGGCTTTCGCGCTACGTGACGGTGCCGGTTTGCGGCGTCATCGTTTGGCTGATCGTGGTGAAGGGTCAATACAAGAGCGTAGAGAAGGTGTTCCTGGCAGCGTCGTTCTTCTATATCACCTACATCTTCGCCGGCGCGCTGGCCGGCTCAAGGCGGCATCAGAATACATGGGGAGCCCGTGCCCGGGATAGATGAAAATGAAAAATTATGGAGAAAAGAATCGGAAGCGCAAACAGTTTAAGATGTTCTCAGGCCCAGACTAGGCAGGCCAAGACATCGGATGACCAAGAACTCCGCGCGCGCTTTTCATCTTCTGATCGCCCTGGTCGTAGTTCTGCTAGACCTCTG
>JBAUVZ010000267.1:0-5374 GCA_049583505.1 Candidatus Sulfotelmatobacter sp.
GCACGAGTTCGGGGAGATGGAGTGACCACATCCAAGGAAAAATTCGAGACCAAGAAGCTGCCCATGATGCCCATCCGGGACGTGGTCATCTTCCCTTTCATGATGACGCCGTTCGTGGTGGGCCGCGAGTCCAGCGTGCGCGCTTTGGAAGAGGCACTGGCCGCGGACAAGAAAATCTTCCTGGCCACGCAGCATGATGCCTCCATTGACGAACCCAAGTCGAATGAGATCTATCAGGTCGGAACCATCGTCAACATCGTGCAGAGCCTCAAGCTGCCCGATGGGAATATCAAGGTCCTGGTCGAAGGCATTGAGCGCGGGCGGCTTCTGCAGGCCACCGACGCGGATGGTTACATGCAGGCTTCGGTGCGGGTGGCTCGCTACCCCGTGGAGATGAACCAGCAGATCGAAGCCGGTATGCAGCGCGTGACCACGCTGTTTGAGCAGTATGTCAAGCTGTGCCAGGCGCTGAACTACGAGACTATGATCTCGGCCGTGCGCATGGAAGACCCGGCCAAGCTCACCGACATCATCGCAGCTAACTTGCAGCTTTCGATTGAAGAGAAGCAGGAGTTGCTGGAGATTTTCGATCCTCCAGAGCGCCTGAACCGCATCGCCGACGTGCTTGACGTCGAGATTGAAAAGCTTAACGTGGACCGCACCATACAGTCGCGGGTGAAGCGGCAGATGGAGAAGGCGCAGAAAGAGTACTACCTCAACGAAAAGATCAAGGCGATTCAGAAGGAACTCGGGCGCGGCGAAAAGAGCGAGTTCGACGAACTGAAGAAGAAGATCGAATCCGCTGGGATGCCGAAGGAAGTGAAAGACAAGGCGCTGCAGGAACTGAAGAAGCTGGAAGCCATGCCGCCGATGTCGGCCGAATCCACGGTTTCGCGCAATTATCTCGATTGGCTGCTGGCCGTGCCGTGGAAGAAGCGGTCCAAGGAAATTCGCAACATCTCGCGCGCCGAGAAAGTTCTGAACGAAGATCACTACGGGCTGGAGAAAATCAAGGAGCGGATTCTCGAATTTCTCGCCGTGCGCCAGTTGGTGAAGAATCCCAAGGGCTCGATTCTCTGCTTTGTCGGGCCTCCGGGCGTGGGCAAGACCTCGCTGGGCATGTCGATCGCCAAGGCTACCGGGCGCAAGTTCGTGCGCATGTCACTGGGTGGCGTGCGCGACGAAGCTGAAATTCGCGGGCACCGGCGCACCTACATCGGTGCGTTGCCGGGCCAGATCATTCAGATGATGAAGAAGGCCGGAACCAAGAACCCGGTCTTCATGCTCGATGAAGTCGACAAGATGTCGATGGACTTCCGCGGCGACCCCTCAGCCGCCCTGCTCGAGGTGCTCGATCCCGAACAGAACTACATGTTCGTCGACCATTACCTCGACGTGGAGTACGACCTGTCGCAGGTCTTCTTCGTGGCCACGGCCAACGTGATGCACACCATTCCTCCCGCGCTGCAGGATCGCATGGAGGTGCTGCGGCTGCACGGCTACACGGAGCAGGAGAAACTCGAGATCGCCAAGCAGTTTCTAGTGAAGAAGCAGATGTTGCAGGCTGGGTTGTCGGAAAAGAACGTGAAGTTCACCGATGACGCGATTACCACGCTCATCCGCGCTTACACGCGCGAAGCCGGAGTGCGCAATCTGGAACGCGAAATCGGCAACGTCTGCCGCAAAGTGGCGCGCAAGGTGGTGAAGGAAGGCGAGAACTACACCGTCAACGTAACCGGAGAGAATGTTACCGACTTCCTTGGAGTGATCAAGTTCCGCGACACGCTGGCACATGAAAAGAGCGAAGTGGGATTGGTCACGGGCCTCGCCTGGACAGAGGTGGGCGGTTCGATCCTCAGCACCGAAGCCACGGTGGTGGATGGCAAAGGCAAGCTGACGCTGACCGGCAAGCTCGGCGACGTGATGCAGGAGTCGGCGCAGGCGGCGCTGTCGTATGTCCGCTCGCGAGCGCACCGCCTGGGCCTCACGCGCGATTTCTATCGCACACTCGACCTGCACGTGCATGTGCCGGAGGGTGCAATTCCGAAAGACGGGCCATCAGCCGGCATTACCATTGCCACGGCGATTGCGAGCGCGCTCAGCAAGATTCCGGTGCGGCGCGATCTGGCCATGACCGGCGAAATCACACTGCGCGGCAAAGTGTTACCCATAGGCGGGCTCAAGGAAAAGCTGCTGGCCGCGCACCGCGCCGGACTCTTCGAAGTGATCCTGCCCCGGGACAACGAAAAGGATTTGGCCGAGGTTCCGGAAAACCTGCGCACGGCTATGAAACTTCACTTCGTGGACACCATGGACCAAGTGCTGCAAATTGCCCTCGTATCTGCTCTGCCCACACTCCGCGAAGAAGAGACCGCGCAGCCGATCGCGCCTTTGACTTCCGGCACGGGAGATAGTCCGGCGGCGCATCAATAGCGGAGTTTCCGGTTTCGAGTTTCCAGTTAAGATGTCCACATCCAACCAAGGTCAGATTGCTTTTGAAAACGGGCCGGAGCTACCGGCCGAAAATGCTCAACCCCGGACGACGGGAATCCTTCCTTCGCAGGAAATCAGCAACCTGATTGCCCGCGGGAGCATTAGCGCCGCTCCTGCCATAAACCCTGACCACATCCAGCCAGCCAGCCTCGACCTGCGGCTGGGCGACATGGCGCATCGCGTGCGCGCGAGTTTTCTACCGGGGCCGAATAGCACGGTCGAGGCGAAAATTAAGGAACTCCGGATGACGCGGGTCGATCTGACGGCGGCGCCCGTTTTTGAGAAAGACTGCGTTTACATCATTCCTCTGGTTGAGGAATTGAATCTGCCGGAAAATATTTCCGGGAAGGCCAATCCCAAGAGCACAACTGGACGCCTCGACATTTTCACGCGCCTTATCACCGATTACGGCACCGAGTTCGACCGCGTGCCGCCGGGATACAAAGGCAAACTGTATGCCGAAGTCGTTTCCCGTACCTTTACGGTTGCCATTCGAGCGGGGATGAGGCTGAGTCAGCTGCGGTTTGTGCAAGGGAATCCCGTTTCCGGCGACCGCACGATCAGGGAGTTGAATCAAGAGGAACCGCTGGTCTACATGGACGAGGAACACATCCCGGGGAAGGCGCGACTTCATCGCGGCCTGAGAATTACGATTAATCTGGAAGCCGCAGAACCGGGCGAAATCATTGCCTACAAGGCGAAGCGGTATGCTCCGGCGATTGAGCTGGACCGGATTGATTATTATCCGACGGAGGAGTTCTGGGAAGTTCGGCACCAGAATGCGAGTAAGAATCTGATTCTTGAACCGGGTGACTTCTATATTCTTGCCTCTCGCGAAAGAGTGCGTGTCCCTCCCGACTTCGCGGCTGAGATGGTTCCCTTCGATCCTTCCGACGGCGAGTTCCGCATTCACTACGCCGGATTCTTCGATCCTGGGTTTGGGTATGGTTCGAGCGACATCAAGGGGACGCGCGCTGTGCTCGAAGTTCGAGCCCACGAGGTTCCATTCCTGATGGAGCACGGGCAGCTGGTGGGCCGGCTGAACTATATGCCTTTGTTGTCGCGGCCGCACAAGATCTATGGGACGAACATAGGATCGTCCTATCAACACCAGGCGCTCACGCTGAGCAAGCAGTTCCGTAAGAGTTGAGTTTACAGCCCTTGGCCTCCTTGCCAACCGCCGCTGCCGCATAGCACACTAGCGCATGAGGGTTATGGCGCGATTTCTGGCGGCGGCTACTGATGCCGCTCACTTCCCTGCTCCCAGCCTGCCGGAAGTCGCTTTTCTCGGGCGGTCGAATGTGGGCAAGTCCAGCGTCATTAACACGCTGGTGGGCGCCAAGCTGGCTCGCACCAGTTCCACGCCGGGGCGCACCCGCAGTATAAACTTCTTCGAAGTGCGCTGGCCGGGAAAGCCGCAGCCGGAGGTCATCTTCGCCGACCTTCCAGGATACGGCTACGCCAAGCTCTCGCGCGAGATTTCCGAGGAGTGGCCCAAGTTCATCGAGCCTTACCTCAACGAACGGCCGACGCTGGCGTTATGTGTGGCGCTGGTGGACGTGAACGTTCCTCCGCAAGCGAGCGATCGTCAACTCCTGGATTTTCTCAATGCCTCGGGCCGCGAGTTTCTGCTGATCGCAACCAAGAGCGACCGGCTTTCCAATAATCAACTGCGTAACGCCCTGAACGGCTTGACAGAGGCATATCCGACGGCGCCGGTGATACCCTTTTCGGCGAAAACCGGAGCCGGGCGGGATGAGGTGTGGAAGAAGATTCGGCAGTCGGCGGCCGAATTTCCTGCGGCCGCGTTCCAATCCTGAACTTCTCCCGTTACGGAAACTACCCAATCCCTTCGTCACAACCAGGCTGAACTTCCTCTAAGTGTTGAGTTTGAAAGCTCCGTAGAGTAGGACAGGAACACACACCGCAACGAAAACACCGGCAAGAAGGTTCAAACCAGGGCCGCGATGCGGATGGCGAATCCGTTGCCATGATTGATAAATATGGCTGATGAAAACGATGCGGGCGCGGCTTATCTAGCCGCCTTGAAGCAATCTTCCGCGCCTCAGGCTGCCGGGGCTGCGCGCGCGCCCGAAGTGCCGCGTTCTGCCGGAACTCGACCTGGCGGTGCGAGCCCTCGAGGCAGCATCGACAAGCGCAAAAGCCCTCGCTACCGCTGCCAGGGCAGCGCCCACATCCGCGAAATCGACAGCGGGGTGGGGATATGGACAACCTTCACGGACATCAGTCTCCACGGATGCTACGTGGAAGCCACGACCACCTCTCGGGTCGGCGTTGTGCTTGGCTTGAAGCTCGAGGCCAACGGTTTCCGGATTGAGGCTACCGGGGAGGTGCGTGTGGCCTATCCAGGCCTTGGCATGGGAATCTCCTTCGGGCAAATGTCGGAGGAAGATCGTGAGCGATTGCGCGGACTGGTGCGGTCGCTCTCGCGGCCTGCGGTGATCGTGAGTCAGCGAGTTGCACCGGGTTCTCCCTCGATTCCGCAAGCCGAGGGTTTGCCCGCGGTGGCAAACCCGAGCGCCGCTCTGCGGGCGATGCTGAACTTCTTCGAGGATCGCCAGATGATGGGCCGGGAAGAATTTCTCAGGATTCTGCGGAAGAGTTAGCTGCAGTTCGCAGTTCTCAGTTCTCAGTTCTCGGATCTTGGTTCTCTCTTCTTGTTGGGTGCGCCCCCATGTTTTCGGCTGTGTGAGCCTGTCTGACCAAAATGTTCCCTTTGATTGTTATGATGGAACGCTATGGCGGTTTACCTCATCACCGGCATCGGCGGCTTCATTGGATCGTCTCTTGCGCGCGAGTTATTGCAGCGCGGCGAGCAGGTTCGCGGAGTCGACAACTTTTCCACCGGCAAGCGGGAGAA
>JBAUVZ010000268.1:0-4308 GCA_049583505.1 Candidatus Sulfotelmatobacter sp.
GGAACCCCAGATTCAGTCGATTGGTCTTTCTCCAGCGCCGGAGAGATGAGCGGGATCTCGACCCGGATGATGGTTCCTACATTGCGGTCCTGCTGCCAGAGAATTCGCCCGTGATGTTGCTGCAGGATGCCCTGACAAGCGCTGAGTCCGAGGCCGGAAAGAGTCTCCGGGGAATTGAGATCGGGCGCGGCGTTTCCGAGAGTCTGCTCTCTGCTGGCCGCGAGGCTGGTGTCTGAAATGTGGATGATTGCCGTGCCGTTCTTGCGCTCGGCGGCGATGGTCAGAGTTCGGCTGCCGTGCTGGCCGACGGCATGCAGCGCATCGTTGATGATTTGTACGCAGACCTGGAGCAACTGGTTGGAATCCCCGCGGACGAGCAGCAGTTCTTGCGGATACTCAGTGCGGACTTCGATTTGGAGAGCTTGCCACTGAGGTTGCGAGAGTTTGACGGCGGTCCGCAGCAGAGTGTTGAGATCCACGGGCGCCATAGCAGCCGGACCTTGTTTGGCAAAACTGAGCAGACTGGCCACCAGCGATCTGGTGCGCCGGGCATGCTGCCCGATTCTGCCCGCCAGTTCGCTCTGTTCCGGGTTGAGAGATGTACACAGCAGCAGATCGGAATAACCCAACATGGCAGTGATGGGATTGTTGAGTTCGTGGGCGGCGCCGCCCAGCAGTTGGCCGATGGAGGCCAGTTTTTCCGACTCCGTGATCTGGGCCTGCAAACGTTTGAGGTTGGTGAAGGACTCGCGCGAATGGGTCAGCAGGCGGAGCAGTTCCCAGTCGAGCAAACGCTGCCGGACGAAAACCATGGTTCCCATAAGAACCGCCGATGCCAGAGTCAAAACCACGCGGAACGAGCGTATGCGAGGAGGGACCGCGTTATCCATCAGAGCCCAAGCCGCAAACAGCGGGAGCGAAAAGGCCGTAATCATGCCCAACCGGGCCAGCCACAAGTCGTGAGATGTGGAAGTGGAGGGGACGCCGGGTTGCGGTGCGTGCTCGCGGGTCCGCAGACCGATCACGGTGATCCAGGCCATGGAAAGCGCCAGGGGAATGTCGTAGAGGCTTCCGGTGTAATAGAGGTGCCGGCCGATGGCCCAATTGGCGAGGTGAGAACTGGCGGCGTAGGTAAAGCTTGCGCCGAACAAACTGGCGTAGAGAGTTCTCCAGCCGCCTTTACTCCACATCCAGGCCATGAACAAGGTGCTCAGAAACGCCAGTTTCTCGATGAGATACAGAGAATTGAGATTGTCGTTGTAGGCCGGCACATTGGGCACGACATACTGCCACGGGATCACGATGAGGACGTAGAGATAGATCCACCAAACCATCATCAAGGCAAAGTCGAGGCGGCGCAGACGCGCGGCATATTCATCCTGCGGAGAATGAGGACGGAGCGCCAGAGCAGCCATCAACGGCACGATGTGCAGGAAAAGAATCATGTCGCCGGCGCACAGGTCCGGGACGTCGGTGCGCAGCCAGACTTCAAAGTAGATCCAGACGAACTGGTAGGCAAACCAGAGGCCCATGCCGGTGGCGATGAGCGTCCAGAACAGGCGCAAGCGCCCGCGCGATCGCACGGCGTGAGGGATGAGGGAAATGGTCCCGGAAAACAGCAAGAGGCACTGAATTACGTCGCTCAGAGCGGTGAGGCGAAAGGACTGATGGAGGATCAGCGCAGCCAGTACCAAAGTCGCCAGGCAGGCTGCGACGGCGGCGATCCAGAGGTTGGAATGGGTGCGCAAGGGGACGATCCTCTTCAGGATTCTAAACTGGCGTTTGACGAGGTCCGGGTTACGGAAGTAACCCAGCCGGGAGGAGAGAAATGGTCGCTAGATGGAATGGAGTGCGCGCCAGAGGAGGGCGGGCGCAAAGTTTTGCTTGCTCCCGGTCTTTCTTGTCAATAATATGCGGAACATTCCTATACTTGATAAATCCGTTCACCGGCAGGGGTTGACTCGACTTGCAATCTGAAGGCAATCGCCGTTTTATTGGAAGGCCGCCGGCTCCAGCCGATCCCAGCGAGACTCGCCGAATCGAGCGCTGGCTGGCCACGGCGCGCGTGTTTCTGGCTGCTTCGGCTCTGGTGGCGATTTACATGGACCCGACGCAACTGGGAAATTCGCCGGCAGCCTATGGACTGTTGGGATTCTACATGGGGAACAGCATTCTTGTTCTGATGCTGTTGCGGCGGCGGAAAGTGTCCACGGCCAGGTTTCGTTTTTTGGTACACGCGGCCGATATTGTGTGGCCGGCCTTCATTTCGGTATTCGGGGACGGTCCGCGAAGCCCGTTCATTCTATTTTTTGTTTTCGTGCTGACCGCGGCGGCGTACCGGTGGGGCTTGTGGGAGACGCTGAGTACGGCAGCGGCGGAAGTGGTGTTGCTGTGGGCGGAGAGCTTCCTGATATTCCATGTGTGGGTGACGCGCGGGGGAAGCTTACCCTGGCATATCTTTTCCGGCCTCCGCATGAATACCACCGAGTTCGAGCCCAAGCGGCTGTTCATGCTGTCGGTCTACTTGCTGGTGATGGGATTGCTGCTCGGTTATCTGACGGAGCAACAGAAGCACCTGCGGGCGGAGAAGGCGGTGGTGACTCGCCTGCTGGCGAAGGTGAGGGTGGAAGCAGGGCTGACAGGAACGTTGCAGCAGATCGGCAGGGAAATCGTAAGCATGTACGCGGCGGCACGGCTGCTGGTGGCCTCGCAAGAAATTCACAGTCACAGAACCTTTCTGGGCGAGTTGCGCAATGAGGACGGGGTGGTTTCCGATTTCTTGTGGCTAGACTCCAGACCACGGGACGCGAAAACCTATCTGGAGGATTTTCCGGGAGAGGCATTTTACGCCACGAGCGAGGGGGAGCGCTGGTCTGTGGTCGCACTGGACCGCGAGGGCAACCAGGTGCCGTCGCCCTCCACTGACCCACTGGTCCGATTAAGGGAACACCAAGCCTTCCGGTCCGTGGTTGCGGTTTCTTTCGTTTTCGGAGGGGAATGGCGGGGGCGCGTCCTAGTGTTTGATCCGCTGTGGCAAGGGGAGACGCAAGAAGAGTTGCGCTTTCTGCTCGATCTGTTCCGGCAGGTTGGGCCGGCGGTTTACAACGTCTACCTACTGCATCGGCTCCGGCGCCGTGCCGGAGCGGCGGAGCGCGCACGCTTTGCCCGAGAGCTGCATGACGGAGCGGTGCAGTCGCTGATCGCGGTGGAAATGCAGGTGGATGTTCTCCGCCGCCAGGCGGACACTTCACCGGCCGTGGTCGGTGGCGAACTGGGCCGGATCCAGGGTTTGCTGCGCGAGGAAGTTCTGAAGCTGCGCGAACTGATGCAGCAGATGAAGTCGATCGATGTGGATTCTCGAAGACTCCTTAGCCTGGTGACCGACGCGGTGGAACGGTTTGAGCGGGAGACGGGGATCTCGGCGCGTTTCGTGACCGACGTTGCGAAACTGGAGATGCCGGACAAGGTTTGCCGCGAACTGCTGCGGATTGTCCAAGAGGGGCTGGTGAACGTGCGCAAGCACAGCCAGGCGCGCCATATGCTGGTGCGCCTGAGTTCGAGTCCCGGCCAGTGGAGCCTGACCCTGGAGGACGACGGCAAGGGATTCCCGTTTTCAGGCCGCCTCACGCAGGATGAACTGGAGCAAATGGGCAAGGGGCCGATGATCATCAAGGAACGTGTACGTTTAATTGCAGGTACACTCACTGTAGAATCGAATCCCGGCTCGGGGACACGCCTGGAAATCAAAGTTCCGAGGGGTGGAGAAGTTTCCGATGAACTTTAAGAAGTCACAACCTGTTCGTATCGTAATCGCCGACGACCATCCGATTTTCCGGGATGGGCTGCGGCGTCTGCTGGAAGCTGAACCGGATTTGAAGGTGCTGGGCGAGGCTTCGGACGGTGCAGAAGCGGTAAGGCTGGCCCGGCAATTGAAGCCGGACATTCTCTTGCTGGACCTAGCCATGCCCAAACATCCGGGGTTGGAAGCATTGCGGGATCTAAGCGCGGGGACGAGTTCAACTCCGGTGCGAGTGATACTGCTGACGGCGGCGGCGGAAAAGAGCCAGATTGTGGAGGCTTTGCAGCTGGGGGCGCGGGGAGTGGTATTAAAGGATTCCGCCACTCAACTGCTGCTGAAGGCGATCCACACCGTGATGTCAGGCGAATACTGGGTGGGCCGAGAAAGTGTTTCAAACCTGGTGCAATACCTGCGCACGCTGGTGCAATCTTCGAGCGACGAAGCGCGGCAGAAGAAATTTGGCTTGACCCCTCGTGAATTGGAGATTGTTGCCGCGGTGGTGGCGGGAT
>JBAUVZ010000269.1:0-17512 GCA_049583505.1 Candidatus Sulfotelmatobacter sp.
AATTTCTAGACAGCCTCGTGAGGTCTTGGCGATACTCTCACCCCGACTCGGCGAATGGTGGCTGACTGTCTGCATTGGGCGGAAGTAATCGTTATAATGCAATGCTCCCCTACGGAATCTGTGAAACCTTCAGAACAAAACTCCGAGTGGTTGACTCGCAAGCGCCTCATCGACCCAAAGTTGAAGGCAGCGGGGTGGAGGATTGTTCCGTTCTCTCCTGGCATGTCTCTGAACTCCAGCAGCAACTGTGCCATCACAGAGTTCGAGACCGCCAATGGCCCAGCGGATTACGCCCTCTGCACGGATGGGGTGATTGTCGGCATTGTCGAAGCAAAGAAGGTTTCCCTTGGGCCGCAGAGCGTTCTTACGCAAGCGGAGAGATACTGCAAAGGAATCACAGAGAGTCCGTTTAACTATCGCGGATTTCGGGCTCCTTTCCTCTATGCAACGAACGGGGAGATCATTTGGCATCACGACATCCGACATGAACTTTGCCGTTCTCACGTTGTTACGCAGTTTCACACTCCCGAAGCCCTGATCGAGCGTCTTCAGACAGACTCCGATACATCGTGTCAGACACTCTTACACACACCAAACGATCATCCCCGCCTACGCCCTTACCAAATTGAGGCGAACGACGCTATTGAGAAGGCAATCGCGAACCAGAAGCAGCAGATGCTCATTGCAATGGCAACTGGAACGGGCAAGACATTCACCATGGTGAACGAAGCCTATCGATTGATGAAGGCGGGAGTAGCCAAGCGCATTCTCTTCTTGGTTGATCGTCGCGCCCTGGCTGCACAAGCGGTCCTGGCCTTCGCTTCATTCGAGCCAGAGCCAGGATTGAAGTTCGACAAAATCTACGAAGTATACAGTCAGAGATTTCAGGCAGGGGACTTCGACGAAGATGAGAAGTTCGATCCAAGGGTGCTGCCAAATTCCTACCTAACGCACCCAAATGCGAGTCATGCCTTCGTTTACATCAGCACCATCCAAAGGATGACGATCAATTTGTTTGGTCGGGATGCGATCTTCGCTGCTGGGGACGAAGAACTGGACGACGACGCAACCAAATTAGACATCCCGATCCACGCCTTCGATCTGGTAATCGCCGACGAATGTCACCGAGGGTACACATCTTCTGAAGAGTCTATCTGGCGCAAGACACTCGACCACTTCGATGCATTGAAGATCGGGCTGACTGCAACTCCTGCTGCTCACACGACGGCCTACTTCAAAGATATCATCTATCGCTACGAGTACGAACGGGCTGTCCGCGAGGGTCATCTGGTGGATTATGACGTTGTGGCGGTGAAGTCCGATGTGCGCGTGAATGGCATCTTCCTCAAGGAAGGCGAACACATAGGAGTCGTAAATCCAGAATCTGGAGCACAGCAGCTTGATTTGCTTGAAGACGAGAGGAAGTTCGACAGTACCAAGGTTGAGCGTGAGATTACGTCGCCTGACTCAAACAAGAAGATTCTCCAGGAAGTGAAGAAGTGGGCTGATGCTCATGAAAAACAGTACAGACGTTTTCCGAAGACCCTGGTCTTCGCCGTCAATGATCTGCCGCATACGTCCCACGCCGATCAACTCGTTAACATCGGACGTGATGTCTTTGGACGAGGCGATTCCTTCGTTCAGAAGATTACAGGGCGTGTGGATCGTCCGCTTCAGCACATCCGCGAATTCCGCAATCGTCCCTCCCCAGGCATCGTTGTGACTGTTGATCTCCTCACCACAGGCGTGGACATTCCCGATCTCGAAGGCATCGTCTTTTTACGTCCTGTAAAGTCCAGAATTCTGTTCGAGCAGATGCTTGGCCGTGGCACTCGCAAGGGATACCAGTTTCTCGACAAGTCCCACTTTGTAGTGTTCGACTGCTTCGACGGGACACTGCTGGAATACTTCAAAACCGTTACGGCGATCACTGCTGAACCGCCCGAAACAGAGACGCGCACAATCGCCGAGCTAATCAATGACATCTGGACCAATCGAGATCGAGATTACAACATCCGACGATTGGTAAAACGTCTACAGCGGATTGAGAAGGAGATGTCGGGTGAAGGTCGGGAGTTGTTCGCTGCATACATCCCTCAGGGCGATATGGCCCGATATGCCAGCGATCTGACACAAAAACTGAAAGCCGATTTCACTGGAAATATGGCGCTCCTGCGGGACAAAACCTTCCAAGACTTGCTGGTCAATTATCCTCGGCGTCAACGAACCTTCTGGGTTGCGCATGACACCCAAGACACTGTCAGTTCTTCCTGGCTGGTTCGCGGAACCGATGGGAAGGAATACAAACCTCAGGATTACCTAACGGCCTTTGCCGATTTCGTCCGCGTGAACCCCGCTCAGGTGGAGGCGATTCGCATTCTTCTAGGCCGTCCTAAGGACTGGAACACTAAGGCACTGACGGAACTCCAGCAAAAGCTTGCTGCAACTCCACAGAGGTTTACACTCGACCATCTGCGGAAGGCTCACGAACTCCACTACCACAAGGCACTGATCGACATTATCTCGATGGTGAAACACGCGGCGAACGAACAGGCTCCCCTTTACACGGCGGCGGAACGAGTTCAACTGGCCATCGCCAAGAAGACCGCAGGCACTCCTTTCACAAATGAACAGCTTCAGTGGCTAAACCGCATTGAGGGACATTTGGTCGAAAATCTAACCATTGAGCCAGACGATTTCGATACGCTCCCCGTCTTCACACTGGCAGGAGGCTGGAGTCGAGCCAATCGAGTGTTTGAAGGTAAACTCCCACAAGTGATCTCTCAACTGAACGAGGCCATCGCATCATGAGTGATGTCGTCCAGACCCTCTGGGGTTTCTGCCATACCCTCCGTCACGATGGAATTGACTATGGTGATTACATCGAGCAATTGACCTACCTGCTGTTCTTGAAGATGGCTGATGAACGCAGCATTGAGTTGCCTAAGGGCTGCGATTGGCCAACACTCATCAGCAAGTCGGGAACGGACCTGCGAGACGACTACATCGACATTCTTCGCACATTGGGTAAGCAGCGAGGTTTGCTGGGGGACATCTTTGCAGGGGCGCAATCGCGGTTTAACAATCCCGTCAATTTGAAGAAGCTGCTCGGTGTGATTGACGAGACAGAGTGGACCGCCCTGGGTATTGACGTAAAAGCAGCGGCGTTCGAGGGCCTGCTTGAGAAGGCAGCCAGCGAGGGCAAGAAGGGTGCAGGGCAATACTTTACACCGCGTCTCTTAATCAAGGCCATCGTTCGCTGCATGAAGCCCGATCCTCGCGCTCACAAAGAGTTCACCATGTGTGACCCAGCATGCGGCACGGGAGGATTCATCGTGTCCTCCTATGAGTGGCTGATCGAGCAGACGAAGGGAGCACTGGAGCGTGATCTAGCAAAGCGGCTGAAGTCCAAGACTTACTTCGGTCAGGAACTTGTGGAGCGTCCTCGGCGTTTGACCTTGATGAATTTGTACCTGCATGGCCTGGAGCCACACATCACTCTGGGAGATTCGATCTACACGATTCCTCCAGGAGAACGGTTCGACGTGGTGATGACGAATCCCCCTTTCGGAACCAAAGGGGCGAATCAGGCACCTACGCGAGACGACTTCACAATTAGCACCAGTAACAAGCAACTCAATTTCATTCAGCACGTCGTGACGATCTTGAAGCCAGGAGGCCGTGCCGCCGTCGTTGTTCCAGACAACTGCCTGTTTGCGGATCAGGCTGGCGAGGTGTTCAAGATTTTGACCGAGGACTGCAATCTGCACACCGTGCTTCGCCTTCCGAATGGCACGTTCACACCGTATAGCCCTGGCACGAAAACGAACCTAATCTTCTTCACGAAGGGCTACAAGACAGAAACAATGTGGCTGTACGACGGACGCAGCAACGTACCCCACATCACCAAGAAGGACCGCCCCCTCATAGCGGAGCATTTTGCCACGTTCGAGAAGTGCTACGGAGCAGAGCCGAATGGGCGTGCAAAACGCAAATCTAGCGACTCGAAGGAAGATCGTTGGCGCAGCTTCCACATTGACGAAGTCAAGAAGCGGGATTTCAAGATTGATAGCCTCAAGTGGTTAAAGGATGAATCGCTGGATGATGGCGATGGTCTCGCTGAGCCAGAGGAGCTGGCGACTGATGCAATCTCAGAACTGCAAGCGGCTGTCGAGGAACTTAACTCCGTAATTGCACTCTTGGACAATGCCTTCGAAGGAGCAAACTCCTAATCCGTAAAATGATTGAAACTGATCTACCCGCGTCCGACTCAATGTGTCTGTCCACAGGTGGATTGCCTGACGGCTGGACGCCTGCTCGTATTGGAGACATCGTCGATCTCGTGAATGGATTCGCCTTCAAACCTTCCCACTGGAAGGGACGGGGTCTGCCCATTATTCGCATTCAAAACTTGAATAATTCCGACGCTGTATTCAACCACTGTCCAGACTCTATGCCTGACAAATACCTCGTAGCGACGGGTGATCTCCTGTTTGCGTGGTCGGGCACTCCTGGTACTTCTTTCGGTGCTCACGTCTGGAAAGGTCCGAAGGGACTCTTAAACCAACACATCTTCCGAGTGGACTTCAATGAGAACTTGCTTAACAAGCGTTTCTTGAGACTTGCTATAAACCACAACCTTGACGACTATATCGCGCAGGCCCACGGTGGTGTCGGTCTGGCTCACATAACCAAGAGCAACTTTGAGAATTCATTTCTCTCGTTGCCCCCACTCACTGAACAGAACCGCATTGTTTTTAAGGTTGAGAGATGCCTTGCGCACGTCAACAGCGCCAACGATCACCTCCGCAGAGCCCCCGCTATTCTCAAACGCTTTCGCCAAGCTGTGCTGGCAACGGCATGTTGCGGGAGGTTGACCGAGAATTGGCGCAGTCTCACTGCTTCGACAAGTCCGTCATCAGCGAACGGAGGTTGTGAAAATGCGGAGGTTGAATCGCTTTTCGATTTGCCCCTTTCGTGGCGATGGGTTTCGTTCGAGTCCGTCTGCGAGGACATTACAGTCGGCCACGTGGGGCCTATGGCACATGAATATCAGGAAGTTGGAATTCCCTTCCTGCGATCCCAAAATGTTCGGGAATTTCGCTTTGACCCGATGGGGGTGAAGTACGTCTCTCGAAAGTTTCACATGAAACTGAACAAGTCTGTGTTGCACCCAGGAGATATCGTTGTTGTCCGTTCTGGTTACGCGGGTGTTGCCTGTGTGATTCCCGACAATATCCCTGAAGCGAACTGCGCCGATCTAGTAATCATTAGGCCATCGACGGCTCTTGATCCGAACTACGCTTGCATCTTCATCAACTCCAATGCGGGAAGAGCGCATGTTGACGGAGTAAAAGTAGGAATTGCCCAGAGCCATTTCAATATTGGGTCCGCAAAGAAAACTCCAATACCTCTGCCTCCCCTAGCCGAGCAACAGGAAATCGTTCGGCGTGTCGGTGCTCTCTTCGCGTTAGCCAATATCATAGAGACTCGAACAGGCAACGCCATTCTTCGCGCTAAGAAACTAACCCAATCCATTCTCGCAAAATCATTCCGTGGCGAACTCGTCCTCACGGAAGCCGAACTGGCTCGACGCGAAGGCCGAGAATATGAACCTGCGTCAGTGTTGCTGGAGCGGATCAAGCAAGAGCGTGTCAGCGAGACGAAGCCTTCCAGAACGAAACGCGCTGTGCGAAAAGCCAGTGCCCACGTTTGACGTGCGCTCTGCGCGATGACCACGATTTACAAATTCCATTCAACGGGCCTTAAGGCCCTCTTGAGGTACAGCGGATGTTGAGGGGTTCCGTCCTTCCCAAGGTTCAGGAAATGAGGATTGACGTGAGCCTTTTCGATGAGGAGAAGGGCGAGTTCTTTGCCGCGCACTCGCAGCGCCTTGTGCAGAGGTTTGCCGTAAGCAAAGACCACGATTGCGGATTTCTTAGCCATGTCAATAATGTGCCTGTCATTGTCTGGGCCGATGGGGTCCGAGGCTTCAATTAGCCGCTTCTGGTCGGTGCAGCGATAGGCGAAGGTGTTGGCAACGAAGATGCCGCCATATCCCCAGGAGCATGCAAAGCGGCAGCATTTCGCGATGGTCCGATCATCGAAGTTCTCATCTGCGTTGCTCGGGTTCATGAGCACGAAGAGCGCAAAGGGCTTTGCGGAATCCCAAGTGCGCGTGAGGCGGTATCGGTACTCCTTGTTCTTGCCGCCGAATTCAGCAGTCCCCGTGATCCCTGCCTTAAGGGCAAGCTGTACTTTCCCGCCCGTGTCGTGTGCTGGTTTTGATTTAGCCATATCGGGAAAGGGCATAATACAGTCCTAGAACAGCTCGTCGAAAGGACGCTGCATCACTTGCCCGCAGCTTGATTCCCTTCAACAGAGCCTCAGGGTTCGCCTTGACGTACTTATCCGTCGTGACCGCGAGGTTCTTGTGTCGGAAGTTCCTTAGCCGCGAGTGCTTCACGCGTGAGTTGCGGTCGGCTCATCTACGGGTATACCAGGGAACGCTCTTCCAGATATCGGTTTACGACAGGCGGGGCACCACGCTTCGTAGAGGGACTGCGGTCCTTTGAGTTCTACTTCCAAGATGGTTTGCCGTCCGACCTCTTTGCACGGGCCACAGTAGACGTTTGCCTGCAGAGTTATCTCCCTCGCCTCTTCGATGGACTCCAGTATGCCCGACCCAAGGCACGGGTCTGGACGTTTCTGCCACGAGTGAAATCGATCACGGAATCAGGCTTCTCAATTGCAGTGAACCACGTCGCGATGAAAGTAAACTGCGATACCTGCGAAAACTCGTTAGGCGCACCCGTGATTGGGTCAACCAACGTGTTTAGGTAATCGTCGTCCGAGTGCGGAATTTCTAAACACAGGGCGGTTGTGTGTCGATAGTGTGCCGTGAAATGGACTGCCGATATTTCAGCGGGAGCCGTCAGGGTCAGGCTACAGGAAGAAACGACGGCGAGGATGATTAGCATCGCTCACTCTCGCAGTCCATTTTACCGTTGCACGTTCGTTGCATTTCGTCTCCGCTGATGGCACCCAAACTCGCCCTTCTCACAGGCGAACAGTTGACGAAGAGTGACGGTCAAGTTGCAGGTCGAAATTCTTTCACCATTTTTTCACTACGGGCACCAAAAAGTGCCTAATTTCACCTAACTCAGCCAAACGCAAAGTGTTGAAAACACGCATGAATGGCTGGTGTCGGCTTGATTGAGAATCTTCCGTCCTAACCCCTAGACGATAGCGCCATCCGGAGAGCTTCGATTATAACAAAGGCATTGCTGCCGATTTTCTTCGAGAAGGCACGTTTCCACAGCCTCCGGAGGTTTATACTAACGTCAAATCCGCTACTCAAGCTTCTCATGTTCTCTTAGATGTTGCGGGGCAACGTGTATGTGGTTCGCTGAACAACTCAATTCATTCCTGGATTTAGGTATATGCAAGGAGTATCCCAATATGGCAAGGTCGAGGTCTATCCCAACCAGCAAGGCGAGTCCTACCAATTCAAATAAAGAACAACCCAGTGCCAGCAACCCAGCCAAACTGCCCGATGTGAAACCAATAGCGGAGGGAATTACGCTCGCCGAAGTCGCTGCAGAAGCCAGAATCAAGCCGGAACCCCGAAAGTTGGAGGTTGTGAAGACCGAGCCCCGGAAAAATGTCGTGGCTCCGGTCAACTTGGAAGACGAAATCCGGCGCCGCGCCTATGAACTCTACCTGCAGCGCGGATCCGCATCCGGCAGCGAAGCCGAGGATTGGCTGAGTGCGGAAGCTGAAGTAAGGCAGCGCTACCGTAAGCAAAGCGCGTAGTCGTCCGGTTCTTGTCAAGACATGCGGCGCAATTCGGCCGCCTCCGCTTCGCGGTTGCCTCGCGGGGACGTTTCTGAAAAAATAGGCCGGGGTTCCACCACATGGCGGAAATCGGGAGTTTCGCGCTGCTTCTCGCTTTGGCCTTGAGCTGCTACTCGTTCCTCGCCGGGATCATCGCGCTGACCTTCCAGAGCCCGGATTCGCTACCAGGCTCCCAACCCGGCACCGGGGCCGCAATCCCCTGGAGTTCGGAGCGCATCGGCGAAACCGCTCGCCGCGCCGGTATCGCCACCTTCGCCGCCGTCCTTCTCGCTGCAGTGGTCCTCGTTATCTGCGCCTTCCACGACGATTTCTCCATCGCCTACATCTTCCATCACAGCAACCGCGATCTCTCTGGTCCCTATAAGTTCGCCGTGCTGTGGTCCGGCCAGGAAGGTTCATTGCTGTTCTGGTCGCTGCTGCTCGCGGCCTATGGATTCGTCCTGCGCCTGCGCTACAGAACCGACCCGCGCCTCTTCGCCTATGCCTCGGTAGTTCTGGCCGGCGTGCAGATCTTCTTTCTGCTGCTGGTAAACTTCGCCGCCAATCCATTCGGCATTCTCGAAGGCCCGCTCCGTGCCGATGGGAGCGGCCTGAATCCGCTTCTGCAGTATCCCGAGATGGTGATTCACCCGCCCATGCTGTACCTCGGCTACGTCGGGTTCACTGTCCCGTTTGCGTTCGCGCTGGGCGCGCTGATCATGAAATATCCTGGCGAGAAGTGGATCCACATTACCCGCCGTTGGACCATGGTCACCTGGGCCTTCCTCACCTGCGGCGTCTTCCTCGGCGCGCACTGGGCGTATTCGGTCCTGGGCTGGGGCGGCTATTGGGGATGGGACCCCGTCGAGAACGCTTCGCTCATGCCCTGGCTCACCGGCACCGCCTTCCTGCACTCGGTCATGATGCAGGAAAAGCGCGGCATGCTGAAGATGTGGAACATGTGGCTCGTCTTCGCTACCTTCTGGCTCGCGATCCTCGGAACCTTCCTCACTCGCAGCGGCATCATCAGCTCCGTACACGCCTTTGCGCAGTCTTCCATCGGAGACTGGTTCGCCTGGTTCCTCGTGATCACCTTGGCTGTATTCTGTTTTTTCTTCTTCAAGAACAAGTCGCACCTGAAGAGCGAGCATAAGCTTGAATCACTGGTCTCTCGCGAGTCCAGCTTCCTGTTCAACAATCTGCTTTTTGTTCTCCTCTGCTTCACCGTGCTCTGGGGGACCTGGTTCCCAAAAATCTCCGAACTCGTGCAAGGCAACAAAGTCACCGTAGGAGCTCCGTTCTACAACCGCGTCGCCATCCCCGTAGCCTTGCTGCTCCTGATCCTCACCGCCGTAGGCCCGCTGCTGGCCTGGCGTAAGACTTCGCTCGAAAGCCTCAAGCGCAACTTCCTGTGGCCCACGATAGGTGCCATCGCGGTCGCCATCTTCCTGATGATCTCGCCTCAGAGTTGGGGCTCGGCCTTCGGCCTCAAGCCCTGGCGGGACGTCTCCTACTTCTATTCGCTGATGGCCATCGCACTCTCGGTTCTTGTGACTCTCACGGTCGCCAGCGAGTTCTACCGCGGTGGCCGCGTCATCTCCAAGCACACCGGTCAGGGCATGTTTGCCTCCATGGTGCAGCTCACCCACCGCAACACCCGCCGCTACGGAGGCTACATCGTCCACTTCGGTGTGGTGGTCGTCATCATCGGTTTCGCCGGAGCCGCCTTCAATCAGGACAAAGAGATGGAGATGAAGAACGGCGACCAGATGACCATCGGTCCGTACACCGCGATCTGCCGCTCCTCCACCGAGGATGACAATCCCAACTACTTCAGCCAGTGGGCGGTGCTCGACATTTACAAAGGCGGCAAGCCGATCGGCACCATGACCCCCGAGCGCCGCTTCTACCACGCCAGTCAGCAAACCTCGACCATGCCCTTCATCCGCTCCACTCTCAATGAGGATCTCTATCTGGTGTTTGAGGGAGTGAATCAGGATAACGGTCATCCCATCCTGCGCGCGCACCTGAATGCGCTGGTAATGTGGATCTGGCTGGGAGTCTGGATAATGTTAGGTGGAACCGTCCTGGCCCTGGTCCCGAACGCGCCCGCGCCGGTCCGTGTTCCCGCGCCCGTGCGTCTGGGCCAAGCGCACGCGGCTCCCGCAGCCACGGGAGACTGAAGCTAAAGTGGGGATAGCCGCCTGCTGTCAGCCGGGCGCAGTCCGGATGTTTTGATGGCACCATCGGTGAAGATGACAAATTTAATTCCGAAAACGAAGCCAGGCAGGCTAAGCCGCAAGATCGCCGAGACCCTCCTGCTATGCGCCGCCGTCTTTGCCCTCCTCGGCGCCGGAGATCCCGCCACCCGCTTCAACGAAATCGGCCACCAGATGATGTGCATCTGCGGCTGTAAACAGGTCCTTCTGGAATGCAATCACGTCGGCTGCCCTGATTCCGACGGCATGCGCAACGAACTCATGACAGCCGTCACTCGTGGAGACAGCGACAGCCTGGTCGAGCAATCCTTCGTTCAGAAATACGGACCAACCGTCCTCGCCGCCCCGACCATGCAAGGTTTCGATCGCACCGCCTACATCATCCCCGCAGTCGTTCTGATTCTCGGTTTTGGCCTGATCGTGCTGGTGATTCACTCCTGGAAAAACCGTCCAGCCCCCGCCATCGCCGAAGGCCTGCGTCCCGTCCGCGGCGCCGAACTCGAACAGTTCCGCGACCAGGCCCGCAAGGAGACCGATCTATGACGGAGAACGATCTATGACCTGGCTCATCCTTTGCCTTCTGCTCGCCCTGGCGTCTCTCTTCTATGTTTTCTACCTCCCCGGAAGACTCTTCCTGGGTCCGGAAAAAACCCGCGCCGGCTACTTGCGCGAACGCAAAGATGCCGTCTACGAAAACCTCCGCGACCTAAACTTCGAGTACAAAGCCGGCAAGGTACCCGACGCCGACTACACCTCGCTGAAGTCTTCCCTGCAGGACGAGGCCGCCACCCTCCTGGCCGAAATCGCCCGCCTGGAAAAAAATCCCGCACCTCAAAAAGGAATCCGATCTTGAGAGAAATGCACCAGAGGCTTGTCATCCTGAGTGAGGCATTCTTTGCCGAGCGAGGGACCTATGGGAGCCACGGCGCCGCGTTTGTAGCCTGCCCTGAGCAAGCGAAGCGCGCCGAAGGGTGTTCTTTGCGTCGCAATAAGCGCGAGGCGACCTTCCTTATTGCTTTCGCACTCACCGTCCTTCTCTTCACCTCCTTCGCGTCCGCCCAAACCCTAACCGGTACCGTCAAGAACTCCACCACCGGGAAGCCCGCCGCCGGAGACGACGTCGTCCTGCTCAAACTAGCGCAGGGCATGGAAGAAGCTGGCCGCACCAAGACCGACGCCCAGGGCCATTTCACCTTCAAACTCGACGACACGCAGTCCCCGCACCTGGTCCGCGTCATCCATCAGGAAGTTACCTACCACCGCATGGCCCCTCCCGGAACCACCTCGGTCGAACTCGAGGTCTATGACGTCGGGAAAAAGATTGATGGCATCAGCGTGGTAGCCGACGTCATGCGCGTCCAGGCCGAGCAGGGACAGCTTGAAGTTATGCGCGCCTTCGCCGTGCAGAATACATCGAAGCCGCCGCGCACTCAGATGAACGAGCACAACCTGGAATTTTATGTGCCTGCCGGCGCCAAGGTCATCGACGGCTCGGCCATGACCGCCGGCGGCCAGCCCATTACCTCCGCCCCGGTCCCCGAGGGCGAGAAGAATCGCTACGCCTTCATTTTTCCCTTGCGCCCGGGGATCACCACCTTCCAGGTCGCCTACCAGCTTCCCTACTCCGGAAGCGCCAACCTTGATCCCAAGTCGATTTACCCGCTCGAACACTTTGTCGCCATTCTGCCCAAGAGCATGCAGTTCAACTCCAACACTGGCGCGGGATTCAGTCCTATGGACGACCCCAACCAGCCTGACTCAATCGTGCAGGTGGCTTCCAACACCAAGCTGGGCCAGAATCTTGCTTTTAAAGTCTCCGGCGAGGGCGTGCTTGAAACTCGCCAGGAAGGCAACAGTTCGCAAGGCTCCGAAGTATCTCCTCCAGAAGGCGGTCAGGCAAAAGCCCGCCCCGGCGGCGGACTCGGCCCGCCCATCGACGCTCCCGATCCACTGCAGAAATATCGGTGGCAGATCCTCGCCGGCATCGCCGCAGCTTTGATTATTGGCGGCGTCTACGTAGCCGTGCGGCAACAGTCCGCGGCACGCACTCTGGCGCGTCAAACGCCCGCTTCTTCCCTGTCCGGATCCATGCAGGACGATGACTACGCCCCCGCTGAAACGCACGCCCGCCCAGTAGCCCGTCCCACCTCCATGCTGCTCGAAGGACTAAAAGAAGAACTCTTCCAACTCGAAGTCGAACGCCGGCAAGGCCAAATCTCGCAAGCGGAGTATGAGAAGGCCAAGTCAGCCCTCGATCAAACCCTGGAGCGCGCCTTGAAACGCGAAGCCCAAAAAGCGTAAATGCAAGGCGCAATGCAGAAGGCGTAGTGTAATGCGGAAGACAGCAAAAATTTTGTCATTCCGAACACGCGCAAAGCGCGGGTGAGGAACCTGCTGTTCCTCGCCACGCTACTCCGGCTGATGCTCTAATACGCTATGGCCTATACCTGGTTCATCCTCCTGCTAGCGATCGCAGTGACGGCTTTCCTGTTGCTCTTGAGCGAGGGCACGTCCCTAGGCAAGGCGATTCACGAACGCATTCCCGACCGGCCGCGCCGCCGTCTCTTCGTCGCCTCTGTAAGTTTCTTCCTGACGTTCGCCGGAGTCCGCGCCGTAGTCTTCGCCATCCTGCACCAGATTCCGCCGTTTCATTTCATCGAGCAGGGCGGCCGCCACATTCATCATCTGGTCTTCGGCATCATTATCCTGCTGGGCGTGGGCTACGCTTGGCTGGCAGACATCGGCACCGGCGAGGACGATTCTTCCCTTTTCCTGAGCCGGCTCCTGTCGATTCTCTACGGCGTAGGCGCGGCCCTCACCCTCGACGAATTCGCTCTCTGGCTGAACCTGAAAGATGTTTATTGGTCCCCCGAGGGACGATCCAGCATCGACGCCGTCATCCTCTTCGGCGCACTGCTAGCCGCCGGAAGTTGGGGCTTCCCGCTGTTTCGATCGCGGCCCAAGAAGAAGACCTAGCTTCGCGTTGTGACATCTGACCTTGCCATCCACAGTTTCAACAGCCGATCATGGTCAAGGCGGAAGCGCTGCGATCGTTCAGATTGCCGAGTCGCAACTATTCAGTTTTCAAGATTTTGCCCGCAAGCGATTGATTCCAAGAGATTATCTCGCAGTTTCTCTCTAACATCATGATTCCAATAGACCGAGGGGGAGGGGGTATATCTCCCTTAACAGCAAATTCCCGAAACGGACCGCACTGCATCTCCCAGCAACGCGTAACATCAAATAGCTGAGATTCAACTATGGGAAACACTTTCAAGACCGCGTTCCTGCTGACCGCTCTGACGCTGCTGCTGATGTTCATTGGCCGCTACTTCGGTGGGCAGAATGGGATGATGCTGGCGCTGGCCTTCGCCGCCGTGATGAACTTCGTCTCCTACTTCTATTCCGACAAGATCGCGCTGGCCATCTACCGCGCCCAGCCGGTCACGCGCGAGCAACTGCCGCGCGCCTACGAGACTGTTGAGCGCCTGACCCAGAAGATCGGCATCCCCATGCCGAAGATTTATGTCATCCCAACCGAATCGCCGAACGCTTTTGCCACGGGACGCAACCCGAGCCACGCCTCGGTAGCCGTGACCCACGGGATCTTGGGTTTATTGAATGACGAAGAGCTCGAGGGCGTGCTGGCCCACGAACTGGGCCACGTAAATAACCGCGACATTCTGATCAGCTCAGTGGCCGCAACCATCGCGGGTGCCATCACCATGCTCGCGAGCATGGGACGCTTTGCCATGATCTTCGGCGGCATGGGCGGCGGCGACCGCGACCGCCGCGGCGGCGGCCTTTCGGCGTTGTTCATGCTGATCGTAGCTCCGATCGCAGCCAGTCTGATTCAGCTGGCCGTGTCGCGCTCCCGCGAGTACCAAGCGGACGCTACCGGAGCGCACTTCACCGGCAATCCCTACGCCCTGGCGAGCGCCTTGCAGAAGCTCGACGCCTACTCGCGCCGCGTGCCTATGCAAGCCACGCCCTCGACGGCGCACTTGTTCATCATCCAGCCACTGCTGGGCATGAACTTCGGCAATCTGTTCTCGACCCATCCCCCGATCGCCAAGAGAATCGAGCGCCTAACGGGACGCCCGGCGGAGTTCATGCAGTAACGCAGTGTCTAGCTGCTAGCTCTAGCTTGAATCCCCGCAAGATTTGTTTTGTGCTTGCGTTCTCAAAGAGACGAAGAGCTAGTAGCTAGAAGCTACAAGCTGAAGTCCAGTGACATCGGTAACTCCGCCGCTCCTGTGCCAGATAGTAAAATTCAGATCAATGTCCCCTGAGAGCGCAATCGCCGTATCCCACAAGGCTGCTGAACTGGAAAAAGCTCTCCGCCGCGTGATTCGCGGCAAAGACGACGTCGTGCGCCTCGCGTTGGTCAGCATTTTTGCCCGCGGACACCTGTTGATTGAAGGCGTCCCCGGAGTGGGCAAGACTACGCTCGGCCAGGCGCTCGCCCGCGCCATCGATTGCACCTTTCAGCGCGTGCAGTTCACCAGCGACATGCTGCCTTCCGACGTGCTCGGAATCTCGGTGTACTCCTCTGTGGAGCAGGAGTTTGAGTTCAAGCGCGGCCCAGTCTTCACCAACGTTCTGCTCGCCGACGAGATCAACCGCACCACTCCGAAGACGCAATCCGCGCTCCTCGAAGCCATGAACGAAGGCCAGGTCACGGTGGACGCGCATTCCTACGAACTGCCGCAGCCGTTTCTGGTGATCGCGACGCAGAATCCTGTGGAGCATCACGGGACTTATCCTCTGCCCGAGTCACAGTTGGATCGATTCTTGATGCGGGTGCGCATGGGATATCCCGAGGCCGCAGCCGAGCGCGAGATTCTGCGCTCCGAAGCCGGCGCGGCGCACTTGCAGGATCTTCATCCCGTGCTCACCGGCGCTGACGTGCTCGAGATGCAGGAAGCCGTCAAGCACATTCGCGTCGATGAATCGCTGGTGACCTACGCACTCGAAATCGTGCGCCGGACCCGCTCGTCGGAGTATTTATCGCTCGGAGTGTCGCCCCGCGGCGCGCAGGCACTTTACCGCGCTGCTCAGGCCATGGCGTTCCTCGACGGTCGCAGCTTCTGCACTCCAGAAGACTTCAAGCCACTGGCTGTGCCCGTCTTCGCCCATCGCATCGTGGTGAACGGAGGCTACGCGTCGACGTTGAAAAAGTCGGAGCAAGCCGATCAGGTGCTGCGCGAGATTGTGGAGAATGTGGCTGTGCCGGTATAGGCAAGAGAGTTTCCAGATTCTGGTTTCCAGTTTCCGGCTCTGCGTTCCCCGTTCTCAGCGTGGGAATATAATTCTCTCCTTATGTCTTTCCTGCGTTTCCTCATGCTGTTGTCGCTCGTGGTTTGGATTGGCGGGTTGATCTTCTTTGCTTTCGTTCTCGCGCCTACAGCTTTCTCTGTTTTGCCCACGACTCATCTTGCCGGCAACGTGGTTGGCCGCGCCTTGGGCAAGCTCCACTGGATCGCCATTGCTTCCGGAATCGTCTACCTGATCAGTTCCCTGCTCTATAGCCGCATCACCGATGGCACAGCACACGTCTTTGCCGCGCGCCACGTGCTTCTTTGCCTGATGCTTGCGCTTACGCTGATCTCGCAGTTCGGCATCATTCCCCGCATGGATGTGTTGCGGGCGTCGCTGGGCGAAGTGAGAGCAGCTCCTATCGACAACCCTGAGCGCATCCAGTTCGATGCTTTGCATGTCTGGTCAACGCGCGTGGAAGGCGCGGTGTTGCTGCTGGGATTGGTGGTGGTGTATCTGACTGCTCGGAGCTTTTAGCTCCTGCATCCCGTTGGGCATTTTCTCTGCCGATCATTTATCCTAAAACGTTGCGCGACGGTCGCTGAAGCCACAGTGACGATCCATTCCGAACTCGCCTAGGCGTCGCAGCAGCTAGAAGCCAGGAGCTAGAAGCTAGAAGCTTTCTTATGAAAACCGGCATTATCGGCCTGCCCCAGGTGGGCAAGACGTCACTGTTCAGGATTCTGACCAAGGCACATCTTTCAGATCAGGCTCGCGCCAATCCGCGCGAGGCGCACATCGGCGTGGCTAAAGTTCCTGACGACCGGCTTGACCGTCTAGCCGCTCTTTACAACCCGAAGAAGCTGACGCACACCTCGGTTGAATACGTTGACGTCGGCGCCATCGGACAGGAGGCGTTGAAAGACAGTGCCTACGCCGCGCATCTGCGCAACGTGGATGCGCTGGCGCATGTGGTGCGCGTGTTTGACGATCCCTCTGTGCCGCACACGGAAGAAATCGATCCGCTGCGCGACATCAAGAACGTGGAATTCGATCTGCTGGTGAACGATCTTGGCCAGATCGAAAAGCGGCTGGAGCGGCTGGAAAAAGATCTCAAGAAGATGAAGACACCGGAACTCGAAAAGGAATTCGAGCTGCTGAAGCGGGCTAAGGTACAAGTGGAATCCGACAAGCCCCTGCGCGAGATGGTGATGACTCCTGAGGACAAGAAGCGCATCAAGGGCTTCATGTTCCTCAGCGAGAAACCGATTTTCTACGTGCTCAACATTGGCGAGTCGAGTGAGCTGGGCAAGGAACTGGAAGAAGCGGTGAGCAAGTACAAGCTCACCGAAATTGCGGCGCGGACGAATGCCGCCGCCACGGCGATCTGCGGCAAGGTAGAGGCCGAACTTGCCGAGATGAGTGACGCCGACGCTGCCGAGTTTTTATCGAGCTATGGACTGAAAGAGAGCGGCCTGGTGCGGCTGATTCGCACAACCTACAAGTTGCTCGGCCTGATTTCATTCTTCACGGCGGGCGAAGATGAATGCCGAGCCTGGCAAGTTCCGGCGCATTCGCGCGCACAGGATGCGGCGGGAGCGATTCACTCGGATTTAGAAAAACATTTCATTCGCGCCGAAACGATTCGCTGGGATCAGTTGCTGGAGGCAGGATCGGAAGCAAACGCACGAGCGAAGGGAACTCTCAGGCTCGAAGGGAAGGACTACATCGTGCAGGACGGGGATGTGATGCACATCCGGCATAGCGGATAGTTGCGAGCGCCGTATACTCTTCCACATATGTTCGCTCGTCTAATCTTATTTACCTCGGCCCTGGCCTTCGCCAGCGGCTTGCTCGCGCAAACGAAGCCTGCACCGGCTAAGCCCGCGCAAGGTAACGCCACCCAAGCTAACACCACGCCAGTTGGTTCCCCGGACTGGAGTGAACCCTTCCCCCCACACCGAATGATCGGCAACGTTTATTACGTAGGCAGCCGGGGGCTGGCCTCGTACCTGATTACGACACCCGCCGGGCACATTCTGATTAACAGCAATCTGAAAACTTCAGTTCCGCTTATTCGAGGGAACATCGAAAAGCTGGGGTTTCGTTTCGATGATGTCAAAATCTTGCTGATCAGCCATGCTCACTTCGACCACGATGGAGGCAGCGCCGAGGTGAAAAAGCTGACCGGCGCCAAG
>JBAUVZ010000270.1:0-6535 GCA_049583505.1 Candidatus Sulfotelmatobacter sp.
GAGAGGTAGGCGAGGCGTATTGGGACGTGCCTTATCGCCAGGGCCGGCATCCTCATTCCGACCCCGACATGCTGCGCATTGAGACCGACCACGTTGCCGAACTGGCCCGTCGCTATGGAAAAGAAACTGCGATTCTCGGCTGGGATCTGACCGATGAGCCTCCGTTTTGGATTGTGCCCGATAGCACCACGGACGCGATGGCGATCAACTGGACGCGGCTGCTCTCCTGGTCGATCCGGCGTCACGATTCGCTGCATCCGATTGTAGTCGGGACCAGCATGGAGGATGTCGGGCGCGGTCCGTTCCGCCCCGATAATCTCCGCGAAGAAGCCGATTTCTTCAGTGTTCACCCTTACTCCATTTATGCCCCCAAGCTTTTCCCTGACGCCATGCTTTCCGAACGGGGCACCTACGGTTCAGCTTTCGAGACCGCGTTGTCGGGCGGTGCCGGCCATCCTGTCATGGTGCAGGAGATCGGGGCTTCGTCGGCCCAGTATGATCCCGATCAGATCGCAAAGTTTCTACGGGCGAGCCTCTACTCCGGGCTGGGCGCTGGAGCAAACGGATTTCTCCTTTGGTGCTATACCGATGCTGCGCCGGAACAGTTCCACAAAGTCCCCTACCTCCGCTCTCCTCATGAAACACAATTCGGCCTGACCACCTGGGAGGGTAAAGACCGGCCTTCCGCAAGAATGTTTAAGGAGTTTGAGGACACGGTTGCACGCCTGGATCTCGCTGGAATTGAGCCAGCTCCAGCAGAGGCGGGGATCATCGTTCCCTACGAGTGGTCAAAGCCGCATGGTGACTTCTCTCACTTTGGCTTGACCGGACCGGAGGTTGTTCCCTACACCACGACCGACGAAGGAGCCAACGTGGCGGGACAATCACAGCCGAGTTTCGGTGAAGAAAACCTCTGGATCACTGGTTCGTGGTTGTCGTCTTTTGTGCTTGCGCGGCGCGCCGGCATGAAGGCAGATTTCCCGCGCGAGTACGACGACTGGCAAAAGCGCCCAATGCTCCTGATGCCCTCGCCATTGACCAGCACCGATAGCTTTATAGTTCACGTGCACTCAGATTTCTGGGAAAAAGCGAAACAATACGTCTCGAAGGGAGGCTCGCTCTACGCGTCGGTTGCCGCCGACGCTGCCATCCCCGAGATGGAGTCGTTGTTTGGA
Source organism: Candidatus Sulfotelmatobacter sp. (assembly GCA_049583505.1). Lineage (GTDB taxonomy): Bacteria > Acidobacteriota > Terriglobia > Terriglobales > Acidobacteriaceae > Sulfotelmatobacter. The sequence goes on from JBAUVZ010000270.1 coordinate 1,176, forward strand.
GCAAGGATGGTCGATGCCAACCCGAAAGACGAGATCACGATGAAAATCGTCGCCCCATTCGGCAGCCTGAAAGTAGGCGACACATTTCATTACTCCGTGCCTTCCGCAACCCCACGTTCCTGGGGCGCCATTCTTGAAGTGAAGGGCGGCACGATCATCGCACTTGACCAGGACGGCAGGCCCGCCTTGGTTGCCAACACTTTGGGTTCGGGCAAGACGCTGCTGAGCGCCTATCCTTTGGAGAACTATCTTGCGAATTTGCCGGCGGCCTTTGACAAGCCCGAGACCACGTATCGAATCTACGAGGCGTTTCGCGAGTGGTCAGGGGTCAAACCACTTTTCCGCAGCAACCAGCCTTCGGTAGAAGTCTGCGCCTTAAGCGCTGGAACTCGCGGGTACGCAGTCGTAACTAACCACAGTTCTGTACCCCAAACCGTAACCATCAATGCGGCTGCCCCGCTTCACTCCGTCACTAGAATTACGCCACAAGGGGCGACCTCTCTCCAAATAATTGCCGGAGCCGCATTCAAGGTCGATATAGGACCCTATGAGGGTGAAGTTTTCGAGTGGAAATAGTTGGCAGAGCAAGCCCGAGGAATAGGAGAAGCCGTTGATTGGAGCGGTGGATATTGGTGGAACCAAGATAGCCGTTGGGATGATTGACAGCGATGGCAGGGTCTTAGCTCGCGTGGAATGTCCGACGGACCCTGATCGTGGTTATCCGGACGCGCTGCGGCGCATTATGGAAATGTTGCGAGCGACCGCGCGGACGGCAAACACAAAACTCTCCGGGATCGGGATTGGATCTACCGGGCCGGTCTATCCGCTGACCGGCGAGATCGGCGATGTCAACTTCTTTCCCCATTGGAAAGGAGAGAATCCGGTCAGAGACCTGAGCCAGATCTTCCAAGTAAAAGTGGCCCTGGAGAACGATGCCGATGCTGCCGCTCTTGGAGAGGCAGGTTGGGGCGCCGGTCGGGAAAAGAGCCGACTGATCTACGTAACGGTCGGAACTGGAATCGGAACAGGGCTGATTGTCGATGGCAAGCTCTACCGCGGCGTGGATCATTCTCATCCCGAGATCGGCCACCATGTCATTGATCCCTCCGGGCCGCTCTGCTTGTGCGGCTTTCGAGGTTGTTGGGAATCTCTGGCGGCTGGTCCAGCTATGGTTGCTTGGCTTGAGAGGAATGCCCCGTCGGATTATTCCCAAGGTACCGGCCTGACCGCCAAGAAAATTTGCGAACTCGCTCAGCACGGCGACGCCTGGGCCCTGCGTGCCATCGAGCACGAAAGCCGCTATCTCGGCCTTGGCCTTGCCAATCTGGTCACGATGTTTGTTCCTGAAATCATCGTGCTCGGCGGCAGCGTGATGAAAAGTGCTGTCCTTTTTTTAGATGGCATTCGACAGATCATTGTTGCCAGCTGCCGGTTCGTTCCCTACGACAAAACTGAATTGGCGTTAGCCTCGCTGGGTGAAGACTCAAACCTGATTGGAGCCGCCAGAGTCTGGTATCACCGCTTCGGCTCGGAGGTGGGGGACGATGCACTCTGATTTCTCAGTGATCGAAGGGGCATATCTTCGCGATATTCTCGATCAACCCCAAGCGCTCGACGAAACGCTAGCCACACTCGAGGTCTCGAAGACTCTGCATCGCCTCGCCGTCCGTCTCCAGGAAGGTAAGTTCAAGACGGTTGTCCTGACTGGTATGGGCTCTTCTTTCCATGCCCTACATCCCCTCAATATCGAGCTGATCAATCACGGTCTGACCGCCATGATGGTGGAGACTGCCGAGCTTTTGCACTACAGGAGCCGCCTCTTCGATCCCAAGACATTGATCGTCGCGGTCTCTCAATCCGGGCAGAGCGCCGAAGTTGTCCGCCTGCTGGAAATCAATAGGGGCAAGTCATCCGTCATCGCGATTACCAACACACCCGGCAGTCCTTTGGCGGAGCGAGCCGACGCAACCATACTCAGCCAGGCGGGCCAGGAGTTCTCGGTTTCTTGTAAGACGTACGTGACAGCCCTGATGGCTTTGCAGTGGCTTGGTGATGTCGTGTGCAAACGCGATTTACGGTGTACGCGCCAGGAACTGAAAACTGCCAGCCCGGCGGTTCGAGATTACTTGGCCCACTGGAAGGAACATGTACAAAGTCTGTCGCAGATGCTTAAAGGCACTCGACATTTGTTTCTCGTCGGCCGAGGGTCATCGCTCGCAGCGGTTGGAACTGGCGCTCTGATTGTCAAAGAGTCCGACCATTTCCACGCGGAAGGCATGAGTAGTGCGGCATTTCGCCATGGCCCGTTTGAAATGCTCAGCGACGAGACTTTTGTCCTCGTCTTTGCCGGCGAACCTAGAACGCGCGAGCTCAACCAACGGCTTTTCGAGGATGTTCTCGAGGAACAGGGTCGGGCAGAGTTGGTGAGCGAAGGCGCCGTGTCCCCGCCCTGCGCCCTGCCCTCCGCGCCGCAGTCCATACATCCGATCCTCGAGATTCTGCCGGTGCAGATGGTCACCCTGGCTCTGGCTGCGCAGGTGGGGCGCGAACCTGGCCGTTTTGAACTCACCTCAAAAGTCACCACGAAGGAATAACAGATGATGTCACCCTCCATATCAAGAAACCGATACATGGTGGCCATAGTCTTCTTGACGTTTTTTGTGATGTCACTGCTTACTAATATTCTCGGCCCGATCGTGCCCGACATCATCAACAGCTTCAGGGTGAACCTGGCAGCTGCCGCCTTCTTGCCCTTCTCCTTCTTTATTGCTTATGGGGTAATGTCGATTCCCGCCGGCTTTCTGGTAGAACGCTTCGGCGAAAAGCCCGTCATGATCGCGGCGTTCCTGGTGGGCACGGCCGGATCGCTGAGTTTCGCCTTGCACCCGAGCTATCGAGTGGCGGTGTTCTCGCTATTCGTGATGGGATCGGGAATGGCCACGTTGCAAACTGCGATCAATCCACTGTTACGGGTTTCCGGGGGCGAAGAAAATTTTGCGTTTAATTCTGCCTTCGCGCAGCTCGTCTTCGGCAGCGCTTCTTTTCTGAGCCCGTACATGTACTCATATTTGGTCTTGAACCTGGGTAGCGAGCACGCCAGTAGAAATCGCCTGCTCGAGGTTCTGGCCAGGCTCACCCCTCCGGCGCTTCCCTGGGCCTCGATGTACTGGATCTTTGCTGTTTTTACCCTGGCAATGGTTGCGGTCCTCCTCTTCAGCCGCTTTCCTCGCGTGGAGCTTACCGTCGACGAACGTGCCGGTTCCCTCGAAATGTACGGCAGTCTCTTTCGCAAGCCGATGGTCTGGGCCTTCTTCCTCTCCGTTTTTGCCTACGTGGGCTCGGAGCAGGGCACGGACGATTGGATCTCCAAATTTCTATCCCAATACCACGGCTACGACCCGCACACCACCGGCGCAACTGCAGTCTCATGGTTCTGGGGCCTGCTCACAGCAGGCTGCTTCATTGGCATGTTGCTTCTGAAGGTTTTCGACAGCCGCTACGTCCTGATCGGCACTTGCATCGGAGCCCTTTTGTGCTTGACCGCCGCCCTGTTCGGCCCGGCGAAGGTTTCCGTCATCGCTTTTCCTGGAATTGGTCTTTTCGCATCGGTGATGTGGCCCATCCTGGTTTCGCTCGCACTCAATTCGGTTTCTGAACACCACGGTTCCTTCGCCGGGATCTTAAGCACTGGAATCATGGGCGGGGCCGTGGTGCCAGTCATCATTGGACGTATCGGCGATCATTTCGGCCTGAGGGCGGGTGCCGCATTCCTCTATGTCACGTTCGCTTGCGTTCTGAGTGTTGGCTTCTGGGCCAAGCCACTCATTACTAACGCTACCGTCAGTTTCAAGAAAGCCGAAGTTCAGCCCACTGCCAGGCATGTTTAGCAGAGGAGAACTGATGTACCTATTGCGCCGGACTTTCTATTATGCGTTTCTAGTTCTGATCCTCACTGGGTTCAGTTCCAGTCAGGTGAGAACGGAAACGGGCCAGACCAAAGCGATCCCCTATTTGAAATTGACGGAACCGCGGCGTGTTATGCCCGAGGCGCAACCGTGGGAGGGTGATCAGTATCCCCACACGCTGAGCGTCCTCGAACTCAAGCGAGGCGGATTCCGCTACTGGGGGTGGTACGGGCTGAACGAAGGAAGAGGCATTGGGCTTGCCCGGAGCAATGATCTGGTGAACTGGACCAAGTACGAAAAGAATCCTCTGTGGACCAACGCTCGCTGGCCTTCTGTCCTGGCTAAGGTGGATCCGAAACACCAGCACCTCTTATACTTCGCGGTCACCCGCGATTACGACACACCGAGCAGCCGCATCGTTCTGGTCTCGTCCAAAGACGGCATTCAGCTCACAGAGGAGAAGGTTCTGGTCCCGGGTGTGCCCAATCAGCGAAACCAGAATCCAAATCTGTTTCGCGATCCGCGTTCAGGACGCTTCTCTCTGACCTTCTATCGCGGCAATGATCATGATCACTTCGAGATCATCAGCAAGAGCGCAGCCGGGGTCTTGAACCTGGACAAAGCGCCAGAGAAGGTCTTGTGGCGCTCTACTGAAACCGTCGCAGCGCCCACGCTGCTCTACGTTGAGAACGCAAGAAACGCAAGCGGGCAAAAGGGAGCTTACTATCTCTCAACCGAAATCTACCCGCACCGCTACACCGACGAACCCCAGGGAGAATGGCAGGTCAAAGTCTTCGTTGCGGATTCTCCCGACGGCGACTTCCGGCCGGTAGAGGGAAATCCCATTATGCGCGGTCAGAGGGCCTGCCTGTTCCAGCACATCTTTCATGGCCGTTTCTACGGTTATGACTGTCACCTCGATACTGCAACCGATCGTTGGATGCTTGAGGAGGTCGAGGCCCCGCTGCCCTAGGGACCGTTGCGCACGCAGGCGGGATTGGAGAACTCATCCTATTGATGCGTCTTGGTAGAGTCTTTCTACCACGATTTCGGAAATCAATCTTCCGGCTCCGAGGGCGCCCGCTTCGCTGCCCAGAGTAGAGATCTTCAGTTGCACTTCATTCGCCGATTTTTCCAGCGCACGTTGTTTTATAGTGCGTTTCAAAGGTTCCAGGAATAATTCAGGGGCGGAGCGGAATAGAGCTCCTCCGAAAACGAGAACGTGCGGATTCAGTAAGTTCACAACATCAGCGAGAGCTACAGCAATGTGTGACACTGCCTCGTGCAGAACGCGAAAAGACAGGCTGTCATTTTGCAGGGCAGCTTGTCCGATCATCTCGATGCTGATCCGGCTGAGATCCCCTTGTGCCAACTCTCGAACTCTCGAATCCACTCCTTTTTCGATAGCGCTTTTCACTGCCTGAATGATCGCCCCGCAAGAGGCCAGGGTCTCCA
>JBAUVZ010000271.1:0-6821 GCA_049583505.1 Candidatus Sulfotelmatobacter sp.
AGCCACAAACTGCAGTCTCTCATCCATTACCGAACACTCCTTCCACGGCATCACTTCCTCCCCGAAAGGGGAAAAAGTGTAACCTATGTGTCCGGTACGATCTGTCACCTATGTGTCGGGTCGCTCAGATCGCTCAGAGATCGGTTCACCACTTTTCGTAGATCGATCCCAAATCGAAGCCAGCTTCGTAAAGTTATGCAAAGATTGTCGAAATGCTGGTTTCTTGCGCAACTCTCGGTTCATAATTCCGTTTATAGAGGTAGACAGATTCCAATAAAAAGGAGATTCCCCATGCTTAAACAGTCCCTGCTCGTTCTTGCCGCGGCCGGCCTCATCTCGATCGCCGTGCCTTTCGCGTCGGCGCAGGATAACCCGTCGAACACTCAGCAAACTCCGCCCGCACAGGAGAACGGTCACCGGCACCATGGTCCCCAGGATCCCGCCGCGCGCGCCGCAGAACTGACCAAGAAACTCAACCTCACCTCCGATCAGCAGCCCAAAGTGCTGGACGCTCTACAGTCTGAACACTCCCAGATGGAGAGCCTGCACCAGGACACTTCTCTTTCTGAGCAAGATCGACGCGCCAAGATGATGGAGATCCACAAGAGTACCGACGGTCAAATCCGGGGGCTCCTGGACTCGACCCAGCAAAAGACGTGGGACGAAATGCAGGCCAAGCGCGACCAATGGATGCAAGGCCACCACGGTGGCGCCAACGCCGGCTCGGGCCAGCAGAGCGCACCACCCCAGCAATAACTCTCTGGAAGACGAAAGCCGGTCGTTTCTCTCGCGGTGACGCTTCCTAGAAGCGGCCGGCTTTCAAGCAATTGTTTTTTCTTCCCGGCGCGCCACTTTTCAGTTCTCTCCCCTTCTGGTACTGTTTTGGGTTCGTTCGACGCTGGTGCCAGCACCAGGTGACGAGTATCACAGCCGAGCTTTCGCTCTGTCCTGTAGTATTCGCACTTGGCAATGTCTAGTGTGCGATTTGCGACAGGGACGTTGAGGGAACGCTGCAGCGGCAGGAACGCCAGCGAGATTCTCACTGGGGAAAGGACAACCGCGTGATTGTCGGAGTTGCGAAGGAGAGCTACCCCGGAGAGCGCAGGGTTGCTCTCGTTCCTGCGGTCATCCCCACGCTGGCCAAGGCCGGGCTCGAAGTGGTCGTGGAGTCGGGCGCAGGCGAAGGGTCCGGTTATCCTGATTCGCTCTACGTCGAGAAGGGAGGAAAGATTCTTCCCGATCGTGCCGCCGTATTCGGCGCCGCCGACATAGTTGTGCAGGTGCTTTGCTACGGCTCCAATGACGTGACCGGCAAGGCTGACCTTCCTCTGCTGCGGCGCGATCAGTTGCTGATCGGGTTTCTGCGCCCTTTCGGTTCCGTCGAAGTCACCCAGCAGATTGCCGCCGCTGGCGTCACCTCATTTTCCGTCGAACTGGTGCCCCGCACCACACGCGCGCAAAGCATGGATGCGCTTTCCTCCATGGGGACGATCTGTGGCTACAAGGCGGTGCTGCTGGCCGCTGAAACTTCCATCAGAATCTTTCCCATGATGACGACAGCCGCCGGCACCATCACTCCGGCACGCGTATTTGTCATCGGCGCCGGCGTGGCGGGATTGCAAGCCATCTCCACCGCGCGCCGTCTGGGCGCGGTGGCGTCGGCCTACGACATGCGCCCGGCCGCCAAAGAGCAGGTGCAGAGCTTGGGCGGCCGCTTCGTCGAGTTGCCGATTGAGGCTCAGAACGCTCAGGACGCCCGCGGCTACGGCACTGCCCAGGACGAAACCTTCTATGCCCGGCAGCGCGAACTCCTGACCCGCGTTGTTGCAGAAAGTGATGTGGTCATCACCGCCGCCGTGATTCCCGGCAAGAAGTCGCCTGTGCTGATTACGGCTGACATGGTCAAGGGGATGGCTCCCGGTTCAGTGATCGTTGATCTGGCCTCCGAGCGCGGCGGCAACTGCGAACTTACACGAACTGGAGAAACGGTGAAAGAGCATGAAGTGACGATTATCGGCGCCATCAATCTGGCCAGCAGCGTCCCCTACCATGCCAGCCAGATGTACGCCCGCAATGTCGCCACATTTCTTGCCTACATGGTGAAGGATGGCAAGCTGCAGCTCAACCTGCAGGATGAGATCATCCGCGAGACCATGGTCACCCGCGGTGGTGAAATCGTGAACGCGCGAGTGCGCGAGTTTTTCAAACTGCCGGCACTGGTGGTGCAGTGAGACCCTCGGGTTCGGGATTTGTATCAGGGCACGGCTTAAGCCGTGCCGCGGAGCTACAAGAGATGCGGGCTTTAGCCCCTCGGAGAGCACATGAGTGACAGTTTAATCGACTCGCTTTTCATTTTCATGCTGGCCTGCTTCATTGGCTTCGAAGTCATCCGCCACGTTTCACCTTTGCTGCACACCCCATTGATGTCGCTGACCAACGCACTCGACGCCATTGCCGTTGTAGGCGCGATTGTGTTGGTGGGCGAGCGCAAGAGCACGTTCGCGACGGTGCTGGGCACGATCGCCATCGTTGCGGCCACCAGCAACGTTGTAGGCGGATTCTTTATTACCGACCGCATGCTCAAGATGTTCAAGAGCAGCCGTCCGAGCAAGTAAGTAGCTGAGCGAAATCAATATTGAGCAGATCTTATTCAGTAAGCCATGTTGAGTGAGTCATGAACGAGCTCGCCGGAAGCCAGTACGTCATCGAAGTCATCTACCTTATCGCCAGCGCCCTGTTCATCCTGTCGCTGAAGTGGATGAGTTCCCCCGCCACTGCTCGCCACGGCATTTGGGCGGGCGAGATCGGCATGGTGTTGGCCATCGCCGGGACTCTACTGCACCACGGCATCGTCGACTACAAATGGATCGCCGTCGGGCTGGTGCTCGGCAGTGGCATCGGCATTCCGCTCGGCATGGTGCAGATGACCGCGGTCCCACAGCGGACCGCTCTCAGCCACGCCTTCGGCGCATTATGCGTCACTTTAGTGGGCACGGCGGAGTTCTACCTTCGCAGTCCCAATGTCCCGAAATTCATGATGTCGGTGCTCTCGATGGAGGTGATTCTCGGAGGGCTGACGTTCACCGGTAGTTTGATGGCGGCTGGAAAGCTGCAGGAAATCCTGCCCCAACGGCCCATCACTTATAAAGGACAAAATCTCGTCAACTTCCTGCTGTTCGGCGTCGCCGTGGCCAGCGCGGTTTACCTGGTGCTGCATCCGGAAGCGAAGCAATTTTTCCCGGTGGTAGTCGGCGTCTCGCTGATCTTCGGCGTGATGCTCATAATCCCGATCGGCGGCGCCGACATGCCCACTGTCATCTCGCTGTTAAACGGCTATGCCGGATTGTCCGCGGCCGCCATGGGATTCGTGCTGCAAAACAAGCTGCTGATCATCGCCGGCGCGCTCGATGGTTCCTCAGGACTGATTCTTTCAGTCATCATGTCGAAGGCGATGAACCGGTCGTTCAGCAACGTCTTGTTTGGAGCGTTCGGCCAGGTGCAGGCTGCTGCCACCGCCGGCGCGGAAGCCAAGCCCGTGCACAGCGCCACAGCCGAGGAATCGGCAGCGATTCTCGCCGCCGCCAACAAAGTGGTCATCGTCCCCGGTTACGGCATGGCAGTGGCGCAGGCGCAGCACAAAGTCCGCGAACTTTATGACATCCTCACAAAGAAGGGAATCGAAGTTCGCTTTGCCATCCATCCCGTCGCCGGACGCATGCCCGGCCACATGAACGTGCTGCTGGCCGAGGCCGACATTCCCTACGACCGGCTCATCGAGATGGATGAGATCAACGGCGACTTTCCGCAGACCGATGTGGCCCTGGTGATCGGCGCCAACGACGTTACCAACCCCGCCGCGCGTACTGACGCTTCCAGCCCCATTTACGGCATGCCCATCCTCGATGTCGATAAGGCCCACACCGTGATGGTGATCAAACGCAGCATGAGCCCAGGTTTTGCCGGCATCGACAATCCCCTCTACTACCTCGATAACACCCTGATGCTGTTCGGCGACGCCAAACAGTTCGTCGGGGCGATCGTGCGCGAACTCAGTGCCGGACACTAGATGGAATTCGCATCCCGTCCCACCTCATTTGGAAACAACCAGCGTCGGTTACCAATGTAACCTTGGAATACGAGGTATCCTCGTGCCCCGTCGATTCATCGTCAATAATAGGGTTTCAGTGTGGGTGTCGGTAGCCACGGGTAGGATCCGCCTCTTCAATTACCTTCAAAGGAAGCTAGCAGAAGCAGTATGTCTACTGGAGTGCAGAAAGCAGTCGACGCAGCTCAAGAGTCACCGGAAGCTCTAGCGCGCCTCGACGTAAAAGTGCTGGCCATGGTGATGGCCCATGCTGCCCTTCCTGAAATCCTGCAGACCTTGTGCACGAACATCGAGAAGCATCATAGCGGCCTGTTGTGCTCGGTTCTCCTGCTGGATGCTGACGGTAAGACTTTGCGCCACGCTGCCGGGCCTTCCCTGCCGAAAGAATACGGCCAGATTATTGACGGCATCCAAATCGGCCCTTGCGCGGGATCTTGCGGTACCGCCGCCTATCGGCGCCAGCCGGTCATCGTCTCCGACATTGCCACCGACCCACTATGGGCAGAGTGCCGCCATCTGGCTCTTCCCCATGGGCTGCGAGCTTGCTGGTCGACACCGATTGCCTCGCAGGACGGCGGGATCCTGGGAACATTCGCCATCTACTATCGTGAACCGCGGACGCCGGATAGTGAGCACTTACAACTCATTGCTCACGCCACTCATCTGGCTGCGGTCGCCATGGAATGGGATCGAGCTCAGGCGGAACTCAGATCGGCGGAGAACCGCTATCGCACACTGGTGGAGCGCCTGCCCGCCGTCACCTACATCGCCGAACTCGGCCCCTGCGGTCGCTGGCATTATGTGAGCCCTCAGATCGAGTCGATGCTCGGATTTTCGCCCACGGATTGGCTCTCTGATTCCGCTAACTGGATCAATCGCATCCACGCCGAAGACCGCGAAAGTGTGCTGGCGGCCGAAGAGCGCTTTCAGAAAAACCGCGATCTGTATCAGGCGGAATACCGCATGTTTGCCCGCGACGGCAGGGTGCTTTGGTTCCGCGACGAAGCCGTCATGTTGCCGACCGCGGAGGACCAGCCATGCTTGATGCAGGGGGCCATGTATGACACTACGGAGCGGAAGCGGCTGGAAGATCAACTCCTTCATTCGCAGAAAATGGAAGCCGTGGGACTCTTGGCGGGAGGCGTCGCCCACGACTTTAACAACCTTCTCATGCTCATTCAGGCGCACAATGAACGCCTGCGCGGCGGGCTTGCTCCGGACGCTCCGATCCAAAAAGAATCCCTGGGCATCGAACATGCGGTAACACGGGCAGCTAGCCTTACCGGCCGATTGCTGGCCTTTAGCCGCAAGCAGGTACTGCAACCCCAAGTCATGGACCTGAACGAAGTCCTGGCCGAAGTCGCGAAAATGCTGGATCGCCTGATCGAAAAGAACATTACCCTGCGAGTGGCGCCGGCTCCCCAACTTTGGCCTGTCAAGGCTGATCCCGGGCAAGTGGAGCAACTGATCATGAACCTTGCCGTCAATGCTCGGGACGCGATGCCCGACGGTGGGCAGTTGCTCATTGAAACAAGGAACGCGGAAATTGGTGGCGACGATCCCAGGCTCCGCGACGGGGTGCAGCCGGGCCGGTACGTGATGCTTATCGTCAGTGATACCGGGGTCGGAATGGATAGTGAAACGCAAGCCCACATGTTTGAGCCCTTTTTCACTACCAAAGAGCCGGGCAAGGGCACCGGGTTGGGGCTGCCCATTGTCTACGGCGTAGTCAAGCAGACCGGCGGTTGGACCCACGTCCAGAGCAAACCGGGACAGGGCACCACGTTCGAGATCTATCTTCCCTGGGCAGAAGAGACAGAGACAGAGATCAAGACATCAGCGCCAGTGTCCGAAATGCAAGCGGATCTTGCCGCCGCGCCCAGAGGCACGGAGACCATTCTTCTCGTGGAAGATGAGAGCGGCATTCGCGAGTTAGCCGGCGAATTTCTTCGCCGCCAAGGCTACAAGGTGTTACACGGGATGGATGGCAACGAAGCCCTGCGAATTGCCGAGGGACACGAAGACCTGATCCACCTTCTGGTCACCGATATGGCCATGCCCAACGTCGGGGGGAAGGAATTGGCGCAACGCCTGCGGAAAGTGCGCCCGCAAATCAAGGTTTTGTTCATGTCCGGTTATCCGGACCACCCGGCCTTAGCCGACGGAGGCCTCGGTGGGCAGACCACTCTTCTGCAAAAGCCGTTTTCTCTGGACACGCTCGCGCACAAGGTGCGGACTCTCCTCGACCAGAAGTAAGTCTGGAGCTCAGACTGGCATGTTATTCTAGTGATATCAGCTGCGTACCGTTTTGGCGGAAATTCCCCCGCAGTTTCAGAAGAACGCTTCCTGAAGAAGTTCCCAGTAGAAGCCCAGAAGAAGAGAAATTAGATCATGCTTTCAGTTAGTAATGTTTCCATGCGCTACGGCGCCAAGATACTGTTTGATGAAGTCTCCACGGCATTTACGCCGGGAAAGCGCTATGGCTTGACCGGGCCCAACGGCTCGGGCAAGTCGACGTTTATGAAGCTGCTCAGCGGCGAACTGGAGCCGCAAAAAGGGACGGTGGTGCGTCCGCGGAAGCTCGGCGTCCTGAGCCAGGACCAGTTTGCCTTCGACGCCTACACCGCGATCGACACCGTCATCATGGGTAACAAGCGGCTGTGGGCGGCCATGCAGGAGCGCGACGCGATCTATGCCAAACACGACATGACCGACG
>JBAUVZ010000272.1:0-13965 GCA_049583505.1 Candidatus Sulfotelmatobacter sp.
CGTGGGCGGCAGCGACTTACCTAGTCAATCGCGGCGTTCCTTCGCGGATCGCACACGAGCAGATCGGCATGGCTGTGAAGCTGTGCGTGGAAAAGCATTGCGAGCTTCGGGATTTAACACCGGAGGAGTTGTGTGCTCTGAATCCAGTATTCGATGACAACTTCCATGAGTGCTTGAAACTGGCTTCGGTGTTGGCGATCCATGACGTCGTTGGCGGAACCGCGCCAGCCCGGGTGCGGCAGGGGATTGTGGCAGCGAGAAAGAAAATCGAGTCTCTGCGCGAGGAGGTCCATGCGCACGCGTAAAGCCATTTTGCCGGATGCGAAGGACATCCACGACCTGATTGCCAGCTATTCCGGCGACGGCACTTTGCTGCCCCGCACGCTGGCGGAGATTTGCGAGAATGTAAGGGACTTTGTCGTTCTGGAAAATGAAGGCCGCATCATTGGATGCGGTGCGCTTCATCTTTATGGCACGCACCTGGCCGAGATCCGCTCGATAACGGTAGGACCTCATGCGCAAGGGCAAGGTGGGGGCAGCAGACTGATGAAGGCGTTGATGGCCGAAGCCAAACGGCATCGGGTGGATTGCATCTGCCTGTTCACGCGGGCTCCCGAGTTTTTTGCTCGCCAGGGATTCGAGATGGCGCGACGTGAAGATCTGCCCGATAAGATTTACAAGGACTGTCACGTCTGTCCAAGGTTTCACAACTGCGATGAAGTCGCGATGGTGCGGGGCAGACTCCCAGCCTTCGCCATTCTCCCGGAGCCGGTGAACTGGCTGGTGAAGCTCCAACCCCAGCAGTAACGCGGCACATTCAGGCCATCGCGAGGCCGGGCTTTTTTCTCGTGCCCTCAAAATGCGCCTCTATCTCTTCCAATGTCTTCCCTTTCGTTTCTGGCAGGAACACGGCTGCGGTGATGAAGTAGATTACCGTGCAAGCAGCGAATCCCCAAAACATGGTGGAGTAGCCATACTTGCCAACCGTGGGCAGGAATACGGCCGCGATACCGGTAGAAACTGCCTGGTTGAGGAGAAGGGCGATGCTCATGCCGTTGGAGCGAATGCGGGTTGGCATCAGTTCGGAAAGCGCCAGCCACACGCACACACCCGGGCCGACAGCATAGAACGCCATGAAAATGAAAAGAGTGATGGCGACCTTCCATCCGCTGCGCTGGCTGGGCAAGGGTGTGATGAGCGCATTGTCGATTCTTAGCGGAGCCAGGCGCGCGGCATCGAGATCGCCGAAGGGATTGGAAAAGAACGCTTTCACTTTGTTGTCGGGCACACAGCTCTCGCGTGTGATTTCAATGGGGGTCACGGCGGTGTCGTCGGAACGCGCGGCTTTGGTGGCGGCGCGGAAGTCTCCATAGGAATAAATTACGACCAGCGAAGTGGGTCGGTTGACGATTTGCCGGGTAGCGTTTCCACCTTCGCTCAGCAGCATTTGGGCGAGCTTCTGATCATAAGTAATCGTGATCTTCTGGTCCGGGGTGGCCATGGACTGAACCGAGCTTCTGGAATCCACGCGTAAGCGCTCCGTCTGGCGGAAGAGCAGGCCGGTGCAGACGAGGGAAACAATAATTCCGGTTGTTCCCACGGAGAGAAGGAATTTGCGTCCCTTGCGATCCACCAGCATGACGCCGCCAATGGTCGCCAGGAAGTTCACAATGGTGAAAAGGACGTAGCCCCAATGAGCCTGAACATCGGAGAGGCCGCTCTGCAAAAGAATGTTGGTGTTATAGCCAATGATGGAATTGATGCCCGTGGCCTGGTTGCACGCGAGAATGACACAGGCCAGTACGAACGGGATCACGTACTTTCGACGCAAGAGCGATTCTTTGATCTTCGTTCCGGTGGATGTGCTGGCTTTCTCCGCGGCGGCCGCTTGTTCCATTTCGGCAAGCTCCAGGTTTGCCTGCTCGGTGGTGCGGGAACGAAGGAGTGCAGCGTAGGCGGCTTCGCGCTTGCCATGGCGGAACAGCCAGCGCGGGGACTCCGCTACCATGAGGCTGCCGATGACGAACAAGATGCCGGGGGGCAGCGAAACCCAGAAGATGCTGCGCCAGGCTGTGCCTTTAAATGCGATGAGCCGGGCGGCGTCGGCGAGTTTTGCCACTTCGTCGACGCGAAAGCTGAAATACATTCCGACAAAGGCGGCCGCCATGATGCCGAACGTCAGCAGCCATTGAAAGATGCCCGTACCCTTGCCGCGAGTCGACGCTGACAGACACTCCGCCAGATATAGCGGAACTACTACACCGATCAAGCCGGCGCTGATGCCTTGCAGAAGGCGGCCAAGAATCAACGGCTCGTAACCATGCGACAGTGCAATAACTGGAATGCTGATGACAAACAGCACACCGCTAAGCGTCATCAGGAGCTTGCGTCCCATCCAGTCTGCCAGCGCGCCTGCAAAAAGAGTTGAGATGACGCTGCCGAGAAGCACAGCTGCGACCACGCTCGAAAGCTGGCCCGCATTCAAGCCGGAAGTGGCTTCCAGATACGGCAGTGCGCCGGCAATGATGCCGACATCAACCCCGTACAGCAAACCGCCGAGCCCTGCTACAAGTAAAAGGAAGCGGTTGTAACTGGCCTTTTCGCTTTGCACCACAGAGGAGGTCCTTTCGGCGATCAGGAAAACCAGAAATTCATTCCATGGGAGAATACTACGGCACACCAATAGGAACTGAATCTTCCTCCGTCGAGGGGAAACAGTCCGGTTTCCGTTTGAAGCTCGTAAATGACTAGCGGAAGCGCCGTATGAATAGAGTGTGGCGCTCGGAGGGTAATAATCGACTCAATGGCGAGATTGCGTCTCGTCGAAGGGTCGTCAGGACGGAATTCTAGCGCCTGTTCATAGAACCGGAGCGCCTCACCAGGTCTCCCCTGGCGGGTGACAACGATTCCCAAATCGTTCAACGCGACAAGTGAATGCGGATCGATTTCCAATGCGCGCCGAAAAGCTTCCGCGGCGGCCGCGTTGTCGCCCTGGTGCATCGCTTGCGTCGCTTGCTCCAGACAGGCGTGCAACTGCAGTTCTCTGGCAGTGGGAGGCGAGGTCTCAGTGCTCGATGTAAGCCCGGTTTGAGCGGCAACAGAAACAACCATAACGAGGCCCGCAGCCCACGCCACGCTTGCCAAACCGCCCCGGCCTCTTCTTCTCATGAGCCGGATTTTAACGCACTTGAGCGGAGGGCTGCACTCTTGCCGACGCGAGGTCGCAGCACTCGCACACGTCTACCTGTCGACCGTCATATTGTTTTCATGACGGCCAGACAAAGTGAGAGTGACAGAGGTGCCGGATGCCGAAACTACTAGGCACTAACCTGGACGGAAATTAACTCGGGGTTGCATCGGGAATTCTGGATCGACTTGACGGCGTCTTCCGCGGTGAATCTTCCCATGACCAGCGCCAGCTTGCGATCGGTTGTGGTCTGGATGGGAGTGCGGTCGATCCGCTGCACGTATTCAGGAGCGCGAGTACCGCTGCGGTTCACTTTCACAAGAAACTTGGTGTTCGTCATAGTGTTTCCCTCCGGGCTCGCGCGATAAACGCAGATGTTAGAACTTACAAGAAGGCGGGGCTGACTCGAGAGTCCCCACTAGTTAGCAGGTGTCATTTCCGATTACTCCTTCAAAAGTGTGAATCAACGGAAAACTTCAGATGGCCGACTTACTGCCGAAAACGTGAAAGAGTAAGAAGAGATATTTCCCTCAGCTATAATACTAGGCCCCTTCGTCACCGTTGTCAACCTGCAACGGGCTGCGGGGAGCTCTAGAAATGAATGCTTACGAGGGTACCCGCAGAACTCGTCTCGGGGGGAAGGTCAGGGCTGCAAAACCTGGCCCGCTTGGGGATGAACCCGCTGGTCTGTGATTTGGCTGGCGTCCCAGCCACCGCCGAGAGCTTTCACCAAATAGACGGAGCTGACCATCTGTTGGCCGAGCAACTGCGTCTGCAGACGTTCGCTGGTTAGCAGCGTGGTCTGTGCAGTGATGACATCGAGGTAGCTGGTGACTCCGCCGATATAACGATTGTTGGCGATTGCCAGTGCGCGCCGCGCATCTTCGACTGCTGCGCCCTGCGTGGCCAGGGCTTGCGAAAGCGTGCTCAGATTGCTGATTCCGTCCTCGACTTCCTGGAACGCGGTGAGGACGGACTGGCGGTAGTTAGCCACGGACTGGTCGTAGGCGGCGCGCGCTGCGGCCAGGTTCGCGCGGTTTCGTCCGCCCTCGAAGATGGGCTGCAAGGCGTCCGCGCCGAGCGACCAGAAGAGGCTGGGCGCATTGAGGAGGGGAGCGAGGTCGCGGCTCTGCCATCCGCCTGAACCACTCAGCGTGATGTGGGGATAGAAGGCTGAGCGCGCGATGCCCACCTGAGCATTTTGGTACGCCATCAGGCGCTCGGCGGTGGAAATGTCGGGCCGGCGCTCGAGAACGTCGGAGGGCACTCCGAGCGGCACTGGCGGCGGAGTGGCGCGCAACGGCGCGATCGGCAAGCTCAGCCCGGAGGCTGGCTGGCCCACTAGCACGGCAATCGCGTGCTCATATTGCGCACGCGTCTGCTGCACCAGGGCGAGCTGCGACACCGTGGAATCAAGCAGCGCGGCCTGCTGCGCAACTTCCAGTCCGCTGGCGATGCCACCCTCATGGCGGTTTTTCACCAGATCCAGACCTTTTTGCTGGTAGCCCACGGACTCCTGTACTACTTGGAACTCGGCGTCCAGTTCACGCAGCGTGAAGTAGTCGGCGGCGAGCTCAGCGGCCAGCACCAACTGCACATTCTGAAGATCGGCGGCCGTGGACTGCAGAGACGCGTTGGCACCTTCCACGTTGTGCCGCACGCGCCCGAAAAGATCGACCTCATAGCTCAGAGAAAACGGAACGGTATAAACATTCTGCGTGTACGGAAGGACGGGCGGTGCCTGGCCCGCTAGAGGGCGATTAGCGCCGCTGTGCTCCCGCAACGCGCTGGAATCGGCTGAAAGCTGTGGGAACATATCTGCGGTAGCGACGCGCGCCAACGACCGCGCCTGGTCAAAACGATCGCGTGCGGCCACCAGAGACTGGTTCGCCTGGAGCAATTGTTGTTCGTAGGCATTGAGCGCCGGGTCGCTAAAGAGTTGCCACCACGCGCCTTTGGGAATTGAGTCCTTGGGCGCGGCTTGCTGCCATGGCGGTTGCGTTTTCCACGCATCCGGCGCCGGCACTGGAGCCGCGGGCCGGCTGTAACGCGGACCGACGGTACATCCGGCTGCAAGACCGAGCAGCGCGAGAGCGGCCGAGATTAAAGCTCGGTTCACGGAGCACTACCTTTCTGCTGCTGCGGCCGTGCCACATTCACCTGCTGCCCATCCTCAAGCGAATCCGCAGGGTTGATGACGACCTGGTCGGTGGGAGAAACTCCGCCGAGAACCTCCAAGGTCGCGCCGTAGTCGCGTCCAATATTGATCGGCCGTAACTGCACCTTGCCGCCGGGAGCGACGACGGCAACGCGCGGACCTTCGGCGCGGAACAGCATCGCGTTCACCGGAATCGTAACCTTATTCACCCCAGAGCCGACGGCAAAGTGCACCTCGCCGAAGGAGCCAGGTAGGAGGCGTCCGTCTTGGTTGGGCACATCGACCTCGGTCAGCAGTGTTCGCGTGGCCGGATCAATGGCTTCGGCCGTGCGTGCCACCTTGCCGAAGAACTTCTGGCCGGGAAATTCCTGCAAAGTGACGGTGGTCTTGGCGCCAACCTTTATGTACGGCGCATAAGCCTGCGGAACGCTCGTGTAAACCCGAAGGGGATCGACTCGAGCAAGGTCAAACAATTCGCGGCCAGCGGCGCCGGTGCCAACGCCAGCCCCAGCGTTGATGAGAGCTCCGGGATCGACGTTGCGGCGGGTGAGTACGCCGGAGAACGGCGCGTAGACATCCTTGAAGCCCTCGAGTTGCTCGAGGCGGCGGACATTGGCGTCGGCGGCGGCCAGGTTGGCTTTGCTCTGCTCGTATCCGCTCACGTACTGGTCGGCTTCCTGCGCGGAGACGGAGTCGGTCTTGCGCAGGTTTTCCCAGCGGTCGGCGCTGATCTTAGCCAGATCCATCTGCGCCAGGATTTGCAGACGCGCGGCTCGGGTCTGGTTCAGCTCCTGATCAACCTCGGGAGTATCAATCTTAGCCAGCAACTCACCCTTTTCCACTCGGCTGCCAATGTCTTTGTACCAACGCACAAGATAGCCGTTGGTGCGGGCGTAAATCGGCGACTCCTCATAGGCCTGCAGAGACCCGGGCAGAACCAGATCCTCGTCGGGTTTTTCCGACTGAGGGTAGACCACGGCGACAGTTGGCACGGTCTCGCGCTCCGTCTCCTTGGCCAACGCGCGATCGTGGCTGACGTGGTCCCAGAGAGTGAGCCCGCCGGCTATCAGCAGTATCAACAGAGCGATGCCCACTACCATCAGCGCTTTACCCGCAGGCGCAGGCGGAACTTCGGGTGGCTTCTGGATCCCGGGAGGTTGGTGCCGGGAGTGCTGCTGAATCGCTGCGATCTCCTCGTCGCGCTGGGCCTGAGCACTCAGCGCATGACGTTGCTCGTCTTGGGGCGGCTGCAGCGGATCAGCGGCGTTATTCTGCCCGAGCCGCTTTGCATCTTCCGGGTTTTGTCTGGATTCGTTCTCAGTGGTCATGCTGACTCCGATTCCGGCGAAATACCTGTTTCAAGCCAACCCCTGGCGTGCCCGCTTGGCTTCCCGGCGGCTGTGGAACATGGCGAACACGCTTGGCACAAAGAATAACGTGGCGACCGTGGCAAAAAGCAAGCCGCCGATGACAGCGCGGCCCAGTGGTGCGTTCTGCTCGCCGCCTTCGCCAAAGCCGAGCGCCATCGGAACCATTCCGATGATCATCGCCAGTGCGGTCATCAGCACGGGACGCATGCGCGTGTATCCCGCAGCGACTGCGGCCTGCGCGGCGGGAATGCCCTCGTCTATCTGCTCGCGGGCGAAGCTGACCATCAGAATGGAATTGGCGGTGGCCACACCCATGCACATGACCGCGCCGGTGAGCGACGGCACACTTAAGGTGGTGCGGGTCAGAAGCAGGAACCAGCAGATTCCCGCCAGTGCTCCCGGCAACGCGGCGATGATGATGAAGGGATCGAGCCACGACTGGAAGTTGATGACGATCAGCATGTAGACGAGCAAAATGGCTCCGACCAGTCCCAGGCCCAGCCCGAAGAACGAGGAGCGCATGGTAACCACCTGCCCGCGGACCACAATGTGAGTGCCACGAGGCAATTGGCCGTCGAACGTCTTGAGCACTTTGTCAGTTTCGGCAGCAACTGCGCCCAAATCGCGATCCTGCGTGCTGGCGTAAACGTCGATGACCGGCTGCACATTGTAATGGTTAACGGTTGCGGGCCGCGCCACCGGATACAACTGAACCAGATTACTCAGCAACTGCGTGCCCTGCGGCGAGGTCACGGGTATGGTCATGAGGTCTTGCATGCTGGTCATGCGGTACTGCGGCGACTGCACCGCCACCTGGTAAGTAACCTCGTTGCGCGGATTGAGCCAGAAATTCGGCGAAGTCTGGAAGCTGCCGCTCAGAGAAACCAGGACGCTCTGGGCGACGTCCCGTGCCGCGAGCCCAACCTGGGTGACACGTGTGCGGTCAATATCCATGTGCAGAGTGGGCAGGGAGAGCAACTGCTGCACGTGGACGTCAGCGGCACCGGGAATGTGCCGCATTTTGTTGGCGATCTGCTGCGCAATGAGATAACTGCTTCCCATGTCGGTGCCGACGATCTGCACGTCAATGGGTGCGGGCAAACCGAAGTTCAAAATCTGGGTCACGATGTCGGCGGGTTGGAAGAAGAACTCCACTCCCGGAAACCGCCGCGGCAACAGCTCACGCAGATTCCGTATGTAGCCCGCGGTGGGATGATGATGCTCGGGGTCAAGACCGATCAGGATTTCGACATCGCTGGTGCCAATGGTTCCGTTGGAGCTATAAGACTGGTTGATGCCGGAATTGGGCAGGCCGATGTTGTCTAGAACCGTCTGCAATTCGTTCTTCGGGATCTCCTCTCGCAGAACGGATTCGATCTCATCGGTGAGCCGCGCAGTTTCTTCCACGCGCAGGCCGGGCCGGGCGCGCACGTGCAGGCGCAGCAGGCCGGCGTCCACTTGCGGGAAAAAGTCTTGTCCCAGGAACATGAACAGCCCGAGCGAGAGCAAACAAAAGGCCAGGAAGCAAGCTACGAATACTCCCCGATGTTCGAGGGTTGTTTCCAGCAGTTGCTCGTAACCGCGGCGGAACTCTTCAAACTTGCGCTCGAAGCCGCGCTGGAAGCGGCCCAGGAAACTCTTGGGTGCTTCCGCGCGATGCTCGTGGCCGCGCATGATGTACATGACCAAGGTGGGGATGAGGGTTCGGGAAAGCAGGTAGCTGGCCAGCATGGCAAAGCTCACAGCCTCTGCCAGCGGCACAAACAAGAACTTTGCCACGCCCGCCAGGAAGAACATGGGCACGAACACGATGCAGATGCTGAGTGTGGAGACAAAAGCCGGCACCGCGATCTGCTGCGCGCCGTCAAGGATGGCCTGCTTCATCTCCTTGCCCATGGCGAGGTTGCGCTCAATGTTTTCGATTTCCACGGTGGCATCATCGACCAGGATGCCGACGGCGAGGGCTAACCCTCCCAGTGTCATAATGTTGATGGTCTCGCCGATCGCGCCCAGCATGATGATCGAAACGAAGATAGAAAGCGGGATAGAAATGGATATGACGATCGTGGGACGCCAATCTCCGAGGAAGATGAGAATCATGACCGCAGTCAAAGCCGCAGCGATCGCCGCCTCACGGATCACCCCATCGATTGACGCTCGCACAAACAGAGACTGGTCGAACAGCGAGGTCACTTTCAGCTCCGGCGGCAGTGCTTGCGCCGCCTGCAGCACAATGTTCTTGATCCCGGCGACAATTTGCAGGGTGGAGGCGTTGCCGTTCTTGTAGATCGACATCAGAGCGCCGCGGTTCCCATCTTGACGCACTATGTTTGTCTGCGGCGCGAAGCCGTCGCGTATGTGAGCAACATCACGCATATAGAGCGTGGAACCGTTGGAGGAGGTTTTGACCGGCAGGTCGTTCAATTCCGCGATGGTTTGCGGAGTTCCGTTCATTTCCACGTTGTATTCCGTCGGGCCCAGCTTGACGGTGCCAGTGGGAAGGATTATGTTCTGCGCGCTTACGGCGTTGACAATGTCAACCGGCGCCAGCCCGTAAGCCTGGAGTTTCGGTAGATCCAAGTCCACCTGAATTTGTCGAATCTTGCCGCCGTAAGGATAGGGCGTGGCAGCCCCTGGCACTGTCGCCAGATAGTTGCGCAGGAAGTTCTGGCCAAGATCGAAGAGTTGCTGCTCGGGCAGGGTCTTGCTGCTCAAGCCAAGCTGAATGATCGGCGTAGTGGAAGCACTGTAGGAAATGATCAGCGGCGGCGTGGTGCCAGGCGGGAGCCCGCGAACGGTGGTCTGAGCGATTGCCGTGATTTGGGCGATGGCTCCCTGCACGTTCGTGCCGGGACGGAAAAACACCTTGATGACGCCCAAGCCGTTTACCGACTGCGACTCCATGTGCTCGATGTCGTTGACCGTGGTGGTGATGCCACGCTCGGAGTTAGCCACGATGCGGTCGGCCATATCTTGCGGGGACATGCCGGCGTAGAACCAGACCACCGAAACCACAGGGATGTCGATATTGGGGAAGATGTCAACCGGAGTGCGGACAACTGTTACGAAAAACAGAACAATAATGACGATCGCCATTACGATGAAGGTATAGGGACGTCTGAGCGCTAATGCAACAATCCACATTGTTTAGACACCACTCCAGAGTTCGAACGAACAAGAAAGAGGCTATGCTGCCCAGACGCGACGAGGAATCCACAGACGTTGTTTTAGATTCGATACTAAGCGTATTGGATTCTAAAGCCCGGCTCTGATTATATGGTAGGGTAGGGATATGCGCCAGAAGGCTCCGGCTCGTGCGAGACGCGGTGAAGGCCGCCGCAAGCGCGCTCCGGGGCGCCCGCGCAGCGAGCAGGCTCACTCGGCCATCCTGCTGAGCACCTTGAAGCTTCTGGGGGAGAATGGTTTTTCGGATCTGACCATTGAAGCCGTGGCAGCTCATGCCGGCGTGGGCAAAGCAACCGTGTACCGCTGGTGGCACAACAAGGCCGCTCTCATCGCGGATGCGTTTGCCAGCAGCACGACCCGGAAACTCGACTTCCCGGATACCGGTTCGGTTTACACGGACATGAGCAAGCAGATGCGTCAGGTGATCAAGATTTTCCGTAGCCGGCGTGGACGTATTCTTTCTGCGATTCTGGCCGGAGGCCAAAGCGACAGTGATCTGATCGGCGCTTTTCGCGAACGCTTCCTCTGGCCGCGCCGCCGAGAGGCGTACACCACCCTCCGGCGCGGGATTCTACGCGGCGAGCTACGCAAAGATGTGGACATGGACCTGGTTCTTGATTCACTCTACGGGCCCATTTACATGCGATTTCTCATACGTCATGACAAGTTGACTCCCGATTTTGTCGACAGTCTGTGCGAACTGGTGCTGGGCGGGGCCCGTCCCCAATAGAAACTTCGAGCCGGCGATCGAATCAGTCTTTTAGCCCCACTGCGGCTACCTTCGTTTTGGTTTCGAGAATCGCCCGCGAGCGGATTCGAATCGGAGTTGTCCTACTGCGGTAATCATCGCGCATGGTCACGAAGATATGATTTTCCATATGCAAATTCCCACTGCCTTCCAATCGCTGCTGGGACTTGCAAAGCCGGGTCGCACGGGCTCGTGCACACCTGTAGACATCGCGCTGCGTACCAGAGACCAGTCAGGAATAAAGTCTTTTGGCTCCCCCCGAGCATGGCCTTTTGGGACCTTACACAAGTCATTTACAACGGGCACACTAGCGGTTCAACTCAGGAGTCGACGGAACCGAGCTTATTTTCACTTATGCTCCACCTCCCCTCTCGTTGGAATGCGCTTGTCATTCTATTGGCCCTGGCTACCCTGCTGGGCTGCCAGGGAGTGAGCACGAGCAAATCGAACTCGCAAGTTACACAGAACCCCTTGTCAGGCGCACTGAGTGCCACGCCCGCGAGCATCAGCTTTGGCAATGTGCAGAACGGGACAAGCCAAACTCAGTCTGACACGCTCAGCAATACAGGTGGAACCAGTCTCACCCTCACGCAGGCTAGCGTGACTGGGACCGGCTTTAGCACTACGGGCTTAACCCTGCCCCTGACCCTGGCGCCGGGGCAAAGCACGACCTTTAGCGTCGTCTTTAGCCCGCAATCGGCTGGCAGCGTAAGCGGGAATTTGGCACTTACCAACAATGGCGCCAGCAGCCCCCTGAATATTGCACTTTCCGCGACAGCAGTCGCGGCGGGAAGCCTTAGTGCAAATCCGACCAGCTTTAGTTTCGGCAATGTGCAGGTGGGCACCAATCAGACGCAAACCGAAACCTTGAAGAACACCGGGGGCGAGAACATCACGATCACGCAGGCGAGCGCTGCCGGCGGAGGCTTCAGCTTTACCGGGCTGAGCCTGCCGTTGACGCTGGCGCCAAACCAGAGCACAACATTTGGTGTCGTTTTCGCTCCGACGTCTGCCGGCGCCAGCAACGGGGGCCTATCGATCACCATAAACGGTTCGAGCACTTCGGTTGATATTGCCCTTTCTGGAACCGGAGTGGCGCCAGCGATCCTGACTGCAACACCTGCGAGCATGACGTTTGCAAACGTCCAAGTCGGACAGAATCAGACCCAAACCGAGACGGTTAAAAATACCGGTGGAATGAATGGGACGATCTCTCAAGCTTCGGTCACCGGCACGGGTTTCAGCGTCTCGGGATTAAGCACGCCCGTGACCCTGACCCCGGGGCAAAGCGCGTCCTTCAGTGTGACCTTTGCGCCGCAGTCTTCGGGGAATTTCAGCGGAGGTGTCTCGGTCGCTTCCAATGCTTCGAATCCTACTGTGAGCGTAACTCTGAGCGGATCCGCGATTTCGCAGAGTCAAGGCGCATTGAATGTTAGTCCCGTTAACGCGGGGAGCGTGGTAGTCGGAACAAGTGGAACCCAAACTGGGACGCTAAGCGCCACTGGGTCGAGCGTGTCGGTATCCTCAGTCAGCTTGAGCGGTACCAACCCATCCGAGTTTTCGATCAGCGGCCTCACGTTTCCCGTCGCGGTTACCACGGCACAGCCCGTTACGTTTACTGTGACATTCACACCCGGTGCGACCGGAGCCGCCTCGGCCTCGGCGTCCTTCACCAGCACCGCTTCCAATACACCAACCGCCGCAGCTCTGACTGGCACCGGTACGCCTGCACCCGTCCACACTATAAGCTTGTCATGGACGGGCAGCGTTACCTCGGGCGTGACGAGCTACAACGTCTATCGCGCTGTCTACGGTACAAACTCTTGCGGGACCTATTCGAACATTGGTTCCACTCCGAGTTCCAGCACGTTGTTTACCGACAGTGTCGTGGCCGACGGCACTACTTACTGCTACGCAACCACAGCGCTAGATGCGAGTGGCGAAAGCGCATATTCCAATATTACCCAAGCCAAGATTCCTGCCCCCTAGAACCCGCGCCCATGCTTGCCTTCCTGCAACAGGGTAATTTTGCGGGCGGGTGGCCCGTACTCATCCGACCTCGTCGTTAATATAAATATCGTGCGGATACCCCAAAGCAAAGATGGTTGTCTGACAGTTGCAATGGGCTGCAACGGGGTGGCAGGAATGATTACTCTTGACGTGAACTGGCGATGATTTTCGGCAAATTGCAAAGGTGGACGCCGAGTACGCTGTGGTCTCTGTGTTAAAGGCCGTGAAATAAGTAAGTTAGGTGGGGATCCGGGGTCGTGCAGAGTTCTCGAACCCGCCAGTTCATTTTTCCCAAGAGTGAATCTAGTTGCATTACTGAACGTAGCCTGGAAGTAACCTGCACTGGTTACGTTATTCCCATTGCAGCGATCTGCAATCCCATGTAGGATGGTTGTCATCAGGGCAGCCGATCGAAGAAGTCGGTAGTAGTTCTCCCCCCGCCCCGGTGGTTCCATCACAAATTCTGTGCGGATTAGGACGCGAGTCAGACAGAAGTCGAAAGGTTTTTTGACAGCCTTCGTGAAATACGATAATCATCATAGAAATAGTTGTGATGGGCGACGCATTCCCTTTGATCTAAAAGATTCTTTAAGGCAAGCGCTATTGAGTCAGCAGGAAACCTGCACCCCCCCGGTCTCCTGCCCAACGGTGGTATTCCCCCTCGGATTTCGACGCTGAGATTTCGACAGCAACAGTCTTGTGATTGATTTTTGGGGTCACTCAGAGAAAGTGACTTAGAGGGCGAAGCTATGGCCGTAAGCACCTTATCGTGGGAGTTTCCGCAGCCGGCTCCGCTGGCTGAAGCGGGAGTTGAAAACTGGTACGGGCTGCAGACCCGCCCCCGTCACGAGAAAATTGTAGCGCAGCGACTTGACGAGAGAGGCGTGACAACGTTCCTGCCCCTGGTCACCGAGGTGCATCGCTGGAGTGACCGCAAGAAGTCAGTGCAGATGCCTCTGTTCAGCTGCTATGTGTTCGCGAAATTTGTGCCGAACCGGTCCGACCGCTTACGCGTTCTCCGTGTAGATGGAGTATTCGGGCTAGTCGGAGCCAGGGGCGAGGGCGCTCCCATTCCCGACGAGCAAATCGACGCCGTTCGGAATGTGGTGGAAGGGCAACTCCCTTGGTCTTGTCATCCTTTCCTCAAGATCGGTCAGCGGGTGCGCATCCGGAGCGGGGCGCTCGATGGCTTGGAGGGCTTGCTGGTCTCGCGCAATGGAGACCGCACGCTGGTCATTTCCGTGGATGCGATCCAGCGCTCGCTGGCGGTTCGCGTGTAAGGATACGAAGTCGAACCGGTCTGAAG
>JBAUVZ010000273.1:0-3075 GCA_049583505.1 Candidatus Sulfotelmatobacter sp.
TGTCTTGGCTCAGCGTGAAATGGAGAAGCGGCGTTCTCCGTTAGTGTAAGATTCCGCCCCTTCGGGGCGGGGATTTTCAAGGCATCTTGGGGTCTATCGTCCGATGACTTTTTCGGTTCTGTGAACAGCGCGAGAGGGTTAAGCTCGCGCGCTGCCCGCATCGGCTCGATGAGCCCCGCCAAGTTATCCCTCAGCATGGTTGCGTCCCCGCAGAGCCCGCTTCCGTTTCACTTGGCGAAGTCATTTTAGCTGGATTGCAGAACCGCGCAAACCGTGAAGACATCGTCTGCTGCCGGCGAAGTTGCCGTTGCCTACGAGCTTCTTCTAACTTGCGATCGCGAGCCGCGTGGATCTCGGCCTGGCGTCCGGCGAGCCTGTCCTGCGGTGCCACATAGCCGATCGCGCTGTGCAGTCGCACCGTGTTGTAGTGATCCACGTAGATTTGAATCAAGCGGCGCGCATCTTCCAGCGTCAACGGGGTTAGAGGCCGGATGCACTCCCGTTTGAGCGACTTATGCCAGCGTTCGATCTTCCCGTTCGACTGCGGGTAAAACGGCGAGGTGCGCACGTGCGTCATCCCCGAGATACGAATGAACTCCTTGAAGTCCCGCGCGATGAACTGCGGTCCGTTGTCGGAGATGATCCGCGGCTTAGCGTCCGGGTACTTCTCCTTGGCTCGTTCCAGAATCATCTCGATGTCCGCTTCCTTCATCGACTCCCGCAGATCCCAATGCACCAGAAAACGACTGCATCCATCCAGCACGCTGCATAAGTAATAGAACGTCCCCGACAGGTTGATATAGGAAACATCGACATGCCAGTGCTGGTGCGGCTGCAGCGGCTGTTCGAAGCCGGTCCCCTTGCGCGACGACTTACCTTTCCAGCGCGACAGTAGTCCCGCTTGTTTCAGCACTCGCCATACGCTCGCCGGACTGACCGCTACCACGTCTGCATCCAGCATCATGAACGTTAGCCGACGATAGCCCTCCAACGGATTCTTCAGGTGGAAGTCGATGATGGCTTCCTTTTCCCACGGCTCCAGCCAGAAATCTCGGGGTACCCAACCGTTGTGCTCATTCACTCGTCCATAGCGCTGCCGCCAGTTGTAGAACTTGCTCACGGTGACCCCCAGCCAATGAATGAAGCGGCCGACGCTGATCTCGGTCTTCTCCGACCAGCGTCGGACGAAATCCACCACCTGATCCCGCACATCGTGCGGCACCCAGGTCTCGGTCAGAGTTCCCCAAGGCTTTTTTTTAGCGCGATATGCTCCGCCATCAGCTCGGCCAGGACCTCGTCCTTGGTCTGCACCTTCTTCTCCAAGAACTCAATCCGTTTCTGTTTCTCCTCCGCCTGGCGGCGAGGACGTTCCGTCGTCTGGAAGGCGGCCGCTCCGTTCTCGAAGAACTCTTTTTGC
This sequence comes from Candidatus Sulfotelmatobacter sp., assembly GCA_049583505.1. Taxonomy (GTDB): domain Bacteria; phylum Acidobacteriota; class Terriglobia; order Terriglobales; family Acidobacteriaceae; genus Sulfotelmatobacter. The sequence continues at coordinate 1,418 of JBAUVZ010000273.1, forward strand.
CAGCGGTAGAACACCGTCGGCTGTAGGCCCAGTTCTTCACACAGATCGGAAACCGGGACCTTGTCTAAAAGATGGCGCCGCAGAATGGCCACCTTCTCCTCCGCAGTGTAGTGCTTGCGCTCTTTTCTCATACGTTCGCTCCGCTATCTTAACGGACGAACGCTCTCTCCATTTCCAACTGAGGCGGGACATCAATATATCCCATCACGAAGCCGATCTTCACGTTTGGATTCCATTTGCCCCAATCATACCCATCTGGGTGCGATCCTTGAGCGGACGATGAACTCGCCGCAAAGGACAGAAGCAATGCCAATGTTGCGCATGTTCTAAGCATATTATCCTCGCATAGCGCCGAGAATTATACGCCTTCGACTAAAACGTGGGGGCCATGAAGAAATGTGCTTTCTGTTCAGCGGATGCCACAGAGACGGGAGGGGAACATGCATGTTTGGGACTCGGTGTCGCTTTGCAGCGGGATATGACGAAATCAGACCTTAATGTTCCGCTTCCGCCGCTGATCACCACCATTCATCGGAAATTCGCCGACTTCCAAAGTCAATGTACAGAAAGGCACCATCGACCGGCGCGGCAGCCAAGTGCTTTCGTGTCAATAAGCCGTTCCCGATTTTGCTAAATAAGCAGAGCCGGTGAGCCCTCAGGGAGGATTCAAGAACAAATGAACGCACGACCAGAGATTCGCAATCACTTACTCACCCGGCGTATGCGCCACTGGCTTGCCATCGCCCGTTGCCCGATGGTCAACCCAAGAGTTCCGACGTGGCGGGCTAGGAAGAATTTTTGGTCACTGATCAAGCATCACCCGGTGCTCGCTGCACTCAATGGCCTTAGCGTGACATCGGTGTTTTGAAAGATAAGAATGAGTAACGCCCTCGCAATGCAGGCGAATTGGAGATTCACGGCTGTCGGAGTTGACTACAAAAGTAATTGAACACTTCCGGCCACAGGAGGACCGAATTGGTTGAACTTCGCCCCGGTGCGACCCATTTCAGAACGAGCGACCCGTCCTTGACACTACCGCTGAAATGCAGAAAGGTGATTACTTCGTCCAGTCCATCGCACTGGCTCAAGACAAACGACTCCCGTGGGTATTTGTCGGCATCCTGATCGACTAGCAAGGCACCCATCTTCAGCATTGCGGGAGTCCAGTCGTTGTCGGAATAACCCGCAAACTCTCGGACTTCATATCGACTTGCATTTTTCTTATTGTTTGGCTTCAGGTCGATAACGAATGCATCGGCATCTGGTTCAAGTGCATGCAAGGCATCGGCGGTTTTGAAGTGCCATTTGTAAGGTTCATTTGCATCAGCCGGGAGCACGCTCCGTAAATAGCGAGGAACAAATCCCTTGTTACAGCCAAACAGATGAGTTTCACGCAAAAGGTCAAATCGGCAACTTGGCGGTGTCTTCGTCACTTTGTACAGCAGAAACATAGAGCGGTTTCCTCCGGCCTATCGGGATATGCCGAGCAGTACGATTCGCTAATACTGGCGTGGGGTGCTGCCCACAGTCAAGATCAGCCATAGCATCGCTTTGTCACCCCGGTCACATAGCGTCTACCTGTACGAAGGCAGTGGCAATGCGAACATTGAGGCTTCAAATAAAATCCAAGAATTCAGGCCTTGCCCGATAAAATCACT
>JBAUVZ010000274.1:0-5213 GCA_049583505.1 Candidatus Sulfotelmatobacter sp.
GCTGCTGCTCTGGTGCTAGCCTTCTTCATTGCCGGTCTCCTTTTATCTGTGCCTTGAGCACGTCGATAACTTGGGAGCGTACACCGCATCCCGCCCGGAGACCGGCCTTCTCATCCCATCTGTTAACGACAGTTACGTCTGATATAGTCACTTTGTTTGACCAGAAACTGGTTCCGAAGACGCCATCCTGGAGGCCACGCTGCAGGAACCACTGATTTCTTTCCAGGCCAAATTCAGGAAGCGGTACGGAATAATTTTCCCTGTACCCGCCATCTTTGCACTTTACCAATGTTGACATCTCGTGATAATCGACGGTATTTCAAGGACTTAGGAATGCAGCTTTGTATTGGAAGAGGAGTTGCATCGTTTGTATAACAAATCCCTCCCCAAGGAGACTACTATGAACAAGATAGGAGATGTAGTACGCGTTGCGTTGTCAACAGCCATAGTGATAGCCGGACTCTGCTATGTGGGGCAGACGGCCATCGCGCAAAACTCAACCCCTGCTGCACAGGACCAGATGCAGCAGCCGGACAATCAGAAACCCGCAGCTGAAACGAAACCCTTCGCCGGAAAGATCGTCAAAGCCGGAAACACACTGGTTGTTTCGGATGCAGAAGGCCAGACGACCTACAAACTGGACGATCAGCAGAAAGCAAAGCAGTTCGTCAACAAAGACGTGAAGGTGACCGGCGTTCTGGATGCCTCCACTGGCATGATTCGAGTGACCGCGATCGAGCCAGCCTAACCGTTGTTTGAGCGAGGGACGGCCTGCGCGCCTCCGCCCCTCGGTTTCGATCTTCCGAAAGTGTTGCCCCGCGCGTGCGCTCATCTTCGTCTATCTCTGGCTTCGTCGATCCCTGGAACAGCACAAAAGTTGCAGCAGGAGGTCCGTGCATGCGGTTGTTGAGCGTTCGGCTGATTGTTTCTCTGATTCTCGGCATAACACTGGTGTCGCTGGGTTTTTCCTATTATCAGGTGGTTGCCGAAAGGCGCGCCCTGCGTGGCGACCTGGAGCGGCGGGCCGAGGTGCTGGGGGAGAGTTTGGCCGGCAATGTGGAGAAGACAATGGGAGCCGGTTCGAGCCAGGCGCTGCAGAGGCTGGTGCAACGCTTTGGCAATCGCGAACACCTAATTGGGGTCGCGGTCTATGACCGGCAGGCTAAGGTCGTCGCCATGACCCCAGAGCTGAGGAAGGCGCTCACTGCGAGCCCGCTGGTGTTGAGTGAAGCCATGCGGGACGATCACGATGAGAGTGCGTTCGTTAAGTTGGGAGACAATCGGATTCTGATTTTCGCATTGCCCCTTCACCATGAGGATGAGTTGTCGGGCGGACTGGTGATTGTGCATGACGCGAGCTACATCCAGGCGCAGATGTTGCGCGTGTGGCGGGAAACATTTGTCCGCGTGCTGGCGCAGGTATTTCTGATCGTGTTCATCACGCTGCTGATCGTTCGCTGGAGCATCAGCGGTCCCATCGCGCGAGCCGCGCAATGGATGTGGGCCATGCGTACGGGAAGAATCTCCTCGTCTCAGAAAATGCCGGATCTCGATATGTTCCGACCGCTGGCCCGCGAGGTTGCCACCATGGCTGAAAGCCTCAACTTGGCGCGCAGCGCAGCCGAAAACGAGGCCCGCCTGCGGGAAGCGGGGGAGTCGATGTGGACGGCGGACCGGCTCTCCGTGCATCTCCAGACTCGCCTCGAGGGCAGCCGCCTCTTCATCGTCTCCAACCGCGAGCCTTACATTCACCAATGGGATGGGAAGTCGCTGAATGTGGTGGTGCCCCCGAGTGGTCTGGTGACCGCGCTGGAACCTGTTCTGAACGCCTGCGACGGTACATGGATCGCGCACGGCAGCGGTGATGCTGATATGGAAGCTGTGGATGCTCATGATCGCCTCCGCGTGCCTCCCGATGACCCTCGCTACACCCTGCGTCGCGTTTGGCTGAACAAGCAGGAGGAGGAAGGCTACTACTACGGTTTCGCCAACGAGGGTCTTTGGCCACTCTGCCATATCGCCCATACCCGCCCGATCTTTCGTGCCTCCGACTGGCAGCACTATCAGGAGGTGAACCGCAAGTTCACGAACGCGGTGCTGGAGGAAATCAAAGACACGCCCGGACCAGTGGTTCTGGTCCAGGATTATCACTTCGCCTTGCTGCCGCGGCTCATCAAAGAGAAGAGGCCGGATGCGCGGGTGGCTATCTTCTGGCACATCCCGTGGCCGAATCCAGAAGCCTTCGGCATCTGCCCTTGGCAGCGGCAGTTGGTAGACGGTTTGTTGGGAGCTGATCTCATCGGTTTTCACGTGCAGTCGCACTGCAACAACTTCCTGCAGACCGTAGACCGGGTCGTCGAGTCCCGCGTGGACTGGGAACACTTTTCGGTCCAGCGCCAAGACCACCGCACCATTGTCCGTCCCTTCCCCATCAGCGTGGATCTGACCGACGACGAACCAGGGGAAGGCCAGAGCAACGGTTTCACATACCTGGAGCGCACGTCGTTGCTGCGCAGTCTGGGTACAGAGGCAACATTCCTCGGGATCGGCGTGGACCGGGTGGACTACACAAAAGGAATCCTGGAGCGCTTCCTGGCCATCGAGCGGTTCCTGGAGAAATATTCAACCTATCAAGGGAAATTCACCTTCGTCCAGATTGGAGCGCCCAGCCGGACGCACATCAAGCGCTATCACGACCTGCTGGCCGAGGTGGAAGCGGAAGCTGACCGGATCAACTGGCGTTTCCAATCAGACAGATGGAAACCTATTGTGTTCCTGAAACGGCGGCATAGCCACAACGAGATCGCGGCGTACTATCGTGCGGCAGATCTCTGCATGGTCACGTCGCTGCACGACGGCATGAACCTGGTCGCGAAGGAATTCCTGGCGGCGCGCCGGGACGAACGCGGCGTGCTGATCCTGAGCCAGTTCACCGGTGCCGCGCGCGAACTGCGCGACGCCCTGCTGGTGAATCCCTATGACATCGATCAGTCAGCGGAAGCGATCCGGGTTGCGCTTGAGATGGAGCCGGAAGAGAAGCAACTGCGCGTACACCGTATGCGCCGAACCATCAAAGAGCACAACATCTACCGGTGGGCAGGCAATCTGATCACGGAACTCGTTGAGGTCCGGCTCGATGTCCCGGAACACGCGCACGAGAAACTCCGCGTGAGCGCCATTGCGTGATCGGAGCCAGTGACAGATCGGAGCCGTTGATCGAGAGGATGAAGTGCTAAAAGCAGAGACGCAACTTCGTATCGAACGGTTTCTGGGAACGGTGGCGCGAGCGCAGCAATCGTTGCTCCTGCTCGATTACGACGGCACCTTGGCGCCATTTCGCAAAGAGCGCGACCAGGCATTCCCTTATCCGGGCAGCGCGCGGCTCCTGGAGGAGATCGTTGGCAGCGACCACACCCGCGTGGTAATTATTTCAGGACGGGACGCGTGTGAGACCATTCCTCTTCTCGGCGTTGCGCCAATTCCCGAAGTTTGGGGGCTTCATGGTCTGCAACGGCGGAAGCCCGACGGGAGCATCGAGACAGTGCGAATCGAGGAACGCTACCTTGAGGCCCTGTCCGATGCCGACCGATGGCTCGACTGTCAACACCTGCGGCACGCGGCCGAGTTCAAGACCGGGAGCATCGCAGTTCATTGGCGGGGATTGCCGAACTCGGAAGTGAAGGAATTACGGGGACGCTTGCTGGCTGGCTGGAAACCGATCGCCGAACACTCTGGCGTGGGGCTACTTGAGTTCGACGGCGGCATCGAGATTCGGGCCCCCCAAGCAGATAAAGGAGACGTGGTTCGGATCGTGCTTAGTGAGATGGAACAGGACACACCCGCCGCATATCTGGGAGACGACGCTACCGACGAGCACGCCTTTCAAGCAATTCTTGGCCGGGGCTTGAGCGTGTTGGTGCGGCCGCGCTGGCGGCAGACTGCCGCGCAGCTGTGGCTGAAGCCACCAGGGGAATTGCTCGATTTCCTAGGCCGCTGGCTGGACGCCGTCCGTGGGCGCGACGCCCTGGGCGGGAAGGCGGCCGCGGTGGTGAACCGATGATGAGCGCAGCGGAAACCACCCTCCAGCGGACGCCGGTGAAGCCATTCTACTTCAACACTTCGGCCCATCTCCTGCGCATCACCAAGTACAAGGCGAATACCCTCGCGGAGCGGATCGACATTTACACGGCGACTCTGGAAGACGTCCGCCAGGTCTGCGACGAATTCGGAGTTGATCGGTCCCGGCCCATCGTGACTCAGGTGTCGCGCTTCGACCGCCTCAAAGACCCTGTGGGAGTAGTGCAGGCTTTCAAACTGGCCAGAAAATACATGGATTGCCAACTGGTGCCGGCGGGCGGGGGAGCCAGCGATGATCCCGAGGGTGCTACTGTCCTCCGAGAGGTCAAAGAAGCTGCAGGGGACGATCCGGACATTATCATTCTCGACCTCCCCCCGTGGTGCGCGCTGGAGATCAACGCGCTGCAACATGCTTCGACACTGGTTGTACAGAAATCGATCAAAGAAGGCTTCGGGCTTACCGTAACCGAGGCGCTCTGGAAAGGCAAACCAACCATCGCCGGTGCCGTCGGTGGGATTCCGAACCAGGTTATTGATAAGCGGACAGGCATGCTCGTGCACAGCGTGGAAGGATGCGCGTACCAGATCCGCTACCTGCTGACGCATCCTGAATTCGCTTCTCAGCTGGGCCGTAACGGACGCGAGCACGTTAAGGAAAACTTCCTGATGACCACCAACGTGCGGCGGTGGTTGCTGCTGATGCAGATCATGCTGGGTTCCGGAAGGGTCTGAATCACAAGACCAAGCCGTCGCTAGTCGCCGCAGAGCAGTAGCAGATCGACAAATCGTAAGTGTCAAGATGCAACGGGAATGTCGTGTCCTTCACGCTGCCCGGTCTAACATCAAAGAGAGATGCGAGACGCTGTCGCCTCTAGTTCCGTAGAGTCTGCGTAGGCTTCGCTGACGTGCCCTAAGAGCGGAGCTAATCTTCTGGACAATTTGGTGTAGCCTTTCAGGATTTTGCTCGAACGCAGCAGATCGGCAGAACCTCCTACGACCAGATTCTTGCCGACCCGCAACAGTTGCAGCGGCAAGCGCTTTGAGCCTCTCGGGGAAGAGCTTTCCATCGCTGGAGACTCCATTCTGGCGGTTGGTCCGTCGAGTTCTCGAGATGCTCGGTTCGAGGGAAGTATCAG
>JBAUVZ010000275.1:0-51757 GCA_049583505.1 Candidatus Sulfotelmatobacter sp.
CATACGCTCTTTCAGCTTCTTATTAGTGGTGCCATCGAAGGGACTCGAACCCCCACACCGTTGCCGGTACATGGACCTGAACCATGCGCGTCTGCCAATTCCGCCACGATGGCAATCTGAATTGCAATGCAGCGGCGGCCGCGAGGCCGCCGAGTCAGGAAGACCAACTATGTTATTTTTACAGTCCCGTCAGAGGCTGTCAAACCGCCACTTTCCGAACGAGTTCTTTGCGCAGTGAAAGCCTGCCCTGTTTTGCCAAAGCCGAAAGCCGAAGCCCGAAGCCTGGCCTATCCCAGCTTCGCACTCATCGAAATTTTCGCGTTCAGCACCTTCGACACTGGGCAGCCCTTCTCCGCTGCCTCCGCGTACTTCTGAAATGCCGCCGCATCCGCTCCCGGAACCTTCCCCACTACATCGATGTGGCTCGCCGTAATGGTCCATCCTGAATCCAGCTTGTCCATGGTCAGGGTCACGTTCGTGCTGATGCTTTCCGGCGTCAGATTGGCCCCGCCCAACTGTGCCGAAAGCGCCATCGAAAAGCACGCCGCGTGCGCCGCCGCAATCAATTCCTCCGGATTCGTCCCCGGCCCGTTCTCAAATCGCGAAGTAAACGAATACTGCGTGTCTTTCAGCACTCCGCCCGGCGCCGAAATCGTTCCCTTCCCGTCCTTCAGTCCGCCCTTCCACACTGCACTCGCCTTGCGTTCCATCGTGTTCTCCTAATCATGACCAAGAAAATCAAATCCGTCGTCATTGTAGACGCACCTTGCCCGGCATGTCAGGTGCAACAAGGACTTTTCACACTCAAGGAACATCCGCGCCGCCCACCGGGAACCCGCACTCCGGGCAGCGTACCTTGCACCGGCTCTCCTTCAATTCCGCCGAACAGTTCGGACAAAAGCGCTCCGGATGCCCCCTCGGCCTCGGCGCTGTACCCCACGCTACTTCCATCATCTTCTTTCACACTGCAAAAATTCTTGATCTTTGCTGCTTTCCACAGGTGCTTTTGCGCTAGAATGCGTTCGGACTGAAGAGCGTGGTCCATCTGGGCATGGAGCCGCTCTTGGCCTTCCCCCAGGAGGTAGTAGATGTATCGCCCCTATTCCAGCTCCCTGGCGGACTCCCGTCCGTTCCTGGATGTTGAGTCTTTGATCCGGAACCTTGCTCAGGATTTCGTTACTTCCTTTAACACTGGCAACTACGATCAGGTGGCGGCTCTCTTCGCTCAGGACGGCGTGTTCATGGCACCGCATCACGACCCGGCCTACGGCCCCAAGGCCGTCGAGCGCCTGCTCCGCCAGTTCGCCGAATCCGGATACGAAGACCTACGCTTCGAAACCCTCCGCGTCGAAGCCTCTGGAGACATGGCCGTCGAGATCGGCCGTTACACCGTCGCCATCCGCCAGCCCGATAACACTATCGTCGCTGACCGCGGCAAGTACGTGAAGGCGTGGCGCCGTCTGGGCGCATGGCTAATCGTCGCCGATTGCTGGAGCAGCAACCTTCCTGCTGCGCGCTAACTCGCTGCGAAGGCGGTAAGTCTAAATATCTGAAACTGGCAGCCTGCGTCTAAGGCTTAAACTCCACCGCCACTGTCGTCTCCACCACCACCGCCTTGCCGTCGACCCGGTAAGGTTCGAACCGCCACCAGCGCAGAGCCTCCATCGCAGCCTGCGCCAGCAAGTCCGGACCATTCAGCGCTCGCACATCCTCCACCGATCCGTCGCGTCCCACGACCACATCCAGCACGATCACTCCCTCCAGCTTCGCCGGCCGTGCCGCCTCGGGATAGTCGGGATCAACCCGGTGGGTCACCAGCTTCTCCATCACATCAGCTGGAACATGGGCCTGCGGGTGCGGCCGCTCCGTCGTCGTTTCACTTTTCTGCAAACCGGACTCTAGATCTTCCCACCCGCGATTCCAGCGCCACCACAAAACGGCCAATAAGATTGCGGTCGCCACCACCAGGTGGATCCATCCTCGTCCGCGCACCTTGCGGGTAGGTGGCTGCGCCCCCCCCGATCCCCCCCTCTCGGAACCTTTCCCCGCCTTGATCGGAATCTTCCCGTGTACTCCCGGCTGTCCTTCCGCATCCGCTTCGGCCGCCCAGGCGCGAATCGCCGCCTGCCTTTCCACCGACAGCCCGATAAACTGCAGCCCCGAGCGCAGCTCGTCGTGATGCCGCACCAGCGCCCGCGTACGCAACGGGTCCGCCACCCGCGGCAGCCGGATCTCCACTCCCACTGCCTCGCCCGGCAACAGTTCCCCCGCTAGCACCGCGGACACTCCCCCCTCGCCCAGGTTCACCGACCGCCCCGGCAGAGTTTGCGGAATCCCCGAACGCAGCACAATCACATCCAGCGGCGCCTGCACGCGGTATCGCACACCACGCCGCCGCGAAGGTTGATCCCGCCCCTGTGCTTGTGTCCCTGCCGCCATTTCAATTCCGCTGGTTTTGTGAAGAATTGAGCAGAACAATCCACCACTGACTCCCGGAGCCACGAAGAAGACATTATTTCTTGATTTTCTCTGTGTCTCTGTGACTCTGTGGTGAAAAAGCGTTTTCGTTTCCCTTAACGTCCGCGCCGCAGCTCCACGACCTCGTTCCCGTTTGCCACCAGTACCACGTCAGCCATGCCAATAAACAGTCCGTGTTCCACCACCCCCGGCATGTCACTAAGCTGGCGGGCCAGCCCATCCGCATCCGGAATCTGCCCGAACCGGCAATCGAGAATGTGATTATTCTCGTCGGTCAAATATGGCGTCCCATCCATTCCTCGCCGCAGCCCAACCTCCGCCCCCAGCGCCTCAATTTTTCTCTGCACCACCGGCTGCGCGAACTTGATCACTTCCACCGGCAGCGGAAACTTTCCCAGCACCGGAACTCTCTTCGTGGCATCGGCCACAATCACAAGCTGCTTGGTCGCCGAGGCCACAATCTTTTCCCGCAGCAGCGCCCCGCCGCCACCTTTAATCAATCGCAATTGCGGATCAACTTCGTCCGCTCCGTCCACGGTCACGTCGATCTCCGGGCATTCATCCAGCGTGATAAGCGGAATCCCCAAGCCCGCCGCCTGCTCCCCCGAACGGACGGAGCTCGGTATGCCCCGAATCCGCAGCCCATTCTTCACCTGCTCGCCCAGCAGTTGAATGAAATATGCCGCCGTCGATCCCGACCCCAGTCCAACCACTTGACCATCCTTTACGAACCGCAAGCTGGCCCGCGCCGCCGCCTCTTTTTCCTGATCGTTCGCCATAGGTTTTCGATGCTGAGGACTGCTTTCGACGGCTCCCGGCAAACTGCGCTGCTGCCTAACCCAAGCTCTTTTGCACGTAAATCAGATACCCTGCCAGCGCCAGACCAAACAACACCGTCAGAATCGCCACCAGATCCACAACAAATCCCGCCGCCTCAAACTTCCCCTCATCCAGTTGTGCCCGCGTTTTTCGATAGCGCGCCAGCCCCGCCACCATCATGACTACGCCCGCCAGAATCGCGCTCATCCCCATCCACACCGAAAACCCGGTGGTCTTTGACCCACGGCCCTGAAACTCAGTCAGCTGCCTCATCGCGATGGCAAACCGCCCAATCGCGAATCCAAACACCACAATCGCGACGCTGGTTCGCACCCAGGCCAGAAACGTGCGTTCGTTAGCCAGGTGATCGCGGGCTCGGTTGGAATTCTCAACCACAGGGTCTCCTCACGACAGCGGGTTAATGACGGCAGCATTATTCCACAGCCTTCGCCACCAGCGCGCCCACAACCGCAATATTCTTGATCAAATCCTCCGGCACACCATGCCGCTGCTGCAGATACTCCGGACTATTGTAGGAAACCCAAACTTTGCCGGCTTCGTCTTCCGAAACCAGGGCCTTCAGCGGCAGATCGATCGCCACCGAGGGCGCAGCCACCATTACCGGCGTCCCTCCCTTCGGATTGCCGAAGATCAAGAGCTTAGTCGGCCGCATCTTCAATCCAACTTTCTCCGCCTCTCCGCTGTGGTCCACAAAAGCGAACACTCGCACCCCACGCTCGGCAAGAACAGATTCCAGCCGCCGCACCGTTTCCTCCATCGTATAAGGGCTGGCAATCTGTAACAGACCGTTCCCCTGCATAACTCACTCCTTCCACGAAGGCGACGAATTCAAAGCCCCAACTACCGCCCGGCAATCATCTTCCCCAGAATCTCCTTCAGAATCTTCGCCGCTACCGTAGCCGTCATTCCCGAAACATCCTGCCCAGGGTTGTACTCCACGATGTCCGCCCCCGCAACTGTCCCCTCAATCGCATGCAGATGAGCAATCGCCTCCCGCACCGTCATCCCGCCCGGCTCGCGATGTGAAATCCCCGGCGCAAATGCCGGATCGAGCACATCCATATCAAACGAAATATAAACCGGCCCGTGGATCTTCATCTGGCCGTAAGCGGGCAGCGCCCGCATCTCAACCACCTCCACACCAAATCTCGTCGCCTGCTCGCGCTGATGCCCGTTGATCGTGCGAATCCCCACCTGCACCAGCCGCTTCGCCAGCCGCTCCTCCATGATCCGCGCAAACGGACAAGCATGCGACACGCGGCTGCTTTCGAACTCATCGTACAAATCCGGATGCGCGTCGAAATGAACGATCGTCAACTCCGGATAGCGTCGCGCAAACGCCTTGAGGATCGGATAAGTAACCGAGTGATCCCCACCCAGCATTACCGGACGCTCTCCCTTCTCCAGCAGCTCGCCCACCGCGCGCTCAATCTCTGCAAAATCATCGCCAACCTTCTCCCGCGAATCGTTTAGCCGCAAATCCCCCGCGTCCGCCAACGCGCCGGCCGGGCCCAAGTCCACACCCAGTTCCGTCCACTTGTCGGAAGCATCACAGCGCAGAGCCTCGCGAATCCTCGCCGGAGCACCCGCCGCTCCGCGCAGATAAGAAGAGTTCGCATCGAACGGAATTCCGAGCAGAGTTGGCATATCCGAGTTCCGCTCCTGCATCTGAGGATGTGTGCCAGTCTACATCGCCGCGTGGGCGGTGCCACCCGCGGCCGTCCCGCTGAGGCCAATCTGTACGCCGCAACCGTTCTACCCGGTGTTCCCCTGTGACCTCTGTGTTTAAGGTTTTGACTTTCCCAGCTCTCGAATCCCCCGCACGCCGCCGCGCATCCGTTATCCTAGGTAACGAACTAATATGGCAACTCCGAAATCCAGGATCTCCAACGGCGCCTCTGCCGTCATCGAAAACTCCGCCAGTAACCCCGACCGCGAACGCGTCTTCAACGCCTTCCGCCAGTGGGGATACCTCGAAGGCGACCTCGACCCTCTCGGCTTTCTCCGCCCGCGCATCACCCCCGAGCTGCAGATCGAAGGCGAATACGCCCGTGAAGCTCGCGCCATCTACTCCTCGACCATCGGCGTCGAGATCAACCACATCTACGCTCCCGAACGCCGCCGCTGGATTTACGAGCAGATGGAATCGCCCGCTCAGAGTTTCGAGGTTACAGATTCCGAGGTTCCGCAAAAAGCCCAGCAGCGCATCCTCGACCTGCTCATCCGCGCCGACATCTTCGAGCAGGTCATGCAGCAGCGTTATCTCGGCAGCAAGCGCTTCTCGCTCGAAGGCGTCACCGCGCTGATTCCGCTGGTTGATGAAATTCTCGACACCGGCTCCCGCCTCGGCGCCATCGAACTCGTGATGGGTATGAGCCACCGCGGCCGCCTCAACGTCATTGCCCACGTAGCCAAACGACCTCCGGACGAAATATTCGCCGGCTTCGAAGACGTTGACCCCCGCAGCGTTCTAGGTTCCGGCGACGTCAAGTACCACATGGGCGCCACCGGCGAGTACACCACCCACAGCGGCAACAAAGTTCACATCCATCTGGTCTCGAACCCCAGTCACCTCGAAGCCGTCGATCCCGTCACGGTCGGCCGCACTCGCGCTAAACAAGACCGCACTGGCGAAGGGGGACGCGAAAAATATCTCCCGCTCCTCGTCCACGGCGACGCCGCTTTCGCCGGACAAGGCATCCTCGCCGAAACCATGAACTACGCCGACCTACCCAGCTACACCGTCGGCGGCACCATTCACGTAGTCGTCAACAATCTGCTTGGCTTCACCACCAGCTATCTCGAAGAGCACTCCACCCGCTTTGCCGCCTGCATCGCCCGCCGCCAGTCCATCCCCATCTTCCACGTCAACGGAGAAGATGTGGACGCGGTAGTCCGCGTAGCTCGCCTCGCCACCGAATACCGCTACCGGTTCGGCACCGACGTGGTCATCGACCTGATCGGCTACCGTCGCCACGGTCACAGCGAAGTCGACGACCCCACCATCACCCAGCCCCTGCTCTACAAAAGGATCAAAGAGCATCCGCCGCTCTGGGAGATCTACGCCGACGACATCGGAGCGACCGACGCCCCCGCGCAAGTCGCCGCCATCAAAGCCGAATTCGAATCAGCGCAGAAAGATGCCGGCAAGCTAACCAAGAAGCCGCTGATGCGCGACCTGCCCAAGTATTGGGACCAATACTATGGTGGCCTCCACAAGCCAGAATTCGAAGTGGAAACCGGACTCTCGACCGAAGAACTAGCCGACCTCACCCATCACCTAACCACATATCCCGAAGGCTTCCACATCCATCCCAAAGTAAAAAAGCTCTTAGAGCAACGCGCCGAAATGGGCACATCCAAGCGCCCCGTGGACTACGGCATGGCCGAAGCTTTAGCCTTCGCCAGCTTGGTAAAAACCGGAATCCCGGTTCGACTCAGCGGCCAGGATTCCCGCCGCGGCACCTTCAACCAGCGCCACTCCGTTCTAATCGATATCGAGAACGAAAACGAATATGTCCCACTGGAAAACATGGCGCCCGGCCAGGCCCGCTGCGGAATCCACAACTCCACTCTTTCCGAGCCCGGCGTCCTCGGCTTCGAATACGGCTACAGCCGCGACTATCCCGAAGCACTGGTCCTCTGGGAAGCCCAGTTCGGCGACTTCGTGAACGTAGCCCAGGCCATCATCGACCAGTTCATTTCCGCCGGCGAGGCCAAGTGGAACCTCCTCTCCGGCCTAGTCCTGCTTCTCCCCCACGGCTACGAAGGCCAGGGACCGGAACACTCCAGCGCCCGTATCGAACGCTTCATCCAGCTAGCGGCGAAGCACAACATCCAGATCACGCAACCGTCCAACGCTGCGCAGTATTTTCATCTTCTCCGCCGCCAGGCCCTGCGCCATTGGCGCAAACCGCTGGTGGTGTTCACGCCGAAGAGTATGCTGCGTCATCCCGACGCCTCATCACCCATAACGGACTTCACCCAAAAGAATTTCCAGAATGTACTTCCCGACACCGAAATCGGCGAAGCCGACCGCATCCTGGTCTGCACCGGCAAGATCGGCCACGAACTCCAGGCTGAACGCAAAAAAAGAAAAAACGACTCAACCGCAATCGTCTTTCTGGAACAGCTCTATCCCTTCCCCGACAAAGAACTCATAGCCGAATTCGCTCGCCACGGCGAATCCGGCGACATAGTCTGGGTACAAGAAGAACCCGCCAACATGGGGGCCTTATTCAACATGCTCCCCCGCCTCCAGCGCATAGCCGGCAACCGCCACGTCCTCTCAGTAAAACGCAGCTCCAGCGCCAGCCCCGCCACAGGCAGTGCAAAGGCTCACGAGGTAGAACAAAAAACCCTGCTGACGTTAGCCTTTACCACGAAGGGATAAGCAGGAAGCACTACAACTCATGTCGGGACAGCCGTCCTCGGCTATCCAGCGAGCAAAGCGAGCTCCCGGAGCACTATCCTAACCAGGTCTTTCCGTGACCGCCTTGCCACCAGCCCCCGGCAGCACAGCCTTCGCCCCTCCAGCGCCTTCACCTGCAAACAGCGCTTCCAAACTCGGATACGCATAAATAGTCGGAGCCTGATTCTGCATCAATCCGCCAGTATCCGCCGTAGGCCCGTAATTGCTATGTACATCCCGCCCCAGCATCCGCAGCATAGCCATCAACGGTCCCCGGTGATGCGATGTATGCGTCATTCGCCGCGTCATCACCCAAGCCCGCGATCGCTGCACATCAAAGAACTTCACATTCTCTTCCCACCAAACGTCATCCTTCGCCAAAAGCACCGCCAGCCGCTTCCCGCTGTCCTCGGCATACCGCTTCATAAACTCCATCCGAATCTCCTGCTTCGGCAGCGGAGGCGCGCCCACATCAATCCCCAGCATGTTGCGGAACCACAGGTCTTCGCTCACGCACTGATGCACCATCTGCTCATGCACGCTGCGTCCCCGTCCATCGCCCGCCCGCGGCCGCACCGCAAAATCCTTGTCCCGGAACTCGCTCCATACGCTGACCACCTTCACCCGCTCGGTGGCATACGTCTCGACCAGAAATGCGTATCTCATAGCCCCAAATGTTACCCTAATCCTCCGAATCACAACCATGACCCGCCGCCCCCAACCCCTCCGCGTAGCCATCGACACCGGCGGCACTTTCACCGACTGCGTCTGGATCGACCGCGGCCGCCTGAGAATGTTGAAAGTCTTCTCGACTCCGGCCGATCCCTCTCAAGCCATCGTCGAGGCCCTCGGCAAAATCAATCGCGAAGGCGAGCTTGTGATCCTGCACGGCACCACAGTAGGCACCAACACCCTGCTCGAACGCAAAGGCGCACGCACGGCCCTGGTTACCACCGCCGGCTTCGAAGACGCCATCGAGATCGGCCGCCAGGCCCGCCCCAAGCTCTACGATTTCTTCTTCGACCGCGTCGCACCGCTAGTCCCCGCCGATCTCCGCTTCGGCATCGAAGAACGCACCGCCAGCGACGGAGACATCCTGACCCAGCCCTCACCCGCAGAACTGAAATCGCTAGTCTCGCAAGTAGAAGCAAAGCATCCCGAGTCCATCGCCATCTCGCTACTTTTCTCATTCGCAAATCCGAAAAACGAGCAAGCAATCGCGGAAGCGCTAAGGCCTTTAGGAGTTCCGCTCTCCATCTCTCATCAAATCCTCCCCGAATTTCGCGAATACGAGCGCACCTCAACGGCGGTAATCAACGCCTATCTCCAACCAGTAATGCAGCGTTACCTGGAGAACTTAGAACGGAGTGCACGACTACCTCCGGTATCGGGGCAGCAACTATTCGGGAAACGCGCGGGCGCGAGGGTGGAGCAGCGCTTCAGCGCTGCGTTAGGACAATCCAAATCGGCCAGGGCTTCAGCCCCTGAGGTACCTCAGTGCGCCCGCATCTTCATCATGCAATCCAGCGGCGGCATCACCCCGTTGCACTCCGCGTCGAAAGAACCCGTCCGCACCGTCCTCTCCGGCCCCGCCGGAGGCGTAGTCGGCGCTGCCGCCAGCGCCCGCCGCAGCGGCTTCGAGCGCATAATCGCCTTCGACATGGGAGGCACCTCCACCGACGTCTCGCTGCTGGAAGGCGCCATCGCCACCGCCAGCCAAGCCGGAGTTGCCGGACTCCCTATCGGCGTCCCCATGCTCGATATTCACACCGTAGGCGCGGGTGGAGGCTCCCTAGCCCGCTTCGACGCCGCAGGCGTCCTCCGCGTCGGTCCCGAATCCGCAGGCGCCGATCCCGGCCCCATCTGCTACGGCCGCGGCACGCAGCCCACAGTCACCGACGCCAACCTCTTATTAGGCCGTCTGCAGCCAACCCATTTCCTCGGCGGAGATTTCACTCTCGATTTCGAGCGCACCCGCCGCGTGACCCGCGAATGGCTGAAGCAGCGAGCAAGTCCGCTGACCGTCGAGAAATTCGCTGCCGGCGTAGTCCGCGTGGTCAACTCCACCATGGAGAAAGCCATCCGCGTAGTCTCCATCGAGCGCGGCCGCGATCCCCGCGACTTCGCCCTGGTAGCCTTCGGCGGCGCTGGAGGCCTCCACGCCTGCGCCCTCGCCGATGCTCTCAGCATCCCGCATGTAATCGTGCCCGCGCTGCCCGGAGCACTCTCCGCCATCGGCATCCTGTTCAGCGATGTCGTCAAGGACTACTCCCGCACCATCCTCTGCCGCGTCTCCGGCAAACTCCCAACCGTAAAACTGGATCGTGAGTTCTCAGCGCTCCAGAAACAAGCAGCGAAAGATTTTCAACAAGAAGCCTGGCCAGGAAGAGTGCACTATCAGCGGACCATCGACCTCCGTTACCGCGGCCAGGGATACGAACTGAACCTGCCCTTCACCAGAAACCTACTAGCAGATTTCCATCAAGAACACCACCGCCGCTACGGCTACGCCCACCCCTCCCGCGAACTAGAGCTAGTAACGCTCCGCCTCCGCGCACTAGTGAAATCCTCAAGGAGTGAAGCCAAGACGGACCATGTGGGGACGGCCGCCCTCGTCAGCCTGCCCCGAGCGAAGCCGAGGGGTCCAGGCCGAGCAGAGCTCAGCTCGCTCTCCACGTCCAAGGCGCCGGTCCTTTTCAACGGCAAGAAACTCAACACCGCAATCCACTCCCGCGAAGCCCTGAAGCCCGGCAAAACCTACTCCGGCCCAGCCATCATCACCGAATACAGCGCCACCACGGTAGTCCCGCCCAACACACGCTTCCACCTCGACCCCGCCGCCAATCTGATTGTTACAATCCGATAAAAATCACGCTCCACCCTCCGCACTCGCTACTCGGTGCTAGGTACTCGCAACTGGCTTCGTTACAATACTCCCGTGAAGCCCAGCATCTTCGTTGTCGAAGACGATCCCGATATTTCCCGCCTGGTTCGCCACCACCTGGAGAACGATGGGTTCGCCGTGCGCGTCTATCCCAACGGCTCTACCGTGATCGCCGACGCCGAGCGCCAGCGTCCTGCGCTCTTCATCCTCGACATTATGGTCCCCGGCAAAGACGGTCTGGAGCTCTGCCGCACCGTCCGCCAAACCCCGGGCCTCGCATCTGTACCGGTGATTTTCCTCACCGCCAAAAGCAGCGAAGCCGACCGCGTCCTCGGTCTTGAGATCGGAGCCGACGACTACATCGCCAAGCCTTTCAGCCCCCGCGAACTCGTGGCCCGTGTCAAGGCTGTACTCCGCCGCTTTGAGCGTCCGCTGCCGCCCAGCCCTCTGAAAGTCGGCGACATCGCCATTGACCCCGCCGCCATGATCCTCACCGTTCGCGGACAGACCGTTCCCACCACCGCCACCGAGTTCCGCCTGCTCGATTATTTCGCCCGCCATGTCGGTCGCGTGTTTTCCCGCGATCATCTTCTCGATTCCGTCTGGCGTGACACTTCTTATGTCACCCCGCGCTCGGTCGACGTTTACGTCCGGCGCATCCGGGAAAAAATCGAACCGGACCCGGAGAATCCGCGCTACCTCAAGACCGTGCGCGGCGCGGGTTACCGCTTCGAGGCCCCAAAGTGAAACTAATCAAAGAAGTAGTGAGAGTGACAAAGAAGTGAGAAACGGGATTTTCCTTAAGCTGATGGCCGCCTTTGTGGTTGTCATCCTGGCTACCGCGATAACTTTCGATGCCATGCTCGGTGGTGCCGTCCGCCTCGCCTATCCGCTCTCCGATGTGGAAGCCGTCTCCGTACAGATTCGCCACCGCCTGGAACTCGCTTCCGGACTGGCATTCCTATTCGCATTTGTAGTGGCCGCCGTCGCCGCCACTTGGACCGCCCGCCGCCTCGAGCGCATCGTCGACGTTGCGGCCCGCATCGCCGACGGCGATCTCCAGGCCCGCGTCCTTGAGACCTCTCAAGATGAGGTCGGCCGCGTCGCCGGCGCCATCGACAAGACTGCTCGCCGCGTCGAGCAAAGTTTCGCTGCCGTCCGCTCCAGCCAGCGCCAGCTCGAAACCCTGCTCAACAGCATGCAGGACGCCGTCATCGCCGTCAGCGCCGACGGCCTCGTGCAGTGGGCCAATCAACCCATGGATCGCCTGGTTCCGCAAGGCACTCGTCTGCACCAGCCCGTAGTCGAAACTATCCGCGACCCCGACTTTCTGGCCGCCGTCAAGGAAGCCACTGCTGCCCGCGAAGTCAAAACTGCCCGTGCCACCTCCATCGTCCCCGGCCGCGCTTTCGACGTCACCGCTGCCCCTCTGCCCGGCGGAGGCGCTGTCGCCGTGCTCCGCGACCTCACCGAAACCGAGCGCGTCGAAAAAACCCGACGCGACTTCATCGCCAACGTTTCCCACGAATTGCGCACGCCACTCACTTCGATTCAGGGCTATGCCGAGACCTTGCTCGACAGCACTCCCGAAAACTTCGCCCCCACCCGCGAGTTTCTCGAAATCATTCGCAAGAACTCCTCCCGCATGTCCCGCCTCACCGAGGACCTTCTCACCCTGGCCCGGGTCGAATCCGGCGAAACCCGTTTCGACGTGGAGTCCGTCCCTCCCGCCGAACTTCTCCACGACGCCGAAGAGAGCTTCCGCGAAATCGCCCGCACTCACGGGGTTGACCTGCAAATCCAGGATTCGCGGAATCAGGATTCCTTGCAGAACGACGATTCGCCGATTCAGAATCTGCGCTCCGTCCGCGCCGATCGCGAAGCCATCCACCAGGTCTTTTCCAACCTGATTGACAACGCCCTGAAATATGGATCGACATCCGGATCGACGTCAGGGTCGATGTCCGCATCGATTTCAGGATCGATTTCCGGATCGATTTCCGGATCGAAGTCCGGCGCGTCCGGCAGACGCATCGTGCTCGGCGCCCGCCCGGTTCCCCACGCCGTCGAATTCTTCGTCCAGGACTTCGGCGCCGGCATCGCCTCCGAGCACCTCCCGCGCCTGTTCGAACGTTTCTATCGCGTCGACAAAGCCCGCTCCCGCGAATCCGGAGGCACCGGCCTCGGCCTCGCCATCGCCAAACACATCATGCTCGCCCACGGCGGCTCCATCCGCGCCGAAAGCGAACTAGCCCACGGCTCCACCTTCCTGTTCACCCTCCCCACCGCCTAGCTCATGTGGCGACGGCCGCCTTCGGGAGCCTGCCCTGAGCAAAGCCGAAGGGTCCAAGCACGGGCGAGCCCGGCGCCCCGAGACTGTTACCGTCGTTTCATCGCCAGTCCAGACCTCCAGTGCTAAAATCGCTTGTAGGATCTTCCGTTCGAGGACGTTATGAAACGAACAGCCTTCCTGCTGCTGGCCGCCGTGAGCGTCGCTTGGTCACTGCCGGCAACTGCCCAGCCTGAAAACAAAAGCATCGGAGAAAACAGCCGCGAGGCCAAAAAGGCGTCCAAGCAATACCAGAAAGCCGCAAAGAAAGCAGCCAGGAAACAGCAGAAACAAATGAAGAAGTACCAGAAGGCCCAACGCAAAGCCGCCAAGCGGCAACAACGTGGTCACTAAGTAGCCGCCGAGACAACTAAAAAATTCACCTCTCCGTAACCCACACTCGATAAAGAAAACCTATCCTTACTCGTTGACCATCTATTCTATGGTCAACCAATTATGAGCGGCACAATAGGCTCAGCGAGTCACCCGGTCTACGCCGTTCCGCCCCGCGCCAGAGGGATACCCTCATGAGCACTGCCCGCGTCGAAAACCTCCCACCCGAACCGGCCCATAATCACATCGTCCGCCGCACCATCGAAGCCTGTCGTCTGGCCAAGGAAGCCGCTGGCGCTGCCGCCGAAGGCATTGCCACCGGCTCCGGCCCTCTGCTGAACTCTCTGCGCCAGCGCGAGCGCGAACTCGACACCCTCGACATGGAAATCGACAGCGCCGTCACCTCCGTCATCACTGAGGTCGAACCCACTCAGGCCCGTGAACTCCTCGCGTGCATGAAGTTCATGATCAGCCTCGAGCGCATCGGCGACCTGCTCCTCAGCTTCGCCAACAGCGCTCAAGCGGCCGCCGGCCGCATCGATTCCGATGACACCCGCGACCTGACCCACATGGCCACCATCCTCGAAAAAATGCTAACCGACGTCGGCGACGCCTTCTCCAACCGCAACGTCGGCAAAGCCGTCGACGTTCTCCGCGCCGACTCCGAGATGGATCGCCTCCGCAACCTCATCTTCCTCCGCCACATCGAGAATCCCGAAAACATCGCCCGCCAGGCCAGCCTCCAGGTCATCTTCATGACCCAGTCCCTCGAACGCGCCGGCGATCACGCCAAAAACCTCGCCGAAGAAGTCTGCCACTTCGTCAGCGGCCACACCATCCGCCACGTCCTCATGGCCTACGACAAGCCGGTAGAACAAATGTTCATCGACTACCTCCGCCGCCGCGACCCGCACTAGCTCGCCTTCCACGCCGAACTATCTTTTCCCCAAACACTTCCCGACCAAGGCCGCGCAGCCTTCAACAAACCTTGTTTCCGCCTCACTGAACGTACCGGAAAAATAGCTCTCAACATCGAGCTCAGCGACGAGTTTGTTCTTCACAAAAATGGGGACAACGATTTCACTATTCACCATGGGCGATCCCGCAAGATAACGCGGATCTTTCTTGACGTTATCCACCACGACGGTCTGCCCGCTGCTGGCCGCAGCGCCGCAGAGTCCCGAGCTCAGCGGAATGCGCGCATTGGGTGTAAAGCTACCCACGAAAGGCCCGACCAGCAGGACGCCAGGGTCCGCCGGGTCGACCAGATAGAACCCCACCCAGTTGTAGCGTGCCATCTTTTCGTGCAGACGCTGGGCGATACGCTCCATGACGGACTTGGCCGTCGGAGCGGTCCGGGCAAAGTCCTGAAATTCTTGCAGGAGTTCTTCGTGCGCAAGCATCATCGATCGTCCCTCGTGGTAAGTCGTGAGGCGGTCGCCTCCGTCGCATCAGTGTACAGGCTTAGTGAAAATGTAGCGCCGGCGTCCGCCGCCCCTTCTGCAGCAAGAAGGCACGCCCGTGTGGGGCGGACACTCCTGTCCGCCCCTGACCAGGATCAATCCGGTTAATTCTCTCCGAGTCTCGACTTCAGTTCGCATTGCAGCCACTCCAGCCCAACTTCCACTGGAACCTTCTCCCAACCCGCGGTGTCTACTAATGAATAACCCGCCGCGCGGTCCCGAGAGCGCCGGCCGGATCCCCATCCCATCACGCCACGGAGGCAGCCCGTGCTCGAAGCCATCGGCCTCACCAAAGCGCTACGCCTCATTACCTGCCGTTCAGGAAGTTTCTTTCTGTCTTCTGCCCGGCCAGGTACTGGGCTGCCTAGGCCCCAACGGATCGGGAAAGAGTACGACCGTAAAGATGCTCACCGGTCTGCTCGATCCCAGTCATGGCCAGGTCCTGTTCCACGGCGAGGACATTCGCAAGGATCTTGTCAGCTACAGAAAACGTCTTGGCTACGTACCAGAAGAACCCAATCTGTACCCGTATCTCACCGGACGCGAATACCTGGAGATGGTCGGTGCGCTGCGCGGTATGCCCGCCTCACACCTGTCGCCGAAAATTGACACCCTGCTTGAACTGTTCTCTCTCTATTCTCACCGCCATTCGTCGATCGCGTCTTATTCCAAGGGAATGCGCCAGCGTATCCTGCTCATTGCCGCGCTAATGGACAATCCGGAGGTCCTCATTTTCGATGAACCGCTCTCCGGCCTCGATGTAACCTCCGCGCTGGTGCTGAAAAATTTAATCCGAGCGCTAGGCCAACAGGGCCGTGCGGTCTTTTATTGTTCCCACGTACTGGAAGTGGTCGAGCAGGTGTGCTCCCATCTCTTGATCCTCCGCAAGGGCAATGTCATCGCCTCCGGCACGACAGCTTCGATTCAGAAAAATATCGAGCAACGCTCACTGGAAAGTACATTTATGCATCTGGTTGAGGATGTCGACGCGGAAAAAATTACCCGTGACATCGTCAGCGTAATGAGCGCCGCGTGATCTCTTCTCTGGCACATTCGCTGCGTCAAAGATGGGAGGCCCAAGCCCAACGCCCTTTCCTTCGCCTGACGCGCCTGTTCGTGGACCGCATCTTTCACGGCGGCGGCGAAGCCGAGGGAGACGAACTCGGCTTCAGCCTGGGTCTGGTTCTTGCTCTGCTGGCTCTGCCCGGCGCTTTCTATTCCATCTTCCTGTTTGACAAGTACAGCTCGCTGCTGGAGTGGATTCGCGGCCAGCAGAACTTCGATCCCCTCGCCGCCGCCCTGCCCGATGAATATTTCTTCATCGTGCTCTCCATGGTGGTAACGGGCACGGTCGCGGTGTGGCGCTGGGACAGCATATTTCCCGATCGCCGGGATTACGCCAACCTGGTTCCGCTCCCCATTTCGACCCGAATCATCTTTCTCGCCAACCTGGCGGCGATTGTGTTCCTGACCCTCGTGCTCGCCCTCGACGTGAACGCCGCTTCGGCCATGCTGTTTCCGCTTGTGGTCAGCGGATCGCAGCAGGCGCTTGGCTATGTGGCTCGATTCGCTGCGATCCATGCGCTGGTCATAGTCATGGCCAGCATCTTCAGTTTTTTCGCGGTATTTGCCACCGTTGGTGTGCTGATGTTTGCTCTGCCCTACGCTGTCTTTCGCCGGATTTCCCTTTACCTGCGCGGCCTGATTATCGCCTGCCTCTTGACTCTGCTCTCCACCAGCTTTGCAGTCCCCTCATTAGTGGATCGGTTGCCCCGGACGCCGCATTCGCCCATCGGGTTCTTGCCCTCAGTCTGGTTTCTCGGTTTCTGCCAACTGCTTCGTGGCAAAGCGGATCCGTCGCTCGCCATGCTGGGACGGATGGCAATCCTAGGCTTACTCTGCGTCATCGTGGTCGCGATTGCCGCCTACGCCCTCAGCTATCGGCGGTGCTTTACCCGCATTCCCGAGAACATGGACATCACTCCGGAAACAAGCCGCGGTTATTCTTCGTGGCTGTTTTCAGTCCTCGACCGGACGCTTTTGAGAAGTCCATTCCAGCGCGCCGGCTATCGCTTCGTGATGCGAACCCTCCTCCGCAGCGAGCGCCATGGTCTGGTCCTCGGCGGATTCCTGGCCTTGGGCATTGTCATTGCATCCCAGGTTCTGTTTCTCACGTTCAATGGCAAGATCGACGACGCTGGCCCTGTTCCCTCGGCAGCACTTCTCTCAATTCCATTCGTCCTGAGCTACTGCATCCTCGTAGGCCTGCGCCTTGTCTTCGACATCCCAACCGAACTGCGAGCGAATTGGATCTTCCGCCTTTCGCTCGATAAGACGGCGCACGAATGCATTCCACTGGCGCGAAAGGTCCTGCTGACGTTTATTCTTCCGTGGGTATTCGCCGTTGTTTTTCCGGTGTCTATCTACCTGTGGGGATGGACCGTCGCTCTGCTCCACACCGCTCTGCTCCACACCGCTCTGCTCACAATCTGGTCGGCACTGCTGGCAGGCATTCTGCTCGTCCGCTTCCACAAGGTTCCCTTTACCTGCTCCTATCCTCCGTTCCGAGATTCCGCGATTGTGGTCGTGCTGTCCTACATCCTCGGCTTCTTTGCCTTTGTAGTTCTAACTTCGCGGCTGGAATATTGGGCATTGTTGGATCCGGCCTTGATGCTCTTATTCGTACCCATCGTCCTCGGCACCTGGTACGCCCTGCACCGTTTCCAGCAGGAAACAGTAGACGTCGACAAGCAACTAATCTTCGAAGAAAAACAGCCGGCAGCCTTTGAAGTGCTAGACCTGGGACACTGGTCTTAAACCTTCAGCCCTAAGCGCACTCCTCAGATGTCTGGATCTCGACAGCCGCTGGTACTGCCTCCGGAACTTTTGCCAGCACCGTCCGCTCACCCCGCCGGATCAGCACAATCGCCCCCAGAATCGCAACCGACGCCAGCACCACCCGCGGCGTCAAAAGCTCCCGCGCCAGCAGCCATCCCAAAATCACCGCGACCACCGGATTCGCATAAGTATGCGTCGCCACCAGCGCCGGCGGAACCCGCTGCAGCAGCCAGGTATAAGCCGTAAACGCCACCACTGATCCGAACGTGATCAGATAACCCAGCCCAAACACTGACCGCAACGTGATGCTCGACCAGTGCGTCTGCTGGAACTCGCCGGTAATTCCCGCTGCGATCAGCAGCAGCACCGCGCCGCAAATCGTTGGCAGCGCGGTTCGCCCCAACGCATCGGAAGGCAGTTTGAGCCGCGGCGAAATCACTACCCCTAAGGACCACGACAAAGAACCCAGCAGCACCGCCAACAATCCCCACAGTCTCGACCCCTTCACCGTGAGTTCCGCGCCCGTGAGCATCGCCACACCCACCACGCCCAGACCCAAGCCCAGCGCGCTGAGCGGACTGATCTTCTGCTGCCCCATCATCCAGCCCAGCACCAGGATGAACATCGGTTCAGTAGCGATCAGCAACGCCGCCAAGCCCGAACCCACATACTGCTCCGCCCAGTGCAGCGATCCATGCCCTATTAAGAAGAAGAGCGCGCCCAACGCAAATCCCGCCACCCATTGTTGCCGCGTCGGGCGAAACCCGCGCCACCAGGCCCAAGTCAGCATGATGCCGCCGGCAAGAGAATGCCGGACTCCTGCCGCCACCAGCGGCGGAATGGTCTCGACCGCGTAGCGGATCGCCAGGTATGTCGATCCCCATATGACGTAGATCGCCACAAAGGCCAGCGCCAGCTTGATGGCATAACTCCGGGCAGGCGTGCTCGCGCGTTTTTTGGGTTCAGGAACGATCACGGGTCTACCTCCAATATGTATCATCTTGCCGCTGCGAAGCATGGCTTTAATCTGCATGGAGTGATCGGGAATCATGGGAACGGCCTCCGGGAGCATGCTAACCTATCAAAGTAATTTAACAGGTTATGCAAGATGCTAGACGACGTGATATAACTTGTCAAGATGTTTTTAATGGTTATATGATTCAACAGGAAGATTTCACCAACTCGCAATGACGGAAACCAAACCCGAGGGACCACGTCCGCCGCTCTTCGAACTGGTCGGAGGAAACATCTGCCTCGATTTCATCAACACGCTCGACGATCGTCCCAGCGCCCAGCCCAAAGAGTTGCTCAAGAGCTACTACGACCTGGCGCGCTTCGGCGAAGACACCGGCATCCTCACAGCCAACCAGCTGGATTATTTCTTCGAGCGCGTCCACCTCATGACCGATGAGGCCGAGAACGCGCTGCGCCGCGCTATCAACCTGCGCGAAGCCTTGTATGCCATCTTTTCAGCTTTGATGAATCAGCAAACTGTGCCGCAAGGTGCGTTGGAGAGGCTCAATGCAAACATCCACGAGGCGGCGCTGCATTCGCGGCTGGTGCAAACTAACGTGGTGCAACGCAAAATGATGCAAAGCGAAATGGTCCAAAGCGAAGTGATGCAAAATGAGGGACGCTTGGAGTGGCGCTTCGACGACCTCACATCTTCCTTCAACGCGATGCTGTGGCCGATCGCGCGCGCGGCCGCAGACCTGCTGGCCTCGAGCGATCTGGCGCTGGTCCGCGCCTGCTCGTCGCCCACCTGCCAGTGGCTTTTTCTCGACACCAGCAAGAATCATCACCGTCGCTGGTGCAGCATGAAGCAATGCGGCAACCGCACCAAGGTGCGCAGGTTTTACGCCAAGAAGAAAACTGCTTAGCTTACTTCAGCTCGGTGATGATGGCCCGCTGTTTCCCGTGGATCAGGGTTTCGGTGTGGGTGCGGTCGCGGAGGTTGAACTTGACCGTTGCGAATCTGTACGTATTCACCGTGGCTTGTCCGTCCGGAGTGGTCGACTTCGTATCGCCATCCCCAAGGTACACGATCACAACGTCTTTATCGTGGAAGTGCATCGGCGTTGCCACGCCCAGCGTCCAGGTGTAATCCCACACGATCACGCGCTCGTTCTCAAAGATCTTTGTGGAGCCGGGACGCGGGAACGCCAGCGGATAGCCGGAGGTGTTGGCGATTGGAGGCACAGGATGATCCTTCAGATCGATCACAATCGACCTTCCGGAGAGTTTCGGCGTTGTGCCCTTCGGCAGGAATACCGCGCTCCCCGTCAAGGACACAGCAACAGCATCAGACGGCTGTGCAGTGATGGCGTCGGGCACATCCCAGACAGCGACGCGGTCGTTTTCAATTATGGGCTTCAGCGCCGTTTGCGGGGCGGCCTGTAGCAGTATCGCGCAGAGCAGCAGGGCAGGAATTATGGAATTGCCTTTCTGATCACACAGAACCTTAGAAACCAGAAGGCAACGATGTTACCATTTCTTCGTCCAAAGCGGAGGTTTCCAGTATGGCCGCGCATCCTTCCGACTTGAGCCACGGTCTCTGGCCCGAATTGCCGCTGGAGGCGTGGCAGGATACCTACGCGACTCTGCACATGTGGACGCAGATTGTGGGCAAGGTGCGGCTGGCGCTTAGCCCGCGCATCAATCACTGGTGGGAGGTTGCGCTATATGTGAATGCGCGCGGGCTCACCACCTCTGCCATTCCTTACAACGACGGAAACTTCGAGATTCAGTTCGACTTTATCGACCACAAGCTGATCATCCAGACCAGTTGGGGTTCGTCGAAGACGCTGGCGCTGAGGCCGCAATCGGTCGCCGACTTCTACGCCGAATTCATGTTGGCCTTGCGGTCGCTGGGCATCGCCGTGAAAATCTGGCCGATGCCGCAGGAAGTGGCGAACCCGGTGCGCTTTGACCGCGACACTCAGCATGCTTCCTATGATCCCGAATATGCGCATCGCTTCTGGCAGATATTGATCGTGTGCGATAACACGTTCCAGGAATTTCGCGCCGGCTTCATCGGAAAGGACAGCCCGGTGCATTTCTTCTGGGGGAGTTTCGATCTCTGTGTAACGCGCTTCTCCGGGCGGCGGGCTCCGGAACGCGTGGGAGCTGATCCGGTCACGCGTGAAGCTTATTCGCATGAGGTGATCAGCGCGGGATTCTGGCCGGGCGGCGGCGACATTAAGGGTGCGGCGTTCTATGCTTACGCCGCGCCCGAGCCTGCCGGTTTTGCCGAACAGCCGGTGCGACCGGCGGCTGCGTTTTATCATCCACAACTGAAGGAATTTCTGCTGATGTATGACGATGTGCGCCGCGCCGCCTCGCCCCGGCAGGCGCTGCTGAGCTTTTTGCAGAGCACCTACGACGCGGGCGCGAATCTGGCACATTGGGATCGCAAGGAACTGGAGAGACACTAGGGATCGGACTTAGGGGAGACGAAAATGGCAAAGAAATGCAAGCATCTGGATCAGATCAAGTTCAGGACGACCGACACGCACATCTGTGCGGAGTGCGTGAAACTTGGCGACACATGGGTTCACCTGCGCATGTGCATGGTTTGCGGGAATGTGGGCTGCTGCGATTCGTCGAAGAACAAGCACGCGACCAAACATTTCCATCACACCAGCCATCCCGTAATGCGCTCGATCGAGCCCGGAGAAGACTGGATCTGGTGCTACATCGACGACATGATTGCCGGAGCGGTGGCCGCCTGAAGGCCTGCGGCGCTTTCCACGGGCCGCCCGTCAGCCTTTCACAATCTTCTTTGCCGCGGCATCCCACACGGCAATGGACTTGTTGAAGTAAGCGAAGTTCGACAGGTGGCAGCCGATAGCGGCGTGGTTGCCGAAAATTTCGTTCTCCGTAACCGGTTTGCGGGTGCGCACCGCGTTGAAGAAGTTGGCCTGGTGGTCAACCACGTCGCTGTATCCCGGAGGAGTCACGTAGGACTCGCCTTCTTCGTCTACCTGCGAAGCCAGAGCTGCTGTCCGCGGATGCTCTTCGCGCCACTGCTTCAGGTACTGCTCGCGCAACGCGCGCGGCCAGCCGCCAATCGAATAGTCCTCCGGCGCTGGCCTTGTGTCCTGCGGCTTGTAGCTCAAGGTGGAATCCTTGATGATCAACGTACCCTTGGTGCCGTAGAAGCCGATGAACTCTCCGCCATCGTTGTTCAGGTTGCAGCGCAGGCTGACGCGGAAATTGGGATAGTCATAGAAGGTCTCGATCAGATCGGGGAACTCGCGGCCATCCTTGAAGTGGAAGAGTCCGCCGCTTGATTGCGCGCGCTGTGCCACCGTGTTCGTGCCCGAGATGAAATGGATTCCGGAAATCAGGTGGACGAACAGGTCGCCCGCCAGGCCCTCGCCGTAGTCGGTGAAGCAGCGCCAGCGGAAAAAGCGTACCGGATCGAAGGGCCGCTTAGGCGCGCTGCCTAGAAACGCGTTCCAGTCGATCGTCTTCTCGCTGGCGTCGGGAGGAATGGGATAAACCCAGGCTCCGCTGGGACTGTTGCGGTCCCAATACGCCTCGATTGCGGTGACCTCGCCCAGCTTGCCCGAGTCATAAATTTCCTTCGCTTTAGAGTAAAGAACGGAGCTGACCCGCTGGCTGCCGATCTGCACGATACGATTCGCCTTGTGTGCCGCTTCGATCATGGAAAAACCATCTTCCACGGTGTGCGACATGGGCTTTTCGCAATAGACATCCTTGCCGGCGGCGCAGGCATCTTCAAAAATGTGGCGGTGCTGGTGGTCCATGGTCGCGATGATGACGGCATCGACATCCTTGCGGTCGAGGATGGAGCGATAGTCGCGGGTGGTGGGAACGTTGCTGTTGACAGCTTCCTGCCCGGCAACCTGGCGGCTGTCATAAAGATCGCAGACCGCTACGCACTCGACGCCCGGGACATGAGTGGACGCCCCCAGCAGTTCGCAGCCGCGAATTCCGGCGCCGATGCTGGCGAAGCGTACGGTGTCACTGGGCGCGACCGGGCGCGCCGCGGCCGACAGCAGATGAGGCCGCAGGATCGTTTTTGCCACCGTAGTGGCCGCGAGGGCTCCCGTGCCGATGTGGATGAACTGCCGGCGAGTTACCGGATTCTTAGGCATGCGTTTCCGCTCCCACAGAATTTGTGTCGGCGCGACTTGTCTGGCCGCGTGCGCGCTGGCACGGAGTGCTTACGGGCTGAGATTATCCCACAAGAAAGATGAGGGAGATAAACCGATTTCCACACGGTCGGAAAATCGCGGGGTCTAGCAGAGCCTCGCGCAGAAATATCCAGGTAACCGAGAACCGGAGCGCGCACAGCGTTTCTAGTTAGGTTTACTAAAAGGCGGGAAAAAATTGAAAGGGCCGTGACATTGGTTATGCTCTAGGCGCCGACTCCTGCGAGGGAGCCAACGTCGTGGACGCATGTACCGTCACAGCCCCTTGATGCGATCACTGTTTTCACAGTCCCAAACCCCAACTGCCCCTCGCAGGGAGGTCGGTTTTTTCAGGTCTGGCTGCCCCGCAGGTTGCCCCGCCTGGCTGATCACTCAGTCTACTTCGGGCAGCAAGGTTTAATTCGCTGTCCCTTTCAACCGTCGACGGGAGCAACCTTAACAGAGCATTCATAAATGTCAACGCAAACTATTGGTGCAGTGCATCGAATTCGTCCTGTGAATAACGAGAAATGCAACCCATTGCAGCGCCGAAGCTTATCGATATGGGTTCCCGATTCGGGACTGGTTTTACACAAAAAATTTCACAACGCTCAGAAGAGTGAAAAATCCTCAGGCGGGACCAAACATTCGTCTTGACGCAGAAACATTCTCGGCGCATCTTGCTAATAGTAGAAAAGAAGCATTGATGCCAGAACTCGTGGCCTACGTGGACGGTGGTTCCCTGGGCAATCCCGGGCCATCGGGTATTGGAGTCGTGATCGACGGCTGCGAAAACGGCCCGATTCGCATCTCGAAATGGATCGGTCACCAGGATAACAACGTCGCCGAATACGTGGCGCTGCTGGAAGCCCTGCAGTACGCGCTCTCTCTAAAAGCCAACGCCCTGCACGTTTTCTCCGATTCCGAAGTCGTCGTCCGCCAGATGCGCGGCGAATACATTTGCCGCAGCTCGCGCCTGTACTCACTGCACTGGACGTGCCGAAAGCTGGCTCGTGCCCTCAGTTTCTCCATCTCTCACGTTCCCCGCGAAGACAATGCCGAGGCGAATCGGCTGGCGAACACGGCGGTGCGGGAGCGGGCGGGGTAAGCAGTTAGCAATTGGCATTTTAGCGGGCAGCGTCTCTGATCGTTCCAGGCAAGAGCGGGGCCCCGACCATTGCCGGCTGCCAGCTGCTAACTACCGGTATCTTGACAGCATGCCAGCTCCTTGGGAGACTCCAATTACTGCTCCTCAGCAAGAGTTGGGACGCACGCCACTGGTCGTCAAGTTCGGTCGTCAAGTTCGGATCGTCCAGTTCGGATCGTCCAGTTCGGGTCATCAAGTTCGGATCGTCAAGTTCGGGTCGTTAAGTTCGGATCGTCCAGTTCGGGTCGTCAAGTTGGATCATCAAGTACGGATCGTTGAGTACGGATCGTCAGGTAATGGATCATCAGTCGATTCTCGACCGCGGTTCCGCATCGCCTGCGGTGCAGGGAAACATGCCGGGCACGGGCGCGACCAGATCCACGGCCGCTAGCGTCTCGGCGGGCATCGCCGCCGCCAACGCGCATCTGCCGCGGCCTGTCGAGCCGGTGCCGCGCTTTCCCACAGAGGGCGGCGGTCGCTCGCTGGCCGAAATAGCCCACAGCGATCTCGATGCTGCCCTGCAGTTGCTGGTTGAGCGAGCCCAGTACATTACCGGAGCCAGTAGCGCAGCGATTGCCCTGCGCCGCGGTCAGCACAACGACATGCTTTGCCGGGCCAGCGTCGGCTCGAACGCTCCCGAGTTGGGCGCGCTGCTCTCCCTGGAATATGGGCTTTCGGGGGAAAGCGTGCGCACGCGTCAGGCCCAGCGTTGTGACGATGCCGAACGCGATCCGCGAGTAAACCACGAGGGCTGCCGCGAGTTGGGCATTGCTTCCGTGGTGGTGATGCCCATCGTGAACGACGAACAGGTGCTTGGCGTCTTCGAGCTTTTTTCCGGCAAGCCCCGCGCCTTTGAGGAGCGGGATATTTTCGCCTTGCAGCGCCTGAGCGAGATGGTGGAAACCGCGGTGAAACATGCGGTGGCGATGCAGACCATGCCTGCGGTCGAGGGGCCGATTGGCGCCGAAAGTCAACCGTCCTTGGCTGCGATTGTGGTTGAGACCGCGCCCGTTAAATCCGCGGTCAGCGTGATGCTCCCAGACGTTGTTGAAGCACCGCCAGTGATGGATCTTCCACCTCCAGAACCGGAAAAGACGGTGCGCGAAAAGACCGAACGGGAGAAGACAGAAACAGGAACAAAGACGGGAACAAAGACAGAGACGAAGCCCGAACCTACCCCGAAGAAGCCGCTATTCTGGTCGGCTGCCATGCAGACTCAAGGCGGCTCCAGCCGCGTCGATGAGGCCGCTGCATCGATCTCGGTGCCTCCCGTGTTAAGGAATCTGCGAAAGTGCCAGGCTTGCGGTTTTCCGGTGTCGCAGGGCCGCTCCTTTTGCGTGGAATGCGAAGAAAGGCAGTGGCGCGGCCAGCGCCTTTCGCAACCCCCTGCCAAAGCTGCTTCAGGTCAGGCTTCCGCCCGGAGCATAGAACCGGCAAGCGGCAAGGTCCCAATTCCGGTTCCCCGAGTTGCTGCAGTCGCAACCCCTCAGAATTCGACCTCCACTCCAATTAAGGCGGCGACAGGCCCCGCGCTGACTCCAGTGGCTTCCGCTCCGGACATGTTGGATCCACGTGTGCATTCTTCAGGCTCCCGCGACTCAGCTCCGTTCTTCTTCGGCTCCGATCTAGCGTCGGAATCGTGGTTCGCGGCCAACAAGTACATCCTCGGTGCGCTGCTGGTCGTCGCCATCGTCGTCGCCGCAATCGCATGGCTGCGCTGAACTTCCTCGATCGGCCTTATCTTTTTCCCGTGAATCTTTTATGTGAAGCCCACGCCCGCGACAGATTACAATTCTTTTCCGGACTTCGAGGGTTCATCCGGGTTTGATCAGTCTGGTTTGATCTGTCTGCGATTGATCTGGTTGAGTTGACCAGGAAGGCTCGATGCTGCCACCACTCATGCATGTGTTCATGCGCCGTCGCCTGCTGATCCAGTTGCTGAGCGCTCTGCTGCTAACCGCGCTCGGCGCCGCCCAGAGTGCTGAGCAGCGCGCGGCCCGTTACCTGGAGTCCGTGCGCAAGCAGCCGCCGTTGCTGTTGGCCTTTGCGCGCGAACTGCCCAAGGGTGGAGATTTGCACAATCATCTGGATGGCGCGATTTATGCCGAAGATCTGGTGGATTTCGCAGCCTCCGGCGGCCTGTGCGTCGACCGGACGTCTTCGCGGCTGCTGGCCCCGCCCTGCGACTCCTGCGAGAACTATACGGCCAAGCCGGCGGCGCGCTGCAGTTACGGCGATCACGTGCTCTACAACCAGATGATTGACGCCTGGTCGATGCGCAACTGGAAGCCGGGCGACGAATCCGGCCACGATCATTTCTTCGCTACGTTCGACAAATTTGGCCTGGCCTCGCACACCCACGTAGCCGAGGCAATCGCCGCGTCCACGAATCGCGCGGGCATGGATCATCTGCAATACGTCGAGTTCATGCACACCGCGGACGCAGGCGCGGCGGCCCAACTGGCAGGGAAGGTCGACTGGAATCAGGACTTCGCCAAAATGCGCGACTTGCTGCTGACCGCCGGCTTGAAAGACGTGGCCACGGAGACCAGCAAGAGACTGGCCGCCGACGACGCCCGCGCCAAAGAGATTCTCAAATGCGGAACCGCGGACGCCGCTCCCGGATGCGACGTTACGGTGCGCTATCTTTATCAGGTGCTGCGTGGCTTGCCGCATCAGGTCGTGTTCGCACAGATTCTGCTGGGCTTCGAACTGGCGTCCTCCGACCCCCGATTTGTCGGGCTGAACCTGGTGATGCCCGAAGACTGGTACGTTCCGCTCCGCGACTTCAACGAGCACATGGCCATGCTCGACTATCTTTATGGCGTCTATCCCAAGGTGCACATTGCGCTGCACGCCGGCGAGCTGGCCATGGGGTTGGTGCCGCCCGAAGACCTGGCGTTTCACATTCGCGCGTCGGTCGAGCGCGGACACGCCGAGCGCATCGGCCACGGGGCCTCCGTTTTGAACGAAAAAGATCCCATCGGCCTGCTCCATGAAATGGCCGCGCGCAACGTGCTGGTCGAAATCGCCCTGACCTCGAACGACATGATTCTGGGCGTGAGCGGCGATGACCATCCCCTGCCGGTTTATATGAAGTACGGAGTTCCAGTCGCGCTGGCGACCGACGACGAGGGCGTCGCGAGGTCCGACATGACGCATGAATATCTGCGCGCGATCGAGACCTACCACCTGTCCTACGCGGACTTGAAGCGCATGGCACGCCAAAGCCTGGAGCACAGCTTCCTGCCCGGCCAGAGCCTGTGGACAAATACAAAGCTGGTGTTTCGCATGGCTCCAGCATGCGTAGGCGATGCACCGGGAGCGGACAAGCCTTCAGCAGCCTGCGAACAGTTTCTCGCCGCCAACGAACGCGCGCGCATGCAGTGGAAGCTGGAGGCTGAGTTCGACAAGTTCGAGAAGAAGTACTGACTACCTTCCGCATGACCAACGACACATTCAACTCCGCCGAATCCGCCGCGCAATTCATCCTCGGAAAAACTTCCTTGCGGCCGCGCATTGGGCTTGTGCTCGGTTCCGGTCTCGGCGGGTTTGCCAATTCTCTTACCGGCGCGACGCGCATCCCTTATGCCGAGATTCCCGCATTCCCGCGCTCCACCGCCATCGGCCACGCCGGACAGATGGTGATCGGCAAGTCGGGCTCCGTCGCTGTGGCCGCGATGCAAGGCCGCGTGCATCTTTATGAAGGATATTCCGCGCAGGAAGTCGCGTTCCCCATGCGCGTGTTCGGCCGCATGGGAATTCGCGCCGTCATCCTGACGAATGCGGCGGGTGGAATCAATCTGAATTATCAGCAGGGCGCGCTGGTACTAATCCGCGACCACATTAACTTGCAGGGAGCGAATCCTCTGGTCGGCACGAATGACGACCGCTTCGGCGTGCGCTTTCCCGACATGACGCAGGCTTACGCGCGACCGTATCGCGAACTCGCGCGGGAAGAGGCCGGCAAACTGGGAATGACGCTGCACGAAGGCGTCTATGCCGCCCTGCTCGGCCCCAGCTACGAGACGCCCGCAGAAATCAAGTATCTGCGAACCATTGGTGCGGATCTCGTCGGCATGTCGACGGCTTTTGAGGTGATCGCCGCACGTCACATGGGAATCAAAGTGCTCGCCATCTCCTGCGTCACCAACATGGCAGCCGGGATCGTCGACCAGCCAATCTCGCACCAGGAAGTCATGGAAACCGGCGAGCGCGTCAAGACCAGCTTCGAAGCGCTCCTGCGCGCCGTCCTGCCGCGCATTCAGAACGACAAAGACATTGCCCAGTAGTCGCAGACGCCACAGCGTGCGCTGCCCTATTTCCCCGCCCGTGGAATAACCAATTCCACCGGCGGCTTCACTCCGTACGTTGCGGCAAAGCTTCCCTGGTTCACAGCCAATGCGAAATGTCCCCGCGAGTCGATATATAAAAGAGGCTGCCCCAGCGCCACATCGCTGAAAGTCCGCACGAATTTGATCTTCATCTCCTTGTCGCCGAGCTTCACCGAAACGTCCTGCCCGCGCTGGTAGCCAAGCTTCAGAAAATCGTCAGCGTCGAGGTTCGTCACCAGATTGCCGAACGGACCGTCGGTCGCAATCACTTCCGCCATAGCCCCGCGATCGTCAAGCCGCGCCGCCTTCAATTCCAGACGCACCAGCGACGCGACCGACATCTCGGGACCAACCTTCGTCCAATCCTCGCCCCGCGCCACGTGCGCCCCTACAGGCGAAAAAATGTCGCGTCCGTGGAACGTCGACGACATCTTGGTGCCAATCATCCAATCCGGATTCGTGATCTCATGCACACCCTCGATGCCGTCGCGCTGCTCCACCAGCGTGAGCAGGCCGTTATCTGGCAACACAAAATATTGCCCGCGCTTCGACTTGGCAACGACCGCCTTACGCGTGCTGCCCACCGTCGGATCGATGACCACCACGAAAACCGTTCCCGCAGGATAGTAAGGCGTGGCGCCATAAAGAAACCGTGCGCCATCGCGAATAGAAAACGGCGTCACCTGGTGCGTGAGGTCGACGATGCGCACCTCGGGCATGATCGAATACATCACGCCCCGGCAGATCGCCACCGAATCATCCACCACGCCGAAGTCGGTCATGAAAACGATAGTCTGCGGATACTTCGCGGTCTGTGCGCCAGCCAGCGCCGAAAGCACAAACAGCAATAGAACAACTACGAATCCAGTCGGATTGGCCTTACCCTCATTCACACGCCCGGATGCGGCAATCATGCGGTTCAGTTCTCCTCTTTCGGTTTCGGTTTCGGTTTATGGTCTGCAAGAATACGCGCGGTTGCCGCCAGGCGGCAAATCAAGCGCGGCACTCCCCACTCCCGTCTATAATGTGCTTTCAATTCCACGGCACGGCCGCAAGGAGGTCCTAATGTCGCAAGTCATCCCTGAGAAGTATCGCGATCTGTTCCAGAAACGCGCCTTCGCCAATCTGGGCACCCTGATGCCCAACGGCAGTCCGCAAGTCACGCCGGTGTGGTGCGACTTCGACGGCGAACACGTCATTTTCAACTCCGCCAAGGGGCGCCAGAAAGATAAGAACGTCCGCCGCGATCCCCGCGTGGCCATGACTTTGGTGGACCCCGACAATCCCTACCGCTACCTGGAAATCCGCGGCCGCGTCGTCGAGATCACCGAAGAGGGTGCCAGCGCTCACATCGACAAGATGGCCAAGAAATATCTCGGCGTCGACAAGTATCCCTACGGCCAGCCCGGCGAAGTCCGCGTGATGTACAAAGTAAAGCCCGAGCACACCACGGTGATGGGCTAGGCGAGGAAAGCTAATTCGCACCTACAACGTCTGCTTCCTCGGCTTCGGCAACGTGAACCGGACCCTCGCCCGTCTGCTCGAAGACCGCGAGTACGAACTACGCCAGCGCCACGCAATCTCCTTCCGCATTACGGGAGTAGCAACCCGCCGTCTGGGATGGATCGCTGATTCGGAGGGGCTGGATCTGAATCGTGTGGAGCGGGCGCCCTCGCCCCCTAAGAGCCGGGAATCCGATCAGCCGACAAACGTCCGAGATTGGCTGAAAGCCGCCCAGGCCGATGTCCTCTTCGAAGCCACCGCGCTCAACGTAGAAAACGGTCAGCCCGCTGTCGATCACATCCGCGCCGCACTCCAGCACGGAGCCCATGCCATCACCGCCAACAAAGGCCCAATCGTCCACGCCTACCGCGAACTCCGCGATCTGGCCGCGGCACAAGGCAAGCGCTTCCTGTTCGAATCCACCGTGATGGATGGCGTCCCCATCTTTTCTTTGTTCGATCAACTACCCGCGATTCATCTGCAGGGATTTCACGGCATCCTGAACTCCACGACCAACGTGATCCTGAGTGAGATGGAAAACGGGCTAAGCTTTGACGAGTCCTTGAAGAAGGCGCAGGAGCTAGGCGTAGCCGAAACCGATGCCACGCATGATATCGATGGCTGGGACGCCGCAGTCAAGACTGCCGCGCTAATCACGGTGCTCATGGATGTGCCCGTGCGCCTGGAAGATATCCATCGCGAAGGCATTCGCGAACTGACCACCAACGCCGTTCGCAACGGCCGCCGCGACGGATGGCCCTTCAAGCTCGTATGCCGGGCGCAGCGCGAAGGGAACGGCGTAAAGGCGAACGTCATGCCTGAAAAGGTGTTAAGCGGCAGCCCGATGGGAAAGATTTCAGGCACGTCGTCCTACATCTATTTCGAAACTGACATCTTCCCCGGCTTAGCCATCACCGAAGAAAATCCCGGTCTGTACGCGACTGCATATGGGATGCTGGCGGATTTTGTTCGCGCCGTAACGGCGTAGGCCTGAACAGCTCCGCCATCTTACCAACGGAGTCATCTTGAGGCGGAGTGAAGGATCTCGCGCGGATCACGATGTGTCGGATGCATTTCCTTCTGCTGACGTCCACAATTGCCGCACCTACAGTAACGTTGGATGAGCTCAACCCGTGGAGTAGAGTGCAATTGTGAAACAAATTGCACGAATCATGCTTTTCCTGGCTTTCGGACTAACGTGCATCGCATTCGGGCAAACCGATTCGCGCTCAGGAAGGTCGAAAGCTGACGTTGCCATAGTCAGCCTCTTCAGCCCCAAGTACCCGCCGTTTGCACGACAAGCAAACATCACCGGCGACGTTGAGATAAAACTCGAAATCCGAAAAGACGGCAGCATTCGATCCGCCGTCGTGTTGACTGGCCATCCCATGCTCACAGCAGCCGCATTGACCAGCGCCCAACAGTCCCGGTTTGAGTGCCGAGGCTGCGAAGATGAATTAACCACCGAATCACTCATCTATTCATTCAAAATTGTCGCCAGCCCGGGGTGGCCGTGCCCGGAAGCAGGCGGGGCACACGTTGCGCAATCCGCGAACCGCGTGACGGTGACGGCGGAACCGTCGATGGTCTATCCGGTTTTCTCGAGCATACGGTTCCGGTCCGCAAAATGCCTTTACCTCTGGGCATGCGGTTCTCAGTGGGGCGGAGAAGATTACTATTACTACCGCGTTCGTTCCCCAAAGTGTCTCGATCTGTGGACCTGCGGCCATCGTCTCCGCGAGCCATTCGCCACCTGCAACAAACTCCACCGGGAAATCTCTTATTGACGAACATCCGCCGCACCGCCTAGTCGCCAGATCGGCCAGCAGGTGCGTCATCGTGATAGAAATAAATAACCACCATGCCGATGACTGAAGCCGCACGCACCACCACCCTCGACCTCCAATGGGTCCGCGCCCAATTCCCCTCCCTCGCCCAAACCATCAACGGACATCCCGCCGCATTCCTCGACGCGCCGGGCGGAACACAAGTCCCGCAGCGCGTCATCGACGCCATCTCCAGCTATCTCGCCCGCGACAACGCCAACACCGACGGAGCCTACGCAACCAGCCGCCGCACCAACGCCGTCATCGCCTCCGCCCGCGCTGCGATGGCCGACTTCCTGAATTGCGGCGCCGACGAAATCGTCTTCGGCCCCAACATGACCACGTTGACCTACGCCATGTCCCGCGCCATTGGCCGCGACCTCGACCCCGGCGACGAAATCCTGGTCACGCGCCTCGATCACGACGCCAACGTCTCCCCCTGGCTCGCGCTCGAAGAAAAGGGAGTAATCATCCGCTGGGCCGAAATTCACGAAGAAGACTGCACCCTCGATCTGGCCGATCTCGCCTCAAAGATCACCAAGAAAACCAAGCTGGTTGCGGTCGGCTACGCCTCGAACGCCGTCGGCACCATCAATCCTGTGAAAGAGATCATCCGCCTGGCCCACGCCGCCGGCGCTCTCGCCTACGTCGACGCCGTACACTACGGCCCGCACGGCCTCATCGACGTGGCTGCACTCGATTGCGATTTTCTCGTCTGCTCCACCTACAAATTCTTCGGCCCGCACATGGGAGTTCTCTTCGGCAAGCGCGAGCACCTGCAGCGCCTGCGTCCCTACAAAGTGCGCCCGCTAACAGAGGCCATCCCCAACCGCTGGGAGTGGGGCACGCTCAACCACGAGTCCGTAGCCGGCATCACCGCCTGCGTAGAGTACTTCGCCGACCTCGGCAGCCGCGCAGCAGGAACCAGTGGGAACCGCCGCGCCGCGATAGTCAAGGCGTTCGAGGCCATCCACCAATACGAGCACGGATTGATGGAGCGCCTCATCGCCGGCCTGAAGAAGATTCCCGCCCTGAAGCTCTACGGCATCAAGGATCCGGCGCGCTTCGAGGATCGCTGCCCCACGCTGGCCCTGCGCGTAGTCGATCAGAGTGCGAATCAAACCGCCGGCCAAACTCCCCTCGCCCTCGCCACCAAACTAGGCGACCGCGGCTTCTTCACCTGGGACGGAAACTACTACGCCCTGAACCTGACCGAACGCCTCGACGTGGAAAGGACCGGAGGCTTCCTCCGCATCGGCCTCGTCCACTACAACACAGCCGAAGAGGTGGATCGCCTCCTGGCCGCGCTCAGACAAATTGTGGGAGAGTAATTTGCGGATGCGCCAGAAACACAACAGCCCAGGACGTGGTCCCAGGCTGGTAGCGCGCGCCTGGTAGGGGCGCGGACGAACGTGCAAAGAAAAAAGAAAAGACAAGCGCGCCAACGAAATCGTCGACGAACCTGCCCCTGCTGGCTTACGGCCAGCGTTTAGCGTTATCGTCCCAACCGGCTGCGCGCACCGGCTGTGCCGCCGCCACCACCGGCGGCGCCGGGATGCGGATCGGCTGTTGCGGTCCGTTCACGGCGGTGGCCAGTGCCGGCTTCACCATGTCGGAGTTCAGTTCCATTCCTTCGGACAGCAAGGGAGCCACCAGCCGCAGCGCTTCTACTTCCTTCTCCAGCCGGGTCAGCTCCATCTCCTTCTGCCTCAAGACTTCGTAAACGTTCTTCATAGACAGGGCACCTGTGAGTCAGCGTAGTTCAGCCGCTTTTCTCGAACTTTAGCAGAGTTACCCCGGTTGTCAAGGAATTAAGCCTTTGGACGGCTAATAATCAGGTAAACACGCCCGGTTTTCAACCCGTGCAAGTGCACCCTCGCCGGAGAGCCCGTCCGTCAAACTCCTTGCCCAGCAAGGCTTTCGCCGCATTTCCACAGCTGCTGAACAGGCGCCAAAACCCCCAATCCCCGCCGCAGTCCTGTCCGGCAGAGCAAAAACCCGCGCCCCGCCTGCCTTCTGCGCGAAATCGCTTCTTCCGCCTGCACAAAATCCGGTCACCCGCCTGTGGACGGCTTGCACTTCATTGAAAATAAAGCAGATAAAGTCGCACGCTTTTGATTGACTCAGAAATTAGAAAGAGTACAAAGGGAATCGTTCTTTGACAGTTTCTTAAGTTTTTCCGGTTGGTGCGGCGTCCGGGGCTCAAGCTAAGTCACTCTCAGCATTGCAAAATGCCGAGGGAAGGCCAGTAAGGGTCTATAGCAAAGCGCTGGTCGAGAAGAACGGGAAGCCCAGTTAAAGGCAAGATAGAGTTCCGAGGCGTTGGGTAGGTTTGTCCGGTTGGCGGTAAGCCCGGAGCCCAAGCGAAGATCGCGCGCAGCGGCCCGCAAGGGAAGCAGCGACAGCAGGTCGAGCGAGGGTCTAAAAGCGAGCTACTGGCCGAGAGGAACGGACCCAACACCACCTCGGAACTCTTAATTT
The DNA here is from genome assembly GCA_049583505.1 of Candidatus Sulfotelmatobacter sp. Classification (GTDB taxonomy): domain Bacteria; phylum Acidobacteriota; class Terriglobia; order Terriglobales; family Acidobacteriaceae; genus Sulfotelmatobacter. The sequence goes on from JBAUVZ010000275.1 coordinate 34,027, forward strand.
TTTGTGCGGCTTCGAGTTTCTAGCTTCTAGCCCCTAGCCCCTAGCCCCACTCCCCTCGTGCACCATGCGCCTCAGATTACCCAGGCAGAGGAAACTAGAAACCGGAAACTGAGACCCGCCGCTAATCCACATGCTCGCCCACGTCGAACCCTTCTTCAGAATGAGGAAGCACGTCGCGCTCGCCAGCAACCCACACATACAAAGTCGGCAACAGAAAGATGCTCATCACCAGGTCCGCAATCAATCCGCCCACAATCACAATGGCAAAGGGACGCTGCGAATCCGAACCAATGGCATGCGAGAGAGCAGCCGGCAACAGTCCGAGAGTCGCCACCAGCATCGTCATCATGATCGGCCGCAGTCGCAACACCGCTCCCTCCACCGCGGCGTCCTCAATGCTGTAACGCCGCGCCCGAAGCTGATTGATGTATTCCAGCATGATGACTCCAGTTTGCACCGACACGCCGAACAGCGCCAGGAAGCCAACTCCTGAGGAAACGCTGAAATTCGTGCCGGTGACCAGAAGCGCCAATAGGCCGCCGAAGCGAGCCATAGCCACGTTCGCCAGGATCAACGAGGCCCATTTGAAAGACTTGAACATCGTATACAGGATGACGAAGATGACGAGGATGGTAATGGGCAGCACGATGAGCAAGCGCTCGTCCGCGCGCTTCTGGCTCTCGTATTCTCCCGCCCAATCGATGTGGTATCCGGGCGGCAGTTTCACCTGCTCGTTGACTTTCCTCATTGCCTCTTCGACCGCACCCCCCAGGTCACGGCCCCGCACGCTGTACTTGATGGCGACGTAACGCTGATTGCCTTCGCGATAGATTTCGGAACCACCGTCGGCCTCGCTGATCTTGCACAGCTGCCCCAGCGACACGCGCTCTCCCGAGGGCGATAGCAGTCGAATGTTCTTGATCGCTTCCTGGGTACTACGATATTGCGGTAAATAGCGCAGCGTAAGGTCATACCGCTTCTCATCCTGCAGGACTTGCGTCAGCGCGTTCCCTCCCACCGCCGTCTGCACGGCATCCTGCACGTCTGCGACATTGATCTGATAACGAGCAGCCGCATCGCGGTCCACCGTCACGTTCAGATTGGGCTGCCCCAGCACGTGAAAAACTCCAAGGTCTTCGACTCCCTTCACCGTTCCCATAATGCCGGCGATCTCGGCGCTCTTTTCTTCCAGCGTCTTCAAGGCATCGCCATAGACCTTGATGGCCAATTCGCCTTTTACTCCACTGACGGCCTCCTCCATGTTGTCTTCGATGGGTTGAGAAAAACCCCAGACCACGCCTGGAATCTTGTTGTTGAGTTCGCGATTCATGGCGGCGATCACTTCGTCTTTGTTCTCATGAAAAACCGGACGCCATTCTTCCTTCGGCTTCAGATCGACGAAGTACTCGGTATTGAAAAAGCTGGTTGTATCCGTGCCGTCATCCGGCCGTCCCGTTTGACTGGTGCATTGCGGGACCTCGGGGAAAGAGCAAAGAATGAGCCGCGCCTGATTTGACACCCGGATACCTTCGTCCGGCCCGGCGCTGGGCGCAAGCGTGCCTCGCACCCACAGCGCGCCCTCATCAAGGTGGGGCAGGAATTCGGAACCGATGACGCCGCCGAACGCGAGGTAAAGCGTAAAGAAAAACCCGACCACGCCGATACCCAACACCAGCCCACGCCGGCGGATCGCCCACCGGATCGCGCTTCGGTAGTGCCTGACCAAAAACTCCATGATCGGGTTGCGCCATTCCTTCGCTCCCTTCGCGAAAGCGAAGCTCGCCAGCACCGGCGCGATCACAATCGAAAACAGCAAAGCCCCAAGCAGCGCGAAAGCCACCGTCCAGGCCATGGGATGAAACAGCCGTCCCTCGACCCGCTGCAGCGTGAAAATCGGCAAGTAGGCGGTAATGATAATGGCGATCGCATAAAACACCGGACGCTGCACTTCGTGCGAGGCCTCGCTGATTTTTTCGTTGGGCGTCTTGACCCCGTTGCCGTGGCCCAGGTGCCGCACGATGTTTTCGATCATCACCACCGCGCCATCCACCACCATCCCAAAGTCCAGCGCCCCCAAGGACAGCAGATTCGCCGGAATGTGCCTCAAGTCCAAACAAATCGATGCAAACAACAGCGAGAACGGAATCGTCGCGGCCACGATCAGCGCACCCCGCACATTGCCTAGAAACAAGAAGAGGATGATCGATACCAGAATCATTCCTTCCGTCAGGTTATGGAGCACCGTATGGCTGGTAAAGTGCACCAGATCGCTGCGATCGATGAAGGGAACAACCTTCACTCCTGGAGGCAAAATATGACTGTTCAGCTCCTCCACTTTCTTGTGGATGCCCTGCAACGCCGTATCCGCTGCCGCTCCCTTGCGCAACAGCACGATGCCTGACACCACGTCGTCGTTATCGATAATCTTTCCGTCCTCGTGGTGAATGGCTTTGGCAAACTGTCCCAGCCGGATCTTCGGACCCTGCGAAACCACCGCAATGTCCCTCACCCGGAGCGGCGTTCCATTCTTGGTCAGGATCACCGTCTGTTCAATGTCATGAACCCGGTCCACCAATCCAACAGCGCGCACGTTGATCTGCTGCAGCCCTTCCTGGATGAAGCTGCCGCCCGCATTCACATTGTTGTTGGTGAGTTGCTGCTCAACCTGGGCCAAGCTCAGGCCATAAGCCACCAGCTTGTTGGGGTCGACGCGAACTTGGTATTCACGCGTAGGACCACCGAAGCTGGCCACGTCAACCACATCCGGCACGGCTTTGAAATTTTTTTCGATGACCCAGTCTTCGATCGACTTCAGTTCCATCGGGTCATAGGCGGGATTGGTACTGTGCAGCGTGAAAAAATAAATCTGTCCGACCGGGCTCCAGTCCGTCCCCATTTGCGGAACCACATTCGGCGGCAGCGTGACCTGGCTCAGCCGCTCCAGCGCTCGCTCCCGGTTCCAGTCGTTGTCCGATTCGTCGTCGAAAATCAGCTTCAGGTCAGAGAGTCCGAACAGCGAAAACGATCGCAGGTGCACCACGTGCGGAATGCCGTTCATCACCACTTCGAGTGGAATCGTGACTTGCTGTTCGATTTGTTCCGCCGAAATCCCCGGCCATTGCGTAATGATCTCGACGTAGTTGTCCGCGACGTCGGGATATGCCTCAATCGGCAGCCGCTTGAACGAAACGATTCCCCCGGCAAAAAGAATCAACGCCAGTGCCAGCACCAGCAGCCGGTTGCCCAGCGCGAAATCGACGACGCGGCGAATCATTTACGCTTCCACCTTAAATGTCCCACCTTACTGCTCCACCGTGTTCTGCAATGCCAAAGCGTTTGAGACCACCTGATCTCCGGGCTTGATTCCGGAAACCACCTCCTGCTGGTTTCCGGGAAGCATGCTTCCTGTCACTACTTCCAGCCGCTTGAAATGTCCGGCTTTGATAGGCGCGTAAACCCACTCCCGGTCATGCAAGTGCAGAATGGCTGTGGCTGGAACGGCGACGTGCATTTCCGGCGTCCCGCCATAAAACGTCGCAGTAGCAAACATGCCGACGCGCATCATTCCCGGGTTGGCCACTTCCAGCCGAACCTTCGCGGTGCGAATAGCAGGATCAAGGACCGGCAGGATGTTATCGACCCGGCCTTTCAGAACCTTGTCGGGGTACGCATTCAGGCGGATATCCGCAGACTGGCCAACGCGCACTGCGTCGAGATCGTTCTCGTAAACGTCACAGATAATCCAGACGTAAGAAAGATCAGAAATCGTGAAAGGATTCGGTCCGGACAGCCCCTGCACGCCTGCCGCGTTGGTGACTTGCTGGTCGGTAATGACGCCGGCGATAGGCGCAGTGATGTCGACGATCCCAGACGGATGGTCCTTATCGATGCCAAGGAGTTTCAATTGTTCGGTCGCGGCATTCAGGTCGGCCTTGGCATCGCCTTCGGCGTCGTCGGCTTGTTCCAGAGCACTCTTGGCGATCGCACCTTTCTCGTAGAGAATCTGCGCACGCTCAAACTGCAAGCGAGCCAAACGCTCATCGTTCGCGGCTTTCAGATAAGTGTCATAGGCTCCGGACACATCGTTGCTCCGCACTCTCAGCAACAACTGTCCTTTCTCCACCACGTCGCCCAGCCTGGCCTTGATCTCCACCACGCGTCCTGACGCCAGCGAGATCACTGGTACCGCGCGGTTGATATCGGGTTGCACTACGCCGGTAACGTTCAGCGCAGGCGCCGCCTTATGCTCAACCGCCGCCACCAGAGGAAATTGCTCCGGGTGGTCCACCTTGAAGTTGTTGGAGTCCAGGTCAGGTACAACCGTCGCCGCCGGCGGAGCCTCGGCCTTCGGATCAACCTTGCTGTCGTTGCAGCCGCCAAGAAAAGAAAGAGCCAGACCCACTGCCAGGAAAAGCACTGTTCCGGCTGGACATTCGAATCGGTTCTTCATTGCATAACCTCGCGCCCCACGGCCAGATTCAACTGCGCCGCGGCCGTCAGATACGATCCCACCAGGTTCACGTAATTCAATTCGACCGCGCGGTAATCGCTCTCCGCATTCAGAAAATCCAAAAGCGACGCACCGCCATGCTGGTAGGAAAAGAAAATCGTGTCCCGCACCCGCACCGCCTGCGCCAAGTATTTATGCTTGTAAGGCCGCAGCAGAATCACATTGCTGTTCAACATCGCATAAGCCGAATCCACGTCGCTGAACACCTGTGCCTTCGCCGCATCCCGTAAACGCTCGTTGCGCGTGATGTCGAGCTTGGTGCGCAGCTTCTCGCCCTGGTTGCGGTCAAAGATGCGCAGCGGAAAATTCACATCGAAGCCAATGTAGGCATCAATCGGCGGATTCCGCCCCACATCGAAGCTGAACGTCGGATCTGTCGATCCGTTCGCCTCCGCCAGCTTGTAGTTGGTCTGCGCCATCTCCACCGACTCGACCGCCGCCTTCAAATCCGGACGCGTATCCAGCGCCATCTGCCGGTAAGCATCCAAAGCCTCAACCTGATCGTTAAAGTCAAACACTCCCACCACATCGAACTGCTCCACCGGCGTGCGGTCATTCAAAAGCGTGAGCAACTGAATCTTCGCCGTCCGCAGATTCACGTCCGCCGATTGCAAATCTGACTCATACTGCACCCGCTGCAACTCCAGCCGGTCCAGATCGATCTGCGCAATGTCCCCGGCCTCAAACCGGTCGCGGCTGATCTTCAACACGTGGTCGTAATACTCCAGATTGTCCTTCGCCACCTGCAGCACGGCCTTCGCCTGCAGCGTACCCACAAACGCTCCCCGCAAACTGAACAGAAGATTTCTTTCCAAGTCCTGCTGCTGCGACACACCAATCGCCGTTGCCTTCTTCGCGCTCTCGGTGCGCAACTCCCGCTTGTGTGCCCGCTCATGCAGATAACTCACCGTGGCCGAGGGCAACCAGTAGGCAAACGGCCCATGCGCCGGCCCGCCCGGAAACGGATCGATCTGATCGGCCAGCAGCGTCAACTGCGGATTCGGTCGAAAATGCGCCGTAATCTCTTCCGCCTGCAACTCGCCGATATTCAACTTTCCCGCCAGCAGCGTGGGATTATTCAGCTCCAGCCGGTCCTTCACCTGCTCCCAGGTCCACACTTGGGGGCCCCCAACTTGGGAAGTCCCTGCCTGAGGCGCTTGCGGCGCCGGTGGCGCGGTCTGCGGCGCTGCTTGCGCCCCGGCCAAGACCGTATCGAGCACCACCAGCGATAAAAGCCAGCACAATGTTCTAAGCATCAACTACTCCGTCTCAACTCGTCCAAACTCTTCCCCAACTCTCTGTAGAAACGTAGCTTGCTGGGCCCTGCAGCCACAGTCACAGCATCTGTTTTCCCTCGTAAGGATTCTCTAAACACGAGGGACAATCGCCGCGGATTTATTGCTGCAACCCATCAGCGATGCGCGAACAATGACTTGTAAGGATGTTCGGCGACCTACCCGAGGAGGAAAAGAGGTGGCGCACGGCTGCCGTGGAAAACGCAAGCCCTCGCCAGCGGAGCCAAATGTCTAACGGAAACTTCAAGCCGCCCAACCTCCGGAGCCACCAGCCGCACCGCGCTCGTCACCGCCGCCGGAGGCCCTTGCAGCCGGTTGACCCAGGCCGAATTCCTTTCGCTTCCAGCCTGCCGCACCGTGCGCTTGCTGATCGAGGAATCTTCCATCTCGGCCCGCATCGCGTGCAGATCGTCCGAAGCCGAGATCACCGGAAACAGCAGAACCAGCACGCACCCCAGGGCCAGCACGCACTGCAGCGAATTCACCCCGCGCGCCGCGCACGATCCCGCATCCCGCCGCCACAGCCAGTAAGCCGGCAGCGCCAACAGCACCCAGGCCAGGTTGAGCAGCAACTCCATCTCAGTTTCTGCTTTCCAGTTTCTGGTTTCCGGTTTCAACGGAAACGTTCGCTCAGGAGTCGAAAAAAACTCGACACTAACTCGTGCCTAGTCTTCCAGAAACTCCAAACCCAAGTCAACATGACCACAGTACCGCCGCGGAATGCAACAGCCGAAAATCGAAATCTGGCCACTGATTTCTGACCACTGATCACTGGCCACTGACCACTACTAAGGCCCCACCACCACCTGCAGCGGCCCCGGCGTCTTCATCTGCTGCCGGTAGATCGCATTCCGCTTCGCCACCTCGCCCGCCACGTCAACATAGACCACATACCCCCCATGTGGCAGCGTTTCGCCAAACGGCAGCGTCATTCCAATCGTGCCCTTCTTCAACAAAAAGTGCTGATACCCAATCTCCGTAGCCCGTCCGTTCTCCGCCACCGCCTTCACTTCAAACGTTAGATCAATATCGTCCGCCGTTGCGTTCGTCACCGCCACGCTGCCGTCAATCCGGTTCACCGTCACGTGTGCCGGAACCTTCCATTCCAAAGTGATCGCATCCAGCACCCGGATCACGAATCCTTTCTGCACCGCCTGCTGCGGTTTGCCGCCATCCCGCACCGCCACCACAAACTGAAATTCGCCCGCACGCTCCGCTGCTCCCCGCAGCTCTCCGTGATCGTCCAGCTTCATCCCCGGTGGCAACGCCCCACTCTCCACCCGCCAGTGCAGTGCCGGCACGTAATCGCCCCGCGCATAAAATCTCACCACATAAGGCTCTTGCGGATGTGTCACCGGCAACTCTCCCGGCTCAATCAACAATCCATCGTCCTTGTCTTGAGAAGTCTTGTCTTGAGAAGTCTTGTCCGGAGAACTCTTGGCCGGCGAAGTTGTTCCCGCCTGTCCCAGCGCCGCCATGCTCGTCGCCATCGCCAGGGCGCACACCAGCGCCCAATCCCCAAACTTTGTCATTTGATCCCCCAACCGCGTGTCATCTGAGCGAGGTTGCGCTTCGCCCAGCCGGCCACTGACCCCTGACGTTGGATGCTGAAAGCCCCGCCCCCGGCCCACGTACCCGATCCCAGAATGTAAAGATATGTATATCTTGCGCCGCCCACTTCATCTTTTTCTTCCATCCTCGCGCTACTTATCTCCGTGGTTCGGGTTCAAAGCAACAGAATAGTCTGTGCTAACCTCAAACTAAAGGTGGCTAGCTCCGCGATCGATTCGTCCCAGGGAGGAATTATGTCAGTCCGCAACGCAATCGTCCTGCTCCTCGCCCTTTCTACACTCTCTCTTCTAATCGGCTGCGGCAGCAGTACCAACCATGCTACGCCGCCTCCCACTGGCGGCTTCAGCGACACCGACTTTAGTGGCACGTACACATTTTCCGCCTCAGGCGGAGACACAAGTGGCACTTTCGCCATGGCTGGCTCGCTAGTCGCCTGTGGCTGCGCAGCGGGCACCATATCATCGGGCAACGTTGATTACGTCGATCCCACCGGCCCGGCGCCTGCCGCGACAATCGGCAACAATAGCACCTACACCATTTCCTCGGACGGCCGCGGCTTCGCCAAACTCATGATCACCCCTACGGGAGGCACCGTCTTCGAGGTAGATATCGATTTCGTCCTGACCTCCAACTCCCACGGATTGATTATCCGCTTCGATGCGAATGGCACCGGCAGCGGCACCATTGACCTGGAGCCTGGCGCTGTCACCCTCGGCAATGTTGCCTATGCCTTCTTCCTGTCCGGCAGCGACAACAGCGACAGCCCACTCGCCACCGCTGGAGCATTTACCCTAAGTGCCGGCACGATCACCCCCGCCGGGGTCGAGGATTTCAACTACAACAAGACGCTCTCGACCCAGTTGGCCCTGACGGGCTCCGTTTCGACAGGCTCGGGAACCACGCCAGGAACCGCCACGCTTGACTCAGCTTTCGGAAATCTCACCTTCGACGTCTATGCGATTGATAGCACGCACCTGAAGCTCATCGAGAATGATGGGCAGGCGATCCTTGTCGGCGATCTCTTCACCCAGACTACCCCTGCTATACCTGCTGAAAACCTGGTTTTCACGATGACTGGCCTGGATTCGACGGGCGGTCTATTCGCCGCGGGAGGCCTTATGTCCTCTGACGGCACCAGCATGATCCCCACTGGCTCCGAAGATATCAACGACGGCGGCGTTGTTGATGGTGGCACTAATCCTGCCACGCCGGCTGCCTTTACCGGCACCTTCGCTGCTACTGGCGGCGGACGATTCCTGATCACCCTCACCGGCTTCGCTGGCGGGTCGGTGTTTGCGGCTTATCCATCCGACGGCGGTCTCTTCATGCTCGAGGAAGACACCGGGCTGGCTGCCGGAGTCACCAGCGGCATCGCTCTGGCACAGGCAGCAGGCGCCACCATCAACCCATCGGCAGGCTACGGATTGAACCTCACCGGCCAGGACGTTAGTGGCGGTCCTAATAACGGTGGCGAACTCGACGAGATCGCTGAGTTCAAAACTACGAGCAGCGCGTTCACCAACGGTCTTCTCGACGAGAACGACGGCGGGCCTGAAAGTCCTCAAAACCTGGGTGGCCCCTACACCGTGAACTCCGACGGCAGCGGCTCAGCTACTGGCCTCGGCAACGGCCTGCAGAGCATGTTTTTCTATGCCGTAGACAGCACCACGGTGTTCTTCATTTCTACCGATCCCAACCAGGCGGCGCAGGGGTTGTTTCAAACCCAGACCACTCCGAGTGCCGGTCAATCAGCGGCATTGCAAACACGTTCGCTTCCTATGTTGCGGTCGATACCCCATTCGCATTCGGCCTCGCAGCGTAGTAAAACTCGGCTTGGCCTTGCGAAATAGCGATGATCCAGCGCGCCACCTGGAAGCGCGTGAGTGAACCGGGAGGACAACGACGCAGGCGAAATTGGGCGCGGCTTCCAAGCCGCGCCCTTTTTTCTTCCTTACCCACCGCCCACTTCCCCCACCCACCGCCTCGTGACCTTAGTTACCTTTGAGGATTGACCCTCCTTCGCGCACAATGATTCTCAGGTTTCTGCAGCCGGCAGGAGACGACGATTGCTCTACCAACGCTTTCTGCGTGTTTCTATATTTGTCCTCATCAGCGCCTCCCTGGCGTCGGCGCGTGATCTCGCCCTGGTGGCCAACAAATCCAATGCCATAGGCGCCATTACCCTCGCCGACCTGGTCAAGGTTTGCAAAGCCCAGACCGGCCGCTGGCCCGATGGCAGGTCCGTCACCTTCGTCATGCGCCCTCCGTCCGCGCCTGCAATGAAGGTGGTCCTTGAAAAGGTTTTTGGCATGTCCGAGAGCGAGGTCACCAGCCTCATCGTCACCTCTAATCACCTGCACCCGAGCCACGCCCCTTTTCTGGTCGTCGCCTCTGACGAAGAACTCGTCAACACCGTGGCGTCTATCCCCGGTGCCGTTGGCATCGTGGATGTGTACTCGATTAACAGCAGTGTCGCAGTCGTCAAGATCGCCGGCAAACTCCCTCTGGAGCCCGGCTACCTGCTACACGGAAACTAAGAAAGGTCAGTAATCAGTGGCCACTGGCCAGCAACATCTGTGTAGATCTGGCCACTGGAAACCGGAAACTGGAAACTGACTTTATGGCAGCTCCGGGCAAGAAACTCGCATCCAATAAGCCGGCAACGCCGACTGGGGCCCACGCTCGCCGTTTCCCGCGTTTTGTCCTCGATGTCCGCATCCAGGTCCGCATGTTTCAGGACGCCGAATTCCGTTCTTGCTGGGGACGCTCCACCGAACTCGGCCAGGATGGCATCGGCGCCACCCTCACCGGCGAACTCGAAAGCGGCGAAATCGTTTCCCTCGAGATTCCTCTGCCCCTCAGTCCCTACCCCTTGAAGGTGCGCGCCATCGTCCGTTATCGCCAGGGCCTGCGCTACGGCTTCGAATTCCTAACCCTCAGCGACACCCAGCGCCAAATGATCCGCCGCGTCTGCGAAATGCTAGCCACCAAAGTCTGATTTTATGTGTGCGATTTTATGTGGGGACAGCCGCCTCGGCTGTCCCGTCGAGCGCAGCGAGACGCTTTGGCGTGGATCACGGACAATTGGAACTCCTCGACCCCGCCCCGAAGGGGCGCCGCGATAACAGCCCAGCGCTTCAGCGCTGGGAGCACCAGGGAAAGAGAGCGAGTCCCGTTCGCTTTCTTCCCTGCCCTCTGAGTCTTTCAAATTACAAAATTACCCGATTACCAAATTCCAGCACTTACCTCAGTAACTTTCGACTAAATCTCCCGCGTTTTACCATGCCTCTGGCTGAGTTCCAGCTAAGTTTCCAGAGGGGGAGCTTCGAGATGGGTGATCGTGTCACCCGTGTGCCGCAGTCAAAGGAGCTGGTGCGCGCCAAGCGTCTGCGCCAGGCGCTCGAGCGCGGAGCTCCGCCCAGCTTCGTTCCACCCGCCATCCCCAACCCCGTCGTGCAGCCATCAACTCTGTCCTGGAACTCCGGAGAAAAGAATTCCGTAGAAAAGAATTCCAGGAAAACGAATTCCGCGGAAAAGAACCCCAGGAAAATCAGCTCCGAAGAAACTCTCAACCTCCGCCGCCAGTATCTCGAGCAGCTCTTTCAAAACTCGCCCGACCCTCTCATCATCGTCGACCCCTCCTTCCACGCGCAGTGCGTCAACCAGGAGTTTCAGCGCCTGTTCGGCTATTCCGCGGCGCAGATCCTCGGCAAATCCATCGACCAGCTCATTTTCCCTCCTGATCGCGCCGCCGAAGCCAAATGGATCGCCCAATGCGTCGTGCGCGGCGAGCACATCACCCTCGAAACCCAGCGCCGCTGTAAGGACGGCTCCCTGCTCGACGTCTCCGTTTCCTCCGCTCCTTTGATCATCGACGGCCAGACCGTCGCCTTCTACGCCATTTATCGCGACATCTCCGAACGCAAGCGCGCCGAAGCTCTCAGTTCCGCTCTCTATCGCATTGCCGAAAAAGCCAGCGCCACTCAGGATCTCCAGCAGTTCTTCGCCGCCATCCACGGCATCGTCGACGAACTCATGTGCGCTCGCAACTTCTCCATCGCCATTCACGATCCGGAATCGCAGCTCCTCAGCTTTCCCTACTTCGTCGACGAGCAGCAGTCCGCTCCCGCTCCCGCAAAACTTGCCTCCGGCCTCGTCGAATACGTGCTGCGCACCGGCGAACCCCTGCTCTGCACTCCCCAGCTCGCGCAACAAATGCAGCAGCGCGGCAAAATCGAACTCAGCACCCCGACTCCGCTCCACTGGCTGGGCGTCCCGCTCAAGGTCAACCATCACGTCCTGGGTGCACTCGTCCTCAAGAGCTATTCCAAAAACACCCGCTTCCGCGAGCGCGACCAGGATGTTCTCACCCTCATCTCGCAGCAGTTGGCCGCCGCCATCGACCGCAAACGCAACGAGCAGGCCCTGCGCCGTTCCGAGGTCTGCTATCGCTCCCTGGTGCAAACCGCCGTCTACGGAATTTACCGCTCCAGCCTCGAAGGTCATTTCCTCGACGTCAACCCCGCTCTCATCGGAATGCTCGGTTACAACTCCGCCCTCGAAGTCATGTCCCTCGATCCCAAGAAAGACGTTTTCGTCGATCCCGCTGAATACACCCGCCTGGTCGACGAATTCCGCCGCACCGGACGCATGGACGGCTTCGAGGTCGGCTGGAAGCGCAAAGACGGCGTCGCCATCACCGTCCGCATCAGCGGCCGCGCCGTCGCCGGCGGCGACGAACCCGCCGACGTCCTCGAGGCCATTGCCGAAGACATCACCGAACGCCGCGTCCTCGAAGACCAGTTCCGTCAGGCCCAGAAAATGGAAGCTGTCGGCCGCCTCGCCGGCGGCATCGCTCACGACTTCAACAATCTGCTAATGGTGATCAGCGGCTACACCGAAGTTCTGCTCGACCAGCTCACTCTCGGCAACCCTCTGCATTCCAAGGCCGAAGCCATTCAGCAAGCCTCCGACCGCGCCACCACTCTCACTCGCCAGCTCCTCGCCTTCAGCCGCAAACAGCTTCTCGAACTCAAGGTCATCGACGTCAACGCTATCGTCGCCGACATGGAGCGTCTCCTCCGCCCTCTCATCGGCGAACATATCGAGCTCACCACCAGCCTCGCTCCAGCCGTCGGCTGCACCCGCGCCGATGCCGGCCAGCTCGAGCAGGTCATCATGAATCTCGTGGTCAACGCCAAAGACGCTATGCCCAACGGCGGTAAAATCTCCATCCGCACTGCCAGCGTCACCCTCGACGATTCCTACCGTCCCGAAAACATCTTCATCAAGAACGGACCCTACGTCATGATCGCCGTCAGCGACAACGGCGAGGGCATGGACCGCGAAACTCAGGCCCGCATCTTCGAGCCTTTCTTCACCACCAAGGAAAAAGGCAAAGGCACCGGCCTCGGACTCTCCACCGTTTACGGCATCATCAAGCAAAGCGGCGGCTACGTCTTCGTCCAGAGCGAGCCCGCCCGCGGCACCGTCTTCACCATTTATTTCCCCCGCGTCGACGAACCCTCCGAAGCCGTCGGCGCCACTCCCGTTTCCCTCGCCGCCGCCGGCGGAACCGAAACCGTCCTCCTAGTCGAGGACGAAGACTCCGTCCGCCAGCTCGTCCGCGAAACTCTCGAATCCCGCGGCTATCGCGTTCTCGAAGCCGCCAACGGCGATGCCGCTTTAGCACTAGCCGCCAATCACCCCGACCCCATACACCTGGTCATCACCGACGTTGTCATGCCCGGCCTCAACGGCCACGAACTCGTCCAGCAACTCCAGCCCGCGCGTCCCGGCCTCAAAGTCCTCTACCTCTCCGGCTACGCTCAGGACGCCTTCCCCAGCACCGCCGCCGTCAACAGCCAGAAAACTTTCCTGCAAAAACCCTTCACCCTGCAAAGCCTCTCCCGCAAAGTCCGCGAAATCCTCGGCCCACCCACCAACTAGGATTGTCTTGGGACAGCCGCCAACTAGAATTGTGTGGGGACGGCCGCCTCGGCCGTCCAGCCAAGCGCAGCGAGGCGTCCGGCATGCAGCGCCCATCACCGAGTAAGCACCCATGCCGTGCGACCATCCATGCCGCATGCGCAACCGTGGAAGAGCGGCGCTTAAGCGCCGCGTAACGATTTCCTTTTCGATAGCTGGCTTTAGCCCCGGTGGTTGTGTGTCACCTCCCAGGTGTAAAATCTCTTCGCAACCACACCCGCGATCCCATCATCAGTACAATAAGAACTCTGGAGGAAAAATCATGGCTCACGAACTACCGCCCCTGCCTTATGATTACGCAGCCCTCGAACCCGTCATCGACAAGCAAACGATGACCCTGCACCACGACATGCATCACGGTGCCTACGTCAAGAATCTCAATGCCGCCCTGGAAAAGCATCCCGAACTGTTCAGCAAGAGTCCGGAAGATTTGATCCGCGACCTCAACTCCATCCCCGAAGACATTCGCGGCGCCGTCCGCAACAACGGCGGCGGCCACGTCAACCACTCCATGTTCTGGAAGATCATGAAGCCCAAAGGCGGAGGCGATCCCACCGGCCCCATCGCCCAGGCCATCACCAAGACATTCGGCAACTTCAAAGATTTCCAGGCCAAGTTCAACGACGCCGGCGTAAAGCAATTCGGCTCGGGATGGGTCTGGCTGGCCGGTGCCAAAGGCGAAGTGCACATCATGAGCACGCCCAACCAGGACAGCCCCATCTCGCAAGGGCATTTCCCAATCTTCGGCAACGACGTTTGGGAACACGCCTACTACCTGAAATACAACAACCGGCGTCCGGAATATCTAGCCGCCTGGTGGAACGTAATCAACTGGGACGAAGTCAACCAGCGTTACGAAGCCTTCAAGTCAGGCAAAGCCGTTCGCGAACCAGCTCTAGCCGGCCGGTAAGGCTGAAAAAGTAACTGTCATCCTGAGCGCAGTGGCCGCTTCGCAAAGCGAAGCGGCCACGAAGTCGAAGGACCCCTACACGTCCTGCACTACTCTCCGCGTTCTCAAGGCGTTCCCCCGGCTCATGTGGGGACAGCCGCCTTCGGCTGTCCCGCCAAGCGCAGCGAGGCGGAAGTCTCAACTGGCCACTGCTCACTGATCACTGACCACAGCCCACTTTCTGCATTTCCTGTGCAACCCCTGTGAACAATCCACTGACCCGATCTCCCAGGAACTCCATCCAACCATCTCAAGCCAACAGAACCCAAGCCCTCCGTGCGGCTTAGCGCCACATCTTCGAGCAGGTTCACACTCCGCGCCAGTCCGCGAAAATCCGCAGCAAACATTTTCCTCAACTGCACCAAAAATACTGAATTGACCGCGCGCCCTTTCACTCGTACATTCACTCTCGCCCTCTCAACGAAAATGAATCTGGAAATCGGCCGAAGATAGGAACCGGCCGCTGCCGATCCGCGATCAACCATCACCATTCACACTCTAAAACTGAGAACCGAAAACCGAAAACTGAGAACTTAGAACTTAGAACTTAGAACTTAGAACTGAATTAAGGCACTCATGAAAGCCACCAACCCATGGATCACCTACCGCACCCGGTTTCTGGTCAAAGCCAAGCAGCTCACCACCAGCCTCGCCTTCACCGACGTTCTCGGACGGCAACACTCCGGTCGCAAGGGCGACTACCTCGTCGAATCTTCCGACGGCGTTCTCCGCATCGTGCCCCGTCAGATGTTCGAGGACATCTATGTACACTTGCCGGCCAGCGAGATTCCCGGGCAGCGCGAAACTCCCGGCACCGCTTCCCTCCCGGCTCACCTGATCCGCAAATCTCCCCAACCCTACCGCGACCGCCCCAGTCCCGGCCTTCGCTCTCTGTAAACCCGCGTCCCAGCCGCCGCGTCCCCAGGGGTCTTACTGGCCGCTGGCCACCGACCACTGGCCACTGTTCTCTTTGTGAATGCTCGATGAATTTCCCCTTGTGGAAAACCGATCCCTCAACCCCGGCCTGGGACGGTACCAAGCCCGTCATTGTTGAGGATACAACCTATGGTGTTTCCCTCTTGACAGGCACCATAAGCGGGAGTAACTTTGCATTCCCATAGCCCTTTGAAACCGGCCTCGCGGGAACGAGGCTGGAGCGAAATGAAGGGCGTTGTCAGGAAGGATTTACGGGCAGGCGTCCGGCCAGAGGTGACCAGAGGCCACCTGTAAATATAAGAAAATAAAGAGGTCTAACTAGCCCGAAGCCGAAAGCCGGTTCTTGGGAGGTACGTGGAAAGTGCGGTGGCCGCTCCCCCGATCCTCCCCCGGGGGGCCGACTAGATCAGTCACCAGAATTGGTGTAACGGAAACGTGGTTTTCAGTTTTTGGCCGAAGCCCGAAAGCCGAAGCCCGAAGCCGGTTTTTAGGAGCCTGGATGGAAGCTTTAACTCGACTCGTCGCCGATTCCCTCGCCCGGCACGGCTTCGACCGCCCCGTGGACCCGCGCCGCCTGCAATGGTCGCGCTGGTTCCGCTGCGATTCCACTCACAGCCTGCTCGTAGTCCCCAGCAAGCCCGGCATCTTCGCCCTAGCCGAAGAGATCATGGACTTGGGACCAACGGCGGCGGCCCCGCCTGAGGATGGATTGCTGCGTCGGCGAGAATCAACCCCTGAACCTCCGGACTCCAGCCCCGAAGGGGCGGCATTCATTAGCCCCGGACGTAAGTCCGGGGTAGGCTCGCAGCTAGGAATCGAGTCCCGAAGGGACGGCACCAACTCCGACGCCACCGTCTCCAAGCGCATGCTCGCCGTTCTCCAGTTCTCCGAAGACGACGACATGGCCTTCACTCTCGACCGCATGTTCACCCGCGCCAATCCCTTGCGCGAGCGGTTGGCCTCTGGACGCTGCCTTCTGCGATTCGTAGTCATCGAAGACGAGGCCCAACGCCGCAGCATCTGCAACGCCCTAAACCAGTGGATGCTCTCCTCGGCCGAAAAAGCCTCCGGCATCGGCGTCGATTTCCAGTCGTCGTCGCTGGAGCTGACAGATTGCGCAGTCACAGCCCGTGTGGGTCGGACACTCCTGTCCGACAATGCCGACACCGCTCCAACTCCAGCCCAAAAGGCAAAAGTCGCACCAGCATCGGATGTTGCACCGCCGGCCCCGAATCTGGATTCGGGAGCCAACAAGAATCTTCACTGTCCTCACCCCCTCCCCTCCGGCTTCTAAGCCGCTGGGTGGATTGGCAAGGCGGGAGCTGGCAAGGCCGGGGGTGGGCAACGATCGGGAAGGGCACGGCTTCAGCCGTGCCGTCAGATGTAGCGATGGATGTGGGCTTTAGCCCCCGAGGTTTAGAAGTATCGAGCATCACCGACACAAGCAGCACCATGGAAGAGCGGCGCTTCAGCGCCGCGTTAGAAGCGAGAATGATTAGGGGCTTTAGCCCCCGAAGCACCAGCCCCAGAAGGGGTAAGAGCTCTTTACAAGAAACCGCAGCACCCCGAACAGATTCCCGTTCGGGCACAACCCAATTCTCGCGTCCATCCCCCAGGGACGCCGAATCGGGCCGAAGTAGATAGAATCTAACTAATAATGGAGAAAGCAATGCCCGAGGTTAAAACTACTACCGTTGATTCCCCTGCGGTCACCCCCGGAACCCCTGTCACCCCTGCTAGCGCGGGCACAAAGAAGAAGGCCGCTGGCCTGTCCTTCCGCCGCTTCTTCACCAAGCCCGGCGTCTCCCCCTACGACGAACTCGAATGGGATCTCCGCCTCGCCCAGATCACCGATGCGCAGGGCAACGTCATCTTCGAACAAAAAGACGTCGAAGTCCCCAAAGACTGGTCCATGACTGCGACCAACATCGTCGCCTCGAAATACTTGCATGGCAAGGTAGGCACGCCCGATCGCGAAACCGGAGTCCGCCAGCTCGTCACCCGCGTCGCCGAAACCATTCGCAACTGGGGATTGGCCCAGGGCTATTTCAAAACCCCCGAAGACGGCGCAACCTTCCACGACGAGCTCGTCCACATCCTCGTCCGCCAATACGCCGCCTTCAACTCTCCCGTCTGGTTCAACGTAGGCTGTGACCGCATCGAGCCCAATTCCGACGCCCGCAACTGGCACTGGAACCCTCAGACCCAGCAGGTCGAGTTCGGCATCACCGGCTACAGCAAGCCGCAATGCTCCGCATGCTTTATTAACTCAGTAAAAGACTCTTTGGATTCCATCCTCACTCTGGCCAAGACCGAAGGCATGCTCTTCAAGTGGGGCAGCGGCACCGGCACCAATCTCTCCCCGTTGCGTTCCTCCACCGAAGGTCTAAGCGGCGGAGGCACCGCCAGCGGCCCGCTCAGCTTCATGAAAGGTTTTGACGCCTTCGCCGGAGTAATCAAGTCCGGAGGCAAAACCCGCCG
>JBAUVZ010000276.1:0-4587 GCA_049583505.1 Candidatus Sulfotelmatobacter sp.
GCTGCTGCTCTGGTGCTAGCCTTCTTCATTGCCGGTCTCCTTTTATCTGTGCCTTGAGCACGTCGATAACTTGGGAGCGTACACCGCATCCCGCCCGGAGACCGGCCTTCTCATCCCATCTGTTAACAACAGTTATGGGCAAACAGCAAGCGAGAAGGCAGGACGCTTGCCCGCCTTGCCGCGCCCCGACTATCTGGCTGCCGTCGCCTGTATAAGTGGACGCGCCAGCGACAGCTTCTTGGTTGGCATGTGCGATTGCGGGTGCGCCGTCCCAGCGGCATGGGCGCGTGCCAGCATTCGCTTTTGGCCATCGAGGTCGTGTGTGTGGTCGGCGAAGCGGACGTTCTCATACTTGTTCCGCAGTGCCATGATGCGATAGTCGAAGCGGATGTTGGAAGTGCCGCCGCCCAGCTCCCGAATCTCGAATGACGTTGCCGTCTTGTTGGTGACGTACAGGCCCTTGCAATCCCCATTCGGGACCGGGAACACTTTGTAGTCCAGCTCAGTGTTGGCGGTCTGGATGAAGTCGGGGTCGAGCGCGACGACTGCCCTGCCGTTCACCAACTCAGCCGCGCCCGCGTCTTCGAACCAGTTCTGGGGCGCTTCGATGGCCGACATCGCCACGATGCGCTTGCCGCCGTCGATGGGCACGACGGCGTTCTTCGTGCCGGTGCAGTTAAGGTTTCCGCCGCTGTCAACAGAGCACAAATTATCGAGATAGCCCGCGACGAAAGGCAAAGAGGCGCGATTGAGAGCGAGCGCCCGTAGGGTGACTGAGCCGCTGGGAGAGTTGTTTTCGAACCATCCGGCTAACCCGTCGTCCGCCGTGCCGATGACTCCCCAATTCGCAGATGCGGTGCCGCCGTCGCCAAAGACGCCGCCTCCCCCTAGGCCAAAAGTGGAAATCACTCCCGCTCCAGTGGTGCTTTCCGTCCCATTTTGTCCGAAGACGCCGATGGCAGTGTTGCTCTCGGCAAAGCCGTAGACGCCAATCGGACTCCCCGTTGAGGAACCGGCGTCTCCAAAGACGCCATAGGCATTGCTCGCGCTGCTCGCCGTCTCACCCTCCACGCCCCACGCGTTTCCCATCGCCGAGGATGCAATACCGTAGACCGAAGTGACGGAACTATTGCTGCTGGTAACCTCAACCGGGAACTCTTGGGTCGAGTTGACGCCTATGGAGCCGGAGAACGTGGCGGTCGTGGCACTCAGGCTGGCTGCCTTAACCGTGCCCGTGGAGGTCAGGCTGCCATCGACCGTCTGATTACTGGTGAAGGTATTGGCCTCCGCCAATTGCGGGACCACGGTGGTGTCGATGGTCAGCGTGCCGGTCTTCTTGATCGGCCCCCCTTTCAGTCCCAGCCCGGTGGCAACGCTGGTGACCGTGCCGTCGCCCGTGCCGGGGAACGTCTGTCCGGCGGCAAAAGTGAAGATGCCTTTGCTGCTCAACTTCAAAGTCGTCTCGCTGGGCGCGGCTGTGCCCAGTCCGTAGAGCAGATTCAGCGTGCCCGATGGGCTGGCCGTGTCGTTCGCGGCCGGTTCCGCCTGCCACTGGAACGTCTGGTTCACCGCCGTGCCGCTCGTACTGCTCCAGGAAGAAGCCACGAAGTCGAGCGGCCGCGAATCCTTGCCAGCGGTCGCAGTGGCAGCGCCGGTGGCCGGCAGATTGAGTTTGCCGCCCACACTCACGGCCGTGGTTCCAGTCTGCGTCAAGATTGAGTTCTGAATGCTCGTCGCTGTGAAAAATAGCGGTATCGTATTCAGCGTTCCGCCGGTTGTGGTCACATCGCTAGTGGTTGCTGGCGAAACGCTCTCCGCTGCGGCGCTCGCGGCTGGGCTGCTTGCCGTAGCTGAGCCGATGGCGGGCGCTGCGGCCAGCACGAACGCCGAGGGCGGAAGTCCCCCAACGGTTTCCGCATCCCCAGCCTTCAAGGCGTACGGCGCGCTGACCAGCAGCACGCGCGGCTGCTCGGGTTGACCCGAGACTTGCACTCCTACCCAGCGGGCTTGTTCTAGGGTGAACAGATCGGCGGGCAGGCCTTCAGTCTTGGTCGAGCCCAGCAGAACCGTGTAGCGGCCGTTGCCATCGGCGGTTGCGTTCTGCGTCTCCAGCCAGAGTGGAGCGCCGCCGGTTGGCTCTGAGTAGAGGGCAAACGTTATGCCGACCACGCCGTTCAGCGGACTGCCGTTGAGATCCTTCACCGTGCCACCAAAGCGCACCAGACGAGGCAGGGCAGATGCGGTTTGAGTGGACGTTTGGGCGACGGTCTGTGGAGTCAGTGAAACAGCCAGCGACAGGAATCCAACAATCACCCAAGCGACGCGGAGCTTCATGGGAATTTCTCCTTTCAGGGAATCGAACCTTAGTTTCAGAGGGGCCCAAAATGCTTTAAGTCACTGCCGCGATCCTGGGTCCAGTTACAACGACTTCCGCAGCGACTCCAGACACACGAGGTAGCTACCTTCCTGGTTTTCGGAGAGGTGCCACCTGTGGGCCTGAGCAGATTCGCAGAATTTCTGCCCTGGCACTTCAGTGAGCGCCTCAGCTTCTCCTAGGCTCACCATTTCCACCTCGCCGCCGCATTCCTGGCACCAGGCCCTAACCAGCCGGCGCCGCTGGATGATCAGAAGACGGTCGGTTTCGACGGTAATTTCGGTTCTTCTGTGAGCCTTCATTCCATTTCTCCAGCGCTTCGCCCAACTCCGAAATCGTGATAGATTGCTGGTCACGTTTGGCTCAGCTTCTGGGCTCCCGCTGCGGAACCGAAGGCATCCTGCCCTAAGCGATCCTCAGAAGTCTTTAGAAAGTTCTCAGAAATTTATCAGGCGGGTTCATACCGTAACGGTGCCAGACCCATTCCACCGCCGCCAAGCTTTTCCAGAATGCGGTAATGCGAAATGGTCTGCCCGATCATTGGGCTAAAATATTAGGACTGGGAGTGGGGCAAGTCAATGAAGGTGGGGAGGTTGGCGGTGTCTAAGGGCAATGGTTGGCGTAACATCGCCATTACACGCAATATAAAAGGCGCCCACTTTGCGGTAGGTTGTGATCGTTCGCACCACCACGTACCGAAAAGGAGCGCCGTTATGAACCAGGAAAAGTATATGGGCATGGACGTTCACCAGGCAACGATCTCGGTTGCTGTCATGGACAGCTCGGGCAAGCTGATCATGGAATGCATCCTGGAGACGAAAGCGGCCACGATTCTTGAGTTCATCGCGGGGCTACGCGGAACTTTATGGGTAACCTTTGAAGAAGGAACCTCTGCTGCCTGGTTACATGACCTGCTGAAGCCTCACGTCAGCCATCTCGTAGTCTGCGATCCGCGAAGAAACGCCCTGTTGAAGGATGGCAGCAAGAGTGATCGGATCGATGCACGGAAACTGGCCGAGCTGTTACACGGCAACAAGCTCCATGCTGTGTACCACGGAGAGCACGGGGTACGCACCTTAAAGGAGTTGGGTCGCAGCTATCTGACGATCACGAAAGATCTCACGCGCGTCATGAGTCGGATCAAAGCGCTGTATCGCAGCTGGGCCATACCCTGTAGCGGTGCCACTGTCTACGCCCCGCGGCATCGTGCCGAATGGTTGGCCAAGATTCTGGAACCCGGCGTTCGTCTGCGAGCGGAACGGTTGTATCAGCAACTGGATCTGCTGCAGCCGGTGCGCCAAGAAGCACGACGCGACCTGCTGATAGAGAGCCACAAGCACCATGCCGTGAAATTACTGCGACAGATTCCTTCGATCGGTCCGATTCGTGCCGCCTTGCTGGTGGCGTTGCTGCAGACCCCACACCGTTTCCGTACCAAGCGTCAGCTGTGGGCTTACAGTGGTTTCGCAGTCGAGACTCACGACAGCGGCGAGTACCGCTTTGTAAGAGGGAAACTACAACGCAACCGGGAGCGCATCACCGTGCGCGGTCTGAATCACAACCATAATCACGATCTGAAAAATCTGTTCAAAGGCGCTGCCCTATCTGCCAGTACTCGGCCTGGACCACTCTGCGATTTCTATGTTGCTCTGGTAGAGAAAGGGATGCGGCCGACCATGGCGCGTCTCACCCTGGCACGAAAGATGGCCGCCATTACATTAATCATTTGGAAGAAGGGAGTGGAGTTCGACGCCAAACCATTGAATCGGCAAGCAGCTTGAGTGTCTCGTGGAATGAGGCCTTTCCATCTCCGACGATGCTCTCTGGTGGTGGTCGGTCGGGTTCTCAAGATGCTCGGTTCGAGGTGAGTATCAGTCAATGAGATCGGCCCTGTGTGCTTCGGCACCGAGTCACCCATTACACGCTATGCCTCCTCGGATAACCAGAAATAGCAATAGGCCAAGAGCCTCCGATAGAACCATGGTTGCCACTTAAGTATCCGTCTCGCTTGCCATGTCTCAAGACTCGATTGGCGTGGTCACCACCGGACGATGAAAGCTATCGGAATGGAAGACAACTCAGAAGCAAAACCTCTCGCGCAAATCGAGAGGCACTCTTACAGTGAAGTGGGCTGGATCTCGAGACAAAATCTTCTCGGTCTCCGGTCGAGGGAGAACTTTTCTCTTGACATCCCTTTTTATAGAACTCATTGA
>JBAUVZ010000277.1:0-11633 GCA_049583505.1 Candidatus Sulfotelmatobacter sp.
CCATCTTCACGCGCGCAATGCCGATGATCATGAACTCCAGGTCGGCATGGCTGTCATTCTCAAACGAATGGACCTCATTGAGAAGTACGGGCACGGCATCACCCGTTTTGATCGCCGCCGATTCGTCGCCGATATGCGCAATGCCGCTGCCGTTTATCACGTAATAGATCTCTTCCACGCCTTCATGGCGCTTCTTGCCCACGGATGTTCCTTCGGGAAGCACCAAGTGATCCACGTAAGACCAGTTGGTGAGAAACACCTCGGGCGGCAGCATGCGCCCGTACAGCACCGTTCCCCGCCCACCGTAGCTCTGGACCACTGGTTTTAGAAAGCTTCGCGACAGATTCATCGTCATGAACACAGGTTTAGGATCGAGCGGCACGCCGACACGGTCGTCCCCAAGATCGAAATTGTCGTATTTGCCTTTTACGCTGCCGACCGCGATGTCCATAAACTCTGTCGGCTTGTCGCTCGAGTTGTAGATGGCATGCGAGTGGCCCATCCGGCACGGAGCACCGGCTGGTCCGTGCAGAAGGGAAGTACGCCCATCGATCGTGAACTCAGCTTCGTTATCAAAGATTACAAACATCTCCTCCATTTGATTGTGAAAGTGATGCCCAACACTAACCTTCGGCGGAAGCACACCTCGAACCAGGAAAACTAAAGGGGTGTTCATCGGGTTGCTGCCGGCTGAATATCCATCAAATAAGGCCTTGAGTACTAACGTACCCGTTCCCCCGTGAGCCTTTTCTTCTGGATCATACTTAGACGGATCAGTATGTCCAATACGCGCCGCAAGAGGCTTAAGTCCGCTGACCTGGGCATGCAGAAGAGCTTTCACGCTGAATTCCTGTAATACAAGAGTCAGCAGAGTCACAAACACAATTCGGATTGTCCGACTGGATTGCAAATCGCTACTTAAGTGCATAACGTTCTCCTGTTTGCAAGGGATTCTCACATCCTGTTCGCACTCGCCTGAGCATCTGGAGTTCAAAGCTGCACGCCAAGCGAGTCGGCAGTCTGCACAATCTCGCTCCAAGTTGACTCGGGGACCTGGATACCTTCTTGGAGCCGGCGGGCTCTCATCTGTTGCTCGAAGTCTCCTGGTGCCATGACTGCAGCCACGCCCGGTGCCGGCGGCACCGCACGAATTCTGCTAGCCAACTCCCTCGTCCGCTCGACAAAACAGTCACGCGATGAAAACACACCACAGTCAATCGCAATCAGGCTAACTCCGCAGTGGCGGAAATGGACACCCCCGCGAGTCGTTTTTGAGTAGGCGTCCGCGCCAGCGAGGATCCGGCCCATGATCTCCATTGCGACCATAATGCCAAATCCCTTATGTGCGCCGAAGGGGAGCAACGAGCCACCGGCAAAGTAGTCATCTGGGCTTATTGACGGGTCGCCCTGCTTATCAATGATCCAACCAGGTGGTAATCGTTCACCTTTGGCTTTTGCGGCCGCGATTTTGCCGCCCGCAACCTGGGTGGTAGCAAAATCCACGATGACCGGCCCGTCACCGGGTGTTGGGAATCCCATGGCGATCGGGTTTGGAGAGAGAACGCTCTTCTTGCCACCAAATGGAGCAGCCGTAGCCACTTCCTCGGCATTGCCGCCGGACGCGAGGATCGTCACAACCCCTTCCTTCGCAGCCTGCTCGGAATAGTGTCCGAGCCGTCCAATATGATTCACCTCGACCCCGCTTACTAGTGCCACCTTAGCTTTTCGAGCCTTCTGAATTCCGACTTGAGTTATGAAATCTGTGGTTACATGTCCCCAGGCCCAGTTACCCCGAACGAGGGCTGTTGCATCCGTTTCCGACAAAAGCTCCGGAAAAGCGTTCGCCACAATTTCCCCTGCCCGCACCTCTCTTATGTAGCGCGGCAAATGCTGGATGCCATGCGAGTCGTGCCCGGCTAAGTGAGAACCTGCCAGCAGCTGCGCAACTACTCTTGCATTCTCCTTAGGGGTTCCGGCAGCAATAACAATCTTTTCCACCGTGCCATACACTTCCTCAAACGACTTAGTAATCACGGGAGTTCCTCCGGAAACGGTTCGTGGTCGTAGCTACCCATGCGTCTAAACGCCGCTTCGACCGAAAAATCCGGGCCCCTGATAAGATCGAAAGCTGCTCGTTCCATACTTCTGACCATTTCAACTTGGTCAGGCAACAGGTGGGCGATATCGTGAGGTACTAGCAAGACACCATTGACGTCGCAATGGATGAGATCTCCGGGTTCGATAGACAATCCATCGACTACAACTGGCACACCTACCCGAACAAACCGCGGGTTACCGTGCGATGGTGACGCCCCAGCCGCGAACAACTGAAAACCTAGATCGTGAATTTCATGAATGTCTCGAACCGCGCCGTTAGTCACCATACCCACGGCACCGAGTCGTTGCATCAGGGTCGCCGCAAACTCCCCAAAAACAGCGGCTCCGCCGGGGTTGGGACCAACGTCCTGCCACACGAGGATGACGGGCTTGGGAGAGATTTCAACAGCATCCGCAAGCTGGCGAAATCCCGCACCGACAGCTGGCGCCCCTGGGCTCGTGCCGTCCAATTGCGCTGTCATCGCATACCCGACCTTAATACCCATTTCGGGAAACATGCAGCGGATCCGGCAACCTGCAAAACCGGTGGTCAGATCCCTGACGTTAAGTTTCTCAATTGCGTTTGAGATCGTCGGAGTATCGATCCTGCTTAGGGATTCCAGCACTTCTGGCGAGAGTAGCTTTCTCATATTGCGTCCTCTTTTTCGCAGTCGGCAAAAGTCCGTTTCCTTGCCTCCGTCACCTCTTGGACGATTGTGGCAGCCCTTTCAGGCAGCCCCCCTCGCCGCGGCCCCTCCTCGCGAATTCTCTGCCACGCCTGGCCGGCGATTTGGGCGTCTGATGTCAGTTGGCGAATGTACTGCTGCGACCGTTCCAGGAATTTCACCGTGTACGCCGCCCGGTAATGCGCAATCCAAGGGGCGACCGTGCCTTTTTTCTGAAACCTGAAATCAACTGATAGGCGGACTCGATCGGAAGTATTCGTTAAACCCCGATGCAACATCAGTGGCTGGAAGATCAAGACATCACCCATTTGGTAGTTGGAACGAAGCCACCCGTGACCGTCCCCGTTGGGCTGAACTGTCCCGCCCAAAACAACCGCACCCGTATCACGCCAAGCCGTCGCTTCGTTGATTGTGTCGGCGACCCCCAATTGCAAGTTGCCATGCCACCAGTGCTCATGTAGACCATCTCGATGAGAAACTGACCGGAGCGCCAGTCCTCCAACTTGCTCATCGATTTCCATTAAGGGTATCCAAACCGTGCAGAAGTCTAAGCTTCGGAATGAGTAGAAATCTTGGTGCGCCGGTGTAGCGCCTGGCAGTCTTACATGCCCCAAGTCCCGCATGAAGTCCCCGGGAGGAATGACTCTGACTTGGTCTTGATTGTTTCTCCAGGGATACACGTCACAAGCAAGCACTTTCCGTAAGATACCCACGAGTTCCTTAGTTTGGGCAAGCTCTCTTAGCGACTTCATCGCGCCCAAGCTCTTTGCGAAAGAGCCGTCGAGCGATAGGTCAGTTTCATTCGTCGTTCGCCTCGACCATATCGGTTCGGAGATCGCTTTTTTTTCCACGAACCCATAACGCTTTGAAATCCTTATCAGGTCCTTTGCGACTCGCTGAACGGCGTTCTTGTCAAGGACACCTCTCATGAAGAGGTATCCGTCCTCGGAAAACGACTTTCGCAGCTTCGCTTCCTCAGGAAGATACTGCTGGGATTCTTTTAGCGTGTTATGTGAGATCATTTTCGAGTACCCTCAATACCGGCTAGGCTCGGTATCGTCCCCTGGGTTTAGCTCCACCCCGGTTATGGCGCCCCCGCCATCGCTCCCGAGAAAAAGCGGAACCACGTTCAACCTCCTCCTACGGTCCCGCACTTTGGCCCAACCATAGCCACGTCTAACGATCAGCTTGGAGGTTCAAAGTTGATCGTCAACGACTTCAAGCCACGGATTGCCAAAGTCTGCTGGTACTCGAGGGTCTGGGCGGCCAGGGTAGGTTCCCGCAGGCGCCCGAACAGCCTTCCGATTGCAATTTGGCCCTCTGCCCGTGCGAGGATGGCGCCGACGCAGAAGTGAATGCCAAAACCAAACGCCATGTGCCGGTTCGGATGCCGACGAACGTCGAGCCGGTCGGGTTCGGGAAATTGAGACTCATCGCGATTTGCTGCTGCCACCATCAGGAAGACCCGTTGTCCTTTGCGAATTCGACGGCCACGGAGTTCGATGTCGTCGGTAGCCACGCGTTCTCCGCGTTGAACTGGAGTTTCATAACGCAACAGTTCTTCGACACCACCTATGATCGCTGAAGGATCGCGGCGAAGCACTTGAAGCTGATCTGGGTTGCGAAGTAAGGCCAGCGAGCCACCACCGATGAGATGGGTGGTGGTTTCATGTCCGCCCGCCAGCAAAGTGACGCACGTTGCCAGAAGCTCTTCTTCTGTGAGCCTATCCTCTCGCTCCTCTGCGGCAATCAGCCTGCTGATCAGGTCTTCCCGGGGATGCCTACGACGTTCCGCAATTATCTCGCGGTAATAACTGGTCAGTTCCATCATGCTTTGCTGAGCACGCAGCGCGAGGTCGACTAGACCGCGTCCGCTAGAAATGAATCCGACGATGTCGTCGGACCACCGTTTGAAATCCTTTTGATCCTCCGCGGGGAGACCCAAGATCTCTGCGATGACTGTCACAGGCAACAAATAGGCGAAGTCCCGAATGATATCCATCTGACCCGTAGGCTCGATCGCGTCAAGCAACTCGTCCACAATGCCCTGAATGCGGGGCCACATGGTCTCCACCACGCGTGAGCTGAACGCTTTGTTAACGAGGCTCCGGATCCTCGTATGGTTTGGGGGATCCGAGATACCCATGAACTTAGAGAGGTACTGCCGTAAAGGCTCGACTTGTCCCCGCGTCTCGTGAGGAAGTTGGTTCACGAGAGCGTCGATCCGACTCGAAGAGAACCGCGGATCGCGCAAAGCGGATGCGACGTCATCATAACGGGTGATGAACCAGCACTCCAGACTCTCACACCAGCAAACGGGCTCCTCCGAGCGAAGGCGCGCAAAAAGGGTATAAGGATTCGCAAGCACTGCTGGTTCGAATCGGACATACCGTTCGAGAAGTCGTCGATGATCCGCGACATCTGGCAAGAATTCCTCCTCTGTCTTGTCTGACTTAGGCGCTCCAGCGCTAAACTCGGCTGAACTTGCAACCGTCACTGTTTCCCCCCGAAACTGGACCTCAAGGCTGCTCCACTACACCGTAGGAGTCACGCTGCTGGTTCTGCTTCTGGTTAAACGCGTATCAGAACTCGGGAATCGGCACCTTGGGGCCGAATCCGAGCTCAGCTCCCCCACTGACGATCAACTCAACCCCCGTGATGAAGCGTGCTTGATCGCTCGCGAGAAACAGACACGCCTGCCCAACCTCCTCAACGGTACCGCTTCGCCCTGTCCATTGCCACTTTTCGACGTAATCATGGAAGGCCTGTCCGTTTTTCATGTTGGCCTCCAAATCGACGCGACTCTGAGTCAAGATATTTCCGGGCAGAACCGCATTCACACGGACACCATTCTTGGCTTCGTCAACCGCGAGAGCTTTGCTGAAGGCACTAATGCCGCCCTTCGTTGCACAATAGATGGTGGCCAAGTGATGACCTAACACGCTAGTCAGGCTGCCCATGTTGATGATGTTCCCGTGGGATCGGCGAAGATGTGGCAAGGCGAACTTACAGGCGACAAAATAGCCGACCAGATTGACTCGCAACGTCTTCTCAAAGTCCTCGATGGAGTATTCATCTATTGGTCGGAAGCGTGGAAAGATCGCCGCGTTGTTAATCAGGCAGTCCACCCGAGCATAACTTTCGATCGCGGCATCAACCGCCTTGCCTAACTCGCTGGGGACGCCCACATCGCATTTCTCAAATTGGCAGCGGCCGGGTCCTGTGGCATTCAAACTGTACGCCAGTTCCTCGCCATTCTTGGAGTCTACGTCGCAAACAAGAACCGACGCGCCAGCCTCGACAAACACTTTTGCGCACCCGGCACCGATCCCCTTGCTACCGCCCGTGATAACGACGACTTTATCGGAGAAGCTGGGCTTCCAGGCCGTCCTGATCTCAGGCACTGGCGACGTTTTGGTACGCTTGTTTCTATCCCGAAGCCTCATGTGAGACGCCCTGATTTATCGCACACATCCGCCATTGAAATGTAACATTCCTCATTTATCAACGGAAATCCTACATCGCCTTCCCTTTCTGTGTCAATAACTGCGATGAAAGCAGACAATCTCTGAGCTCAGTCGCTCGAGGTCACTGGATCGTTAGTTGGGTCAAGGCTGCACCAGCCGCACGCCACCTTCCTTGCTGTTTCACAAAAACTCGGAGAGTTTGACATTTGCTGACCGATTCCGTTCCCGAGCCGGAGTCAGTGGTGGTCGTCATGTCACTCAAGATGGCCACCGTCGGAGACGCGTACAGCACCTGGACGTTATCGAGCTGGATCCCTTTGACGTGGCGCTGCTCCGTCTTAATTCGCTCTATTTGCCTCTGCTTGCCCAAAACCTCGCCACCAGCATTCATTTCTACAAAATCTTTCGCAAACAACTGATCCAGATAGTCAGCATCGCCAAGGCGCACGGCGTCTGACCAGCCCTGGTCAAGCTGCGAAAACTGTTTTGCAGCAGGACTAATCTGTACCGGCGTCCCCTCTGCTTCACGAGCCTGCCTGAGCGCGAACGACGAGATCCCCAGTAATACAGTCAAAACCAGAATTCTGAAATGCGTCATAAACGTTCCCCGTCAGTTGCTTATCATCTAGAAAACCCCACCGACTCGGCAAACGGCTAATAGATTGGGCAAACCCTAAGGCCGTATGCCAGGAACGTTGAGGCGAATGGAGTACAGACCAGTTCTGGCGGTCATATAAAGGGTCTTTGCGTCGCCGTCACCCCAATTCAAATTCGCTGGTACTTCCGGGGGTCTAATGACTCCCAGCTTCCTTCCGTCCGGGGAGATGACCCAGATTCCGTCTGGTCCGGCGCAATACACGTTCCCTTTCGTGTCGACTTTCATGCCGTCGGGTACACCTTCTATGCCAGTTTTGGACAGGTCGGCGAATACTTGGGCATTGGCCAACGTTCCATCTGGCTGAACCTCGTAGCGGAGGATGTTCTTCTTCACGGAATCATCGATATACAGGTATTTCTCATCAGGCGTAAACGCTAGTCCGTTCGGAGCCGACATATCACGTGTCAGAACCTCTAGCTTGTTACCAGCTATGCGATACACTCCGTTAAAGGGCAACTCCTTCTGCGGATCTGCATCCATCTTGGGGAGACCGTAGGGGGGATCCGTAAAGTAGATGGACCCATCCCTCTTAACAACAATATCGTTCGGGCTGTTTAGTCTCTTGCCTTCGAAATGATCGGCAAGAATCGTCCGACGGCCGTCGCGTTCCAGTCGCTCAACTCGACGATTTCCGTGCTCGCATATGATGAGTCTGCCGTCTTGGTCGAGTGTCAGCCCGTTTGACCCGATCAAGTAGTCCGTGAGGTGGTCCAGTGGGATAACAGTGGGAATCGGACGAACGACCTGGCCCGCGAATCCACTCTTGTGCAGAAAGATGGACACTTGGCCATTCGGCATCCATTTGAGAATTACATTGCGAGGGATGTCGCTGAACAGCAGGTATCCGCTGTGTACCCAGATAGGCCCCTCAACAAATCCGAAACTACCGGCGAGTTTTTCGATTCTGGCAGAGACTGGAACGATCTGATCAAATTCCGGAGACATTCGTAGAATCTCTCCAGTTTGCTGGGCCTGGACTTTCATGGTTACTAGTGACACGGCAAGGACTGATACTAGAATCTTTGAATATTTCCGCATGATTGATCGCTACCCTTCTCGAGTCCACAATGCGAAGTCGTCCTAAGATTAAGGTTGCGCGGCACGTTCCGTCAGTTCACCTTGATCGGAGTCAACTCGACAGCGGCAATGCGCCATCTTCCGTTCTGTTTGAGCGCGACACGAAATACTCTGAATACTCCGGCTGACTCCTGGCCCTTACTGTCGCGGCTCCGGAGCGTAGTGGTATCGGTAAGAATGGCGAGATCTTCGAAAAGGTGCACGTGAATATCTTCCGGATCGACTACCTCGATAACGGGATGGTCGGGACTCTTAAGAATCCCCAACCATTTTTCTTTCGTGTAGACCACACCGTTCGGCATCACCAGCACGTAATTCGGCGCAAACATGTCTTCTAGCAAAGAAACGTTGAGACTCTTTTCTGCGTCCAGTACCGCACGATCGAGCCTCTTGAGCTCCTCTGTGGCAGTTCCACTTTTATTGTTGATTTCCTGCGCCAGGGCCATCGACGAAAATGTCAAGATCCCAGCCAAAGCAAACATCTGAGCGCAAGTCATTTAGGAGGCTCCCTATATGCCGTGGAATAGAAGGCCCACTTTTTCAAAGCGTTGTCACTTATACAATCTCGTTGTTTGTTTGTCAATGCCCGGACGAGATCGAAATGTTCGATGAAATTGGGTATTTCGGACAAATCTGAGAGTGTCGCACGCTGCCTGCGCAAGGAAAAACGACCTTCCGAAGAACACACTGGCTCTCCAATCGCGGATCGCCGATGAGCAGTTAATATATTTTGCGAATTTGTGTTGACAACACGACAACGTTGTGGTTATAACAGCAACGGTCTTGAGTGCGTTGTTCGTCCGCACGCTATTCACGCCTTCGACAAGAAAGAGTTGGAGCATGTGTTTGCTGGGCTGCTTCGCAGCTAAAGACATATTCAAATGGAACGTCGGCAAGTGCTTTTCGACTTACATCCACGAAGATTATGGAGGGGAGCATGGCCTCGGAAAAGAATGTACATTCTGTTCGAATATTGCATCTTCTGTGTGTGACCCTGATAGGTCTTGTCACGGTACAATTTGGCAACACATCCCTGTTACACGCCCAAGAGAACGTGGGACAAATCACAGGCGTCGTGAACGACCCATCCGGGGCCCGCGTACCCAACGCTTCTGTAACGGCCCTTAATTTGGCGACTCGCGTCACATTGGAAGTGAAAACGAATGAAGAAGGGGTCTATAGATTCCCCTCTCTGCCGATTGGTCAATATACGCTGACCGCTCGTGCAAAGGGATTCAAGGTTCTCGAACAGCTCGGAGTCCGAGCTGTTGCAGGCGTGACGTTGACCTTACCTTTGCAGTTACAGGTAGGCAACTCTACCGAAACTGTAAACGTGGCTGCCTCCGAGGCTGCCATTGACACCAGCGCATCCACTGAAGGCGCCACTCAATCGACAGACGAGATTAATGAGTTACCGCTTCTCTTGAACGGGGGTAACAGAAATGCCATCGAATTCCTTAAAACACTCCCCGGTGTCGCTGCGCCGGTGGATGGCACAGTAGCGTTGACCACAATAAATGGTAGTCCAGAGGGTGGGGCTAGTTTAACGATCGATGGGGTTATGGGAAGTGTGCAAGCGAGTTCTCAACTACGGGTCGACTTTTCACCACCGCCGGAAGCGATCTCAGAAATTCGATTAAACGCCACCGACACGTCGGAGTATGGATGGAACAGCGGAGTTGGAGTAACACTGGTAACTAAGTCAGGATCTAATCAGCTTCACGGAGACGTCTTCGAGTACTTCCGGAATAAAGTGCTCAATGCTACTAACTGGTTCGCTACAACTCCTGATCCTTCAAAGCAGAATGAATATGGATTCACATTGGGTGGACCGGTCGTCATCCCGAAACTTTACGATGGGAGGGATAAAACGTTTTTCTTTATTGTCTATTCCGGCTTCGCGTTTCGGACCACACCTGAAGGAGTGGTTGTATCAGTTCCAACCGCCGCGATGCACAACGGTGATTTCAGCCAGTTGCTGCCAAGTATCCAACTCTATGACGGCATACTCACCACCGAACCTAACCCGAACGACCCTGGCACGTTCACGCGCCAACCCTTCCCGGGCAACATAATCCCCCTCTCCAGAGAAAGCTCAGTTAGCAAGTATCTGTACCAGTCGTTCCCCCTACCGAATCGACCGGGCTTGGCGCTGAATTATGCGGGCGCAGGCGTTCCAAGCCCAGTCAACAGCCAAAAGGGATCGGTTAAGATTGATGAGAACTTCAAGGAGGGCCGCCAGAGGCTTACCTACGCTTACGATAACATCCACAGTAATGCGGTAAACGGTGGAACCTATACTGGTGCGATTTCGAATGGATCTCTTAACGCCGACAATACATGGACAACAAGGCTTACATATCTAGCTACCCTCAGTCCCACGCTGCTCTTTAGCGCTCGCGGGGGTCTAAACATGAATGGCCTTGCCAGTTCTGGGATGGGTCCCACCTCGCAGGCTCAAAACGCTGGTACTCTATCCGGGTATAAGGGTAATTTCTCCACCCAAATACCCCAGGTAACCCTCACCGACTTTGGGTCTTTTGGTCCGCCAACTGGGGGATTTGCGGTTAATAAGATCTATACAATTCCCGTGAGTGGCGATTTTACCTGGTCTAAAGGCACCCACAATTTAAAATTCGGCGCGTCGTGGGCATCGGCTGACTCGAAACTGCAGAGTTGCAACAATTGTGCCGGCAACGCCTTGTATTTGCCGTTTTTCACCTCGATGTTCTTTCCCAACCAGGGGTATGGCTTAGCCGACCTTTTTCTGGGCGCTCCGCTCGAATTGAATCTTTCAACGCCCGTCAATGCCAATTTTCGGACCACCGCGTCGGGACTGTACGTGCAAGATTCTTGGCGCGTGAGTCGGAAATTAACTCTGA
Organism: Candidatus Sulfotelmatobacter sp.; assembly: GCA_049583505.1. Lineage (GTDB taxonomy): Bacteria > Acidobacteriota > Terriglobia > Terriglobales > Acidobacteriaceae > Sulfotelmatobacter. The sequence continues at coordinate 10,868 of JBAUVZ010000277.1, forward strand.
GCTATGGACTCCGCTTTGATCGCTTCGACATGCCTACCGAGGCCAATAACAGAATGTCCGTCCTGGATCCGAACCAAATAAATACCATGGCCGGAGGAGTCATCGGATCTGCACCGGGAAATTGGCCGGGGGCGCTGAGTTTCTTTGGTAAAGGTCCTGGGAAGAATGGCATGACCGCAATGGGTCCGCCGGAAAACGTGTGGGGACCGCGCGTCGGCTTTGCATACGCTCTTACGCCCAAACTGGTCATCCGCGGAGGCTTTGGTATTTCATCCAGCGCCAACTTTGGGTTACTAGAGAGCGGGGTCGCCCTTGCCGGAGAACCTGGCTATACTTGGGATCCTGCGATTTTTTTCTATCACGACCAGTATGGACAGCTTGCAGGTGCTTGTCCTGCTCCCTATCAATACGTACAGTGTCCCTACCTTTGGGATGGTGGATTTCCTGGAAAGGAGCCCCCGCTTCCAAATCTAAATCCAAACCAAGCCAATACCACTTCACCTCCTTATTGGGACCCCTTCGGTCTTAAGCCCGGCTATAGCGAAAATATCAATTTCGGCATAGAGGACGAGGTCCATGGAATCCTTCTGAAAGCTGCCTACGTTGGGAACCTGGCTCATCATCTCCCCGTGAACAGTCCCGTAAATGACATGGATCCGAAGTACCTTTCGCTTCGTACCCTCCTGGACGACAATTGGGGTAGCCCCCCGGTTATAGCTGCAGGCCTCAAGCCGCCATTTCCACAGATTCAAGGCCAAGTTTGGAG
>JBAUVZ010000278.1:0-13286 GCA_049583505.1 Candidatus Sulfotelmatobacter sp.
GCCTTTGGCGTCGTTAAACCACTTCACTGTTCCTTGTTCTGCCATTGTTGATAGTCCTATTCTGTTTCTTTGGATTGTGCTGAGAAGATTCGCTGCTAGTGAGGGGGTGACGCTGGTTGGCGATACCTACCTTCAGTTGCTCGTGAGTCAAACTTAGCTGAATTCGATTGTACACCATGAAGCGAGAATGTGCACAGAATTTTGCAAAAAGGCTTGATTTTCGGGACGAGTCAAACGCCGTTGAGCAATATTCACTCCGAGTATCCGTCGGAGCCGTCATCGTCGTCGTCTTCTTCGTTGCCTTCTTCTTCGTCCTCTTCTTCTTCATCCTCTTCGTCTTCTTCGGGCCCTTCTCGAAGCAGGACCCCGACGGTCACGGGGCCATCAACTGGGTCGCGAGTGACGAATTCTGGAGATATCCTGCTCATCGCTTGATAGTACACCTCGCACCCTTAGCGAGCGCAGCGACAGCGAGCGATGAAGGCCGGAGCGGCATACCGCCCGCCGGCCCAGTCCTCAAACGACGATGCCGCCGACCCATTTTGAAACGAGTGCTGGTTTTTTCGTTCTTTTTTACAAGTTTTTGTTGGACAGGGAACCACTTCGTGTGCGATTCGGTAGTTCGCCTGACGCCAAAACGCCTGGAGGTATTTCCATGGGAAACTTCTACACAGACGTGATCTGCAAGGACGCGCGGTTTGACTCGTTGACGCGTGTGGGCGATTCTTCCCTGCTCGAACCGGTGACTCGCAAACTCGTTGAGAGTGCTGTCTCCACCGCGAAGCAGATGGGAATTGAAGTCATCATCTACGAGACCTATCGCAGTCAGTACCGCCAGCACGAGCTCTTCGCCCAAGGCGCCACAAAACTTCGAACCGTGGGTGTTCACCACTATGGCTTGGCCTGCGACATTGTCCGCGTGGTGGGCGGAGAGCCCTGCTGGAAAGGCGATTTCTCTTTTCTGGGGCAACTCGCGCATAGCAGCGGACTCATCTGGGGCGGCGACTGGGGCGCTCCCGACCTCAAACACAGCTTTGTCGACAGCGTTCATGTGCAGCGTTGCACGGTCGCCCGGCAAGGAGATCTGCTCGCCGGCACCTGGTATCCCGATGATGTTTACAATCCTTACGACGACGGGCAACATCTCTTTGCGGCTGCAATCAAGGCCGGTGCGATCCAGCAGCCCACAAAGGCTGGTGCAAAGGCTAGACCGTCCGGCCGGAGCAAACGAACGTAGTCTCGGGTTGGGGCCGTCTAGACTCCGTCGAGCAATGACCGTCAGCCTCCGCCTCTTCACGCACGACTCGACAGTGCTCAGACCGCATGGATAGTATGAGCGGTTGTGATTTGTCAGTCTTCAGATCGCATAAGAAGGACAGCCCCCATCATGCCTCGAAAAGATGCGAATCCTGCCGCCAACCGCCGCGTGTTCCTTAAGGCCGCTCTGATCGGCAGTGCGGCCGCGACCTTGACTCCGCTATATCCGGCGCTGGGCGCCGCCCGTGAGGCCGTTACTCCCGTGCCCGCTTCCGACATCAAACCCTTCGAGCTCGATGAAGTTACCATCTCCGACCTGCAAGATGGAATGAAGGCCGGTAAGTTTACAGCCCGCTCCCTGGTTGAAATGTATTCGACCCGCATCGAAACCATTGACAAGCACGGTCCGGCGATCAATAGCATCCTCGAGCTGAATCCGGACGCTCTCTCCATTGCCGACGCCCTCGATGAGGAACGCGAAGCGAAAGGGCCCCGCGGCCCGATGCACGGCGTCCCCGTGCTGATCAAAGACAACATCGACACCGCGGACCGGATGATGACCACCGCTGGCTCGCTCGCTCTGGTCGGTTCGAAGCCGCTGCAGGACTCTTACGTGGCACAGAAGCTGCGCAGCGCCGGCGCCGTGATCCTGGGCAAGACGAATCTCAGCGAGTGGGCGAACATCCGCTCCAGCCACTCCACCAGCGGATGGAGCGGCCGCGGCGGCCTCACCAAGAATCCCTACGCCCTTGACCGCAATCCCTGCGGTTCAAGCTCGGGCACCGGCGCGGGTATATCCGCCAACTTGTGCGCCGTGGGGATCGGCACGGAAACCGATGGTTCCATCGTCTGCCCGTCCTCCTCGAACGGACTTGCCGGCATTAAGCCTACTGTCGGCCTCGTCAGCCGGAGTGGCATCGTTCCTATTTCTCACAGCCAGGATGGCGCTGGCCCGATGTGCCGGACCATCCGCGACGCCGCAATTCTGCTGGGCGCACTTACCGGCGTCGATCCGCGGGACCCGGCTACTATCGGAAGTCAGGAGAACTCTTTCACAGACTACACTCGATTCTGCGACCCTAACGGCCTCAAAGGCGCCCGCATCGGTGTTGCCCGGAAGTACTTCGGTTTCAGCGATGCCGTCGATGCTGTTATGAAACAAGCGCTCGATGTTATGAAACAACAGGGAGCCACGCTGGTCGATCCCGCCGACGTTGAAACTCTGGGTAAGTTCGATGAAACCGAACTGTTGGTCTTCATGTACGAACTTAAGGCCGACCTCAATAACTATCTCGCCCGCCTCGGCCCCAACGCTCCCGTCCGCACGTTGAAGGACATCATTGACTTCAATGAACGAAATCGACAGAAGGAGATGCCCTACTTCGGCCAGGATTTATTTCTGAAAGCCGAGGCGAAAGGCCCGCTAACTGAAAAGGCATATGTCGACGCGCTGGACAAGAATCGCCAACAGGCTCGTACCGAGGGGATTGACGCCACCATGGATAAGTACCGCCTTGACGCCATCGTCGCACCTACAGGCGGTCCGGCATGGCTCACCGATTTGGTCAACGGCGACCACGTAGCCGGCGGAAGCTCGAATACCGCCGCCGTTGCAGGGTATCCCAATATCAACGTAACTGCCGGGTTTATCTCTGGACTGCCGGTTGGGATATCGTTCTTTGGGCGAGCCTGGAGCGAACCGGCTCTTATCCGCCTGGCTTTCGCGTTCGAACAGACTTTGAAGGTTCGTCAGACTCCGCGCTTCTTATCTACCATCGGCGCGGGCGTCAGCACGGGCTAACTGACTGTGGTCCACTTACATCACCGGTATGCGACGGTCGCTCCGAGGAGTCTGAGTCAAACTTATCTGACTGGAGTTGTGCCGAGAACTCTTCAATAAACTGTCTTCCCGTGTTAGCCTTACCTGCTGGGAGGTATCAATGGTGATCAATAAAGTAGTTGCTTCACTGCGAAAGGAATATTCCCGTCTTGAAAAAGAGATAGGACAGGTAGGGAAGGCGCTCGACGCGCTCGGCCATGCCGGCGGGAAGAAACTCAAGAAGACAGGCCGTACCTTGAGCAAGGATGCCCGCAGACGAATCGCCGCAGCGCAAAAACTACGGTGGGCGAAGGTCAGAAAACAAGCCGCCAGGCTGGTAAAATCCTAAGCCATCTGGCAAAATTTGGTTCTGCAGCCACCCGTGGACAGAGTCGAGACATCCCTAGGTTACAACCATCCGTGCGCGTAATTAGAGCCTGAGCCGCCTGCCGAAGCTCGCTCTCCGCACGGACGAGATCTCCTTGTTTGGACAAGCAGGAATGCAAAACCAGCTGGGCACCAACTGTACGAAACGTAGAGGCTCCGCCACGTTAGCACCGATTGGCGCTGGCATTCAAGAGAAAAAAAGCTATTAAATCGTTTCTTACCGGCATATTCGTCTGGAATACAGGGAGGATTTTGTGTAGGATTTCCGCGAACGCCACATCAAGGCAATCGGTGGCGGTGTCTGTTCGCCCAGGAACAAGGAGGGTCAGATGCACGCATTCATTTCGGTGGTCCGCAAAGCCCAAAGCATACCCTTGTCTCTTTTCGTCCTCGCACTGGCCGTGCCGGTGGTGCTTTTCGGCCAGGGGTATTTCGGAACGGTTGGCGGCATTCTGACCGACCGGTCGGGAGCGGTCATTCAGGGAGTAAGAGTCACTCTCACCGACGAGCAAAAGGGATACCGGTTTACGACCACGTCCGACAGCACCGGGCGCTACCTGTTCGCTTCGGTTCCTCCTGGATCGTATTCGGTGACCGCGGAAATGCGCGGATTTGAGAAAACCATTCGCACCCAGATCCAGTTGAACGTCAGCGAGAATACTACGGCCAACCTAACGCTCAAGATTGCCAGCGCGGCAGAGAAGGTCGAAGTGAACGCGCAGGCGACCACCATCGCCACCGAGGATGCCGTAACCGGCCAGGTCATCGACCGCCGGCTCATCAACAACTTGCCCCTGATCGACCGCTATCTGATGGACCTGACTTCTCTGGCGCCGGGCATTACTGAAGCGGATGACCAATGTTCCACCAGTTGCACCGGCACGAATTTTGTTTCCAACGGCAGCCGCCAGTCGAGCGCCGACATTCTGATGGATGGCGCGACCATCACCAACTTCGAGCCCAATGGCGGCATCACCAACGCCACTTACATCCCGTCGCCGGAAGCGGTGGAAGAATTCAAAGTGCAGCAGTCCAACTTCAGCGCGGAGTACGGCTTTTCTGGCGCTTCGATTGTCAACGTGGTCACGCGCTCGGGCACGAACAGCTTCCACGGCAGCGCTTACGACTTTATCCGCAACACCATCACCGACGCGAATGATTGGTTCGCCGATCGCGCCGGCCAACCCATTCCTCCGGTTCACCGTCACGACTTTGGCGGCACGATTGGAGGGCCCATCCTCAAGAACAAGACCTTCTTCTTCTTCGACTATGAGGGTTTGCGCGCCAGCAACATGAGTGCTTACTCAGCAGGCGTGCCCAGCGCGGCCGAGCGCACCGGCGATTTCGGCGAAGTCTGCGCGGCCAATGGCGGCTCTTTCAATTCGAGCGGCATGTGCAGCAGCACGGCAGGTCAGCTCTGGGATCCCTATTCCGGTGTCTACAACTCCGCCGACGGCGGCCCGGTTCGCTCCGCGTTCATCCCGTTTAACAACCTCGCCGCCTACATCAGTCCAGGCAATCCGAAATTGCCCGCTAATCTTGAACCGGCTCCTGGGGTCAAGGGCAACCTGATCGACCCGGTGGCACAGAAGATGCTGAATCTGTTCCCCACCGCCAACAACCAGGCCCAAGGCATTTACAACAACTGGTTCACCTCGGGAGCCACTCCGAATTTCAACGGCCAATTCGATCTGAAAATCGACCACCGCTTCAGCCAGAAAAACCTGTTGAGTGGCAAGTACTCCCAGCAGTGGAGTAACAACGTCCCGTTCAACTGCTTCAAGGACTTCGTCGATCCGTGTGGCGGGGGAGCGAACCGCAATTGGGCCAAGATTTTTGCCCTCACCGAGACCTACACCTTCAGTCCCACGTTGCTGCTGAATGTCATCTTCGGATTCGCGCGCGGCGGCGAGAAGATCTTCGCTTACAACTCCAGCCTGAATCCCAATCCGCTCAGCACGCTCGGTTTCCCGTCGTATCTAGAGTCGAATGGCTTCAACGGAGTCCCGGCCATGTTCATTGGCGATTATGTTCCCGCGAGCTATACCAACGTGGGAGATGATCCCTACGGCAACTACAAGCAGGGCCAGGACACGGGCCAGCTTACAGTGGCGCTGACCAAAATTCACGGCCCGCATGAGCTGAAGTTCGGATTCGAAGCCCGCCTCCACCAGCAGAACTATATCCAGACCAACGCCCCGCTGGGCTTCTTCACCTTCAATAACACCGGCACCTCATTGTGCTCGCAACCGGGGGTCTCCTCCGGTTGTGCGGACGCCGCCAACGCGAACAATCAGAGCGGGGGCGACTCCATGGCCAGTTTCCTGACGGGCCAGCTTACCCAAGGCTGTGGCGGTAACGGCTGCGGCTCTAGTTATGAAATCCAGTTCCAGCCCGCCACCGAGAATTACCAGTACGCGGGTTACGCTCAGGATAACTGGAAAGTGATTCCCAAATTGACTTTGAATCTCGGCCTGCGCTATGACGTTTCTCTGCCGCGCACCGACCGCTTCAATCACCAGAACTGGTTTGACCCCAACGCCGTCAACCCGCTGAACGGGGGCAAGATCTCCTACACCGATCCGCTCACGGGAGCGGCCGTGACACGCCCCCTGCTCGGCGGCGAAGTCTTCGCCAGTCCCAGCCAGCGCACCAATTACGTGACCGATTGGAAAGACATTCAGCCCCGCTTCGGCTTCGCCTTCCAATTCGATCCCAAGATGGTGCTGCGCGGCGGCTACGGAATCTACTACGGCCAGTCCCGCTCCGGAGCCAGCGGAGTCGTCCCCTATGGAGGCCAGGGTTTCAACCAGTACACCAACGTCATCACCAGCTATAACGGCGACGGCGCAACGCCCTATCTGCATTTGAGCAATCCTTTCCCCACGGGGCTGATTCAGCCTGCCGGAAACTCTCTCGGCCTGTTGAATGATGTCGGTTTCGGAGCCAACGGTCCGCTGCGCATCGCCGCCGCGAACCTTTCACCGAATGAACAAAGCTGGACCTTTGGAATTGAGCGCCAACTGCCGTGGAACGTGGTATTCAGCGCCGACTATCTCGGGAAGAAAGGAACCCACCTGCCCTTCAGCGGCGCGAACTCACTGGACATCCTGGGGCCGCAGGTGGAGGCCTACGCTGGGAATACGCTGCAGATGAACACTCTTAACAGCTATGTGAACAATCCCTTCTACGGCATCATCACCAACCCCGACAGCTCCCTGTCGTTCCCGCAGGTCCAGGCCTTTCAGTTGGAGGTCCCCTATCCTGAATTCACCTCAGTAAGCACCGACGTTCAAATGATTGCCAATTCCGTCTACCACGCACTGCAACTCACGGCGGAAAAGCGGTTCAGCAACGGCCTGGAGTTCCTGGTCAACTACACCTGGTCCAAATCAATTGACGATTCTTCAGTCGCCGACGACAACGTGACCTGGACCGGGAGCTTCACCAGCCTCCAGGACCCCAACAAGCCGTACCTGGAGCGCAGCCTGTCGACGTTCGACTATCCCTCGGTGCTGAAGTTCAGCTACAGTTACGATCTGCCCTTTGGGCGCGGCAAGATGTGGCTGGGCAACATGCCGCGAGCGCTCGACGCCGTCATCGGCGGCTGGAAGACCAACGGTATCTGGCAGATTTCCGACGGACGGCCGCTGCCCCTGTCAGTAAGCGGCGGCGGGATTCCGATACCTACGTACGGCACTCAGCGGCCCAATGTAACCGGCAGGATCCGGCGCAACTATGGCCACGATTGGGTAGACCAATTCTTCGGCGATCCCAACACTGCGCCCACCAACAGCAATCCAGTCGGAGATATCCTCAACGTCCCGCCCCCGTTCACTCTCGGCAATGAGATACGGGCGACCGCCGAGGTTCGCACCCCGCTCAGCTTTACCAGCGATTTGTCGCTGAGCAAGCAGTTTCTGCTGACTCCCGTGCACGAAGGCGTCAACCTCGAGTTGCGCCTTGAGGCCCACAACGCATTCAATCATCCTCTCTTCAGTATGGGCGGTCCCGGTCCTTACGGCAGCGGTACCCTCAATGTCGGCGACCCCACTTTCGGGATGCTCACCAGCATGGCGCCCAGTGGGCCGCGGCAGGTTCAATTGGCCGTGAAAATCAACTTCTAGGGTTCGACGCCGGCTCTACGCGATCGGCGCCGCTCCACGGGCGATTACGCTCATTGCTTGAATCTGGCGGCTGCTGTATAAACGTCTGTTTTGGCCTTGACGGATTATCAGCGCGAAGGTGGAATGCCGCCGGAAATGCAGTCTAAACCCAGGATCGCAATTCTCATCCCGTGCTACAACGAGGAACTGACCATTGGGCAAGTGGTGCGAGACTTCCACGCCCAATTGCCGGACGCAGACATTTACGTTTTTGATAACAATTCCGCCGATCGCACTGTCGAGGTGGCCAGAGAAGCCGGAGCGCGGGTCGCCTTCGAGCGGCGGCAGGGCAAGGGATACGTGCTGCAGGCCATGTTTCGCGAGGTGGAGGCCGATATTTATGTCATGGTGGACGGCGATAATACTTACCCTGCGACTGACGTTAACAAACTGATCGCGCCCGTCCTGGCGGGAGAAGCCGACATGACCGTTGGTTCTCGCCTCAGCCCTCAGTCGCAAAGCGAATTCAAGACGCTCAATCGGCTAGGGAACCGCTTCTTCCTGAACACTGTCAACTTCATTTTCAAAGTGAAGCTGTCTGACATTCTCTCTGGGTATCGCGCGTTCAATCGGGAGTTTGTAAAGAACATCCCAATCTTCGGGGGTGGTTTCGAAACGGAAACTGAGCTGACGATCAAAGCGCTGGTACGTGGATATCGTATCGTCGAACTGCCGGTCGATCTCAAGGCCAGGCCCGCAGGAAGCTTTTCGAACATCCACATTCTGCAAGACGGATTCGTGATCCTCAACTCCATCCTCACGCTGTTTCGGGATTACAAACCACTGACGTTCTTTGGGACGATCGGGCTGTTTTTTATCCTGCTGGGCTTGATTCCGGGAACGGTCGTCATCGTGGAGTTCATAGAGACGGGCCTGGTGCCTCGCATGCCGTCGGCGGTTTTGGCGGTTGGGCTGGTTCTGTCGGGGATGCTGGTCATTGTGGTGGGCATCGTTCTCCACACGATTGCCAGGCGATTCCAAGAGTTGGACTACCAACTTAAGATCCTGGGCTTCGAATCCCGCGGCGAGAAGAAATGGACTCAGACGAAGAACTCGTGAGTTCCGCAATCAGTGTGTATCGATGCCAACGGAAAAACCTAAGCACACTCATTGCCTTCGCGTCACAATCTGCTCCACAGAAAAGCGTCTCCTCTTCACGGCAAATCTCCCTTCCTCACGTAATAGATTTTGTCGGAAACTAACCCTACATTGTGTGTCAGAAATCGGCGGGTTGCTTAAATCCGACCTAGAATATCTTAAATAACCTTCACAACCTGCACTACCTACACAACTTCTTTCGTTTCTTGCATTTGCAGTTTGTGACAGTAACCGCAGGCGGGCACTACAGCCCTTTGCATCGCCGCGTTCCGCCCCGACGCAATGTGACCGCTCCCAAAGAACCAGTTTCCTTCGGCATTCGCTGTCGCTACGAGAACCCAGTTTTCAAAGCAACCATTGAAAACAAAGGGCTTCTTGGCTTTGTTTGGTAAAAACCTATCTCCCCCTTCCCAAATTGATGTTGAAAGGGGGCGGCACCGCTTCGCCCTGCCCTGTCGTTGCAGACGCTCAAGCTGGGTCATCGCCCGATATAGCTGCTTGTCCAGGTGGGCTTCGTAAGCGCAGGACTTTGTCGGTTGCATCCACTGGCGGCAATTGTGCGCCGCGATGGGAAACCTGGAAGTTCACCACAGAGAGTTTCGCAGCCATCCCGGCCATGACTCCGAGGAGAACCTAATCACACTCTGTACCCCATGCCACGCCACTCTGCATCACCGCTAAGACCAAGAACGGGTTGCATGGTCGTGTTATCCCCTGCCAGGCCGGGATGGAACTCGACTAGGGCGCGGATGTCTCATCGCTGGGATTCCTGCTCAATCGCAGCCGCCCGGATGTCCATTGACAATGTGTATCGTGTATTAGTACACTACACACATGCTTAAGAGCTATCGGCACAAAGGCGTCAAGCAGTTTGCCGAAACCGGCTCGAAAGCTGGCATTCAGCCAGAACACGCAAACCGTCTCAGAAGGATATTGTCCGCTTTGGATGCGGCAACCTGCCCGGCCAACATGAATGCGCCCGGCTATGCCCTGCATCCACTCAAGGGCGACCTGGACGGGCACTGGGCCGTACGGGTGAGCGGGAACGGGCGGCTCACGTTTGCGTTCGAGGGCGAAGACGCGATTCTCATCGATTACCAGGATTACCACTAGGAGCTAAGCATGCTTTTCAATCCATCCCATCCCGGCGAGGTCTTGAAGGATTACCTGGGCGACATGACTGTGAAGGAGGCGGCCAAGCGCCTCGGGGTGACGCGGCCAAATCTTTCCCGGATACTCAACGGCCGCGCCGGCATTTCAGCGGTGATGAGCGTGCGCCTTGCCAAGGCGATGCCGCACACGTCTCCCGAGTTTTGGCTGAAGATGCAGCTCAATTACGATCTTTCGAAGGCTCAGAAAAGCAGGCAGCCCAAAATCAAACCGTTTCCGGCCCAGCCACAAAAGGAGCTTGCCTCAGCATAGGCATCACGGCTTTCCCGGGCATGCTATCTCTAGCTTGGCGGATCGAAAAGTTGCAATCTGTGTGGCAGTTCTAGACAGAGGTGGGAGTGAAACCTTCACACGCATCACGGTTGGCCCCAACCAAACGAGCGGCCTTCCGTGCATCCGGGCCTGCGTATACCGTAACAAACTCCGCGTCTCCCGATAGCAGATGACCTGAGTGAAGAAAAGTGGAGCATCAAGTGTATTAATGCCAATTCCTCAAGGAACGCCTAGAGGAGTTTCCGAGTGGAAGCGAAACTGCGGTCAAATTAGCATGTTTCTCGCTTGCCGCTGTCGGCTCAGGCCGTGCAATAAGTTGGCGGGCGTATATAAGGCGAGCGAGCCACAGGGGACTCAACCCCGTTCGCCGCTTCAGATCTCGCTGAATGAGACGCGAGATTTAAGCGGAAACCCTCAATGGGGCTGGCAAGGCCAAAGTCGTTCCATACTACACGCCAGCGAGAATTGCCGCTACTGTTCCGTTTCAGATTTCTGTTTTGAAATGAAGCGCTGAAGGTACTTGGAGCCCTCTTTCTGATAGGCAGCCACACCTCCTCGCAGTAGCACCTCGCAGACCTGAGAGATGCTGCGCTCCTCTCTCTGCGCAATTCGCTCGAGTTGTGTCCTTAGTTCTGGATTCATACGCATCCCGAGAAATGCACTCTTCGTCACTGTGCAAATATACGCCAAACATCGTTTCTTATTGTTAAACAACCGTTGACAAGTTAGATTCGTCATGTTAACGTTTGTTAAACATTCTGAGGAGGTTTCGTAATGAAGCGAGCCGGACCTACTGAACTACACGGATTGATAAGGCCTCACCCCAGACGCCACAAGGAGCTAGCCGTTAGGAATCTGAGGTTGGCAAGACAGATGTGGGGAGAGCTTAAACCTTGGATTCTTCAAAACCTCGAGGCCTACTCCGCGGAATTCGGCTTCTCAATCGTCGCCGGTGATCTTCTCTACTTGGATAAAGGGTGGTATGTAACCCACACCGGCTTGATTCGTCTGGCCCGCAGAAAACACTGCGTTGGCATAGATGTGAAACCTGTGACTGAGTTTTCGGATCAGGCAGCATCTCGTTGGGCATTTCAGGCCACCGTTTTTAGATCCATGAAGTGCAAAGGGTTCGTAGGATACGGCGACGCCGAGCCTTCCAATGTCTCTTTCCTCGTCCATGGTGCCGAGATGCGTGTGGCCGAAACGCGCGCCGTCAATCGTGCTCTGCGCAAAGCCTACGGGATCGGCATCTGCTCGGTCGAGGAGATCGGGTCCTTCGCCAAGCCGCCGCAATCTTCCCGAGAGTCGAAGAAGCTCGCGCCGCAACCTGCGAATGGAAACAACGGTAGTCCAAAGGTTCGCGACCGCCTTTGCCAATTGATTCGCCAGCATCAACTCGATCCCGACCTGGTCAAGGCCTACGCCACCGATTTCTGCGGCGTCAAGGCGCTTCGTGATGCCACCCGCGAACAGGTAGAGACCTTCGTAAAGCAACTGGCCGACTGGGCCGAGAAGGACCGCTCTGCCCTGCTCTGCCAGCTCAACAGCTATCTCGGCCAGAAAGCAGGTGCCGCGTGAAACGTCAGATCTCAGGCTTGCACGCCGCCGATCGCTGTGCCGCCGACCAGGTCCCCGACGGAGTCTTCCTAGTTCGGGTGCAACGCGTCCAGTTTCGGCGGCAGGCACAGAAGCCTTACTACACCCTGGCTCTGGCCATTCTTGAGCCTGGTCGGTTTGCAGGACACGTCCTTTCGAGCCGCCTGTATTGCAGCTCCAAAGCTCTGTGGAAGCTGAACTGGTTCCTACGCGACTTCGGCTACGACACCGAACTGCTCGGACGCGATGAAGTGGACGAAACCCAGCTCGTAGGTCTGAAGGGCGTGGTCAAGATCAGCCACATCGTTTGCAACGGCACTTCCCTGCTCCGGCTCGACGGTTTTGCTCCAGCCGGCCGGTGGGAGGAGCTTTCCCCGGCAAATCTCGACAGCCCGCAGGTGGCCTGAATGACATACAGCTACACGCAGATCAGCCAATACCTCACCTGCCCGCGGCGTTATCGGCATCGCTATCTCGATGGCTGGAGGGAGAAGGACACCCGGGCGGCGATGCTGTTCGGTCGCGCCTTCGAACAAGCACTGGGCGCTTATTTTCGCCGGGAAGATCCCGGAGCAGTCCTATTCTCCGAGTGGTCTGAGTGTCAGAACCAGGGCTTGCATTACTCCAACGGAGACTCCTGGGATCGCATGCTCCGGCAGGGCATCATGCTGTTGACCCGGTTCTGTCAGGACGATCGTGTCCAGGTCCCCCAGCCTCAGAGGAATCTGCAGATCAAATTCACCCGGCAAGTCGCTCAAAAGAGCGACTTCGTTGCCTACGTCGACGCCATTGGCAGACTCGACGGCAAACGCTGCCTGCAGGAGTGGAAGACCTCGTCGAGCCGATACCCGGAAGAGCCTGAGGGTCTGCTCTCTCTGGATCCCCAACTCCTCTGCTACTCCTGGATGACCGGCATTTCCGATGTCGCTCAAGTCGTATTCGTTCGCAAACGGCTGGTCGAGGTTCAGTACCTGCGAACCTACTTCACCGACGAGCAGCGCGAGGAATTCGGACGCCTGGTAGGAGACACAATCCAAAGAATCGAATCCGCACAGTTCCTACCCCATAGTGGCATCCGGTTTCCCCAGAACCCCTGCAGTAGCTGTCCCTATGTGGGACTTTGTCTTGGCAAACAGGAAATGGCTGACGCCCGCTTGGTACGGCGTCCAGGAGCAGAAAGTCTTGATTGGCTTGACGAGCTTGCATACTGAGAATCCGCCCATGCCGCCGAAGTTCAATCGCCGCCGCGCCCTGTTCGTGCTCGGCAAGATTGACCAGATTCTGGCTTGGGAGCAGCGCAAAGAGACCGAGAGGGACACCAAGTTCGTGGAACTGGGGCGCTATCTATGCGAAGTGCGGGCGGGACAGTACTGGCGGCTGGAGGGCCTGAAGTGCTTCGATGAGTTCCTGGAGAGGCGGTTTCCAGGATCACGGCGGAAGGCCTACTACCTAATGTCGATTCACGAACACATGCCGCCGCAGGCGAGAGAGCAGCTGAAGGAAGTGGGTTGGGCGAAGGG
>JBAUVZ010000279.1:0-8541 GCA_049583505.1 Candidatus Sulfotelmatobacter sp.
AGCCACAAACTGCAGTCTCTCATCCATTACCGAACACTCCTTCCACGGCATCACTTCCTCCCCGAAAGGGGAAAAAGTGTAACCTATGTGTCCGGTACGATCTGTCACCTATGTGTCGGGTCGCTCAAATGACTTAGCTCCATCGTCCCACCCGGTTTGGCTCCAATTGGCTCCAAAATCGTTTTCAACTAGCTAATTCACCATCCGCGATTGCGGCGGCATGGAAATACTGCCTGTTCTCGACGCAATCGGCTTTGACGTGCGGGCCTCGACCATCGCCGACATCTTCGCCAGGGCGCGCCGCTGTGACTCCGGCACGAACTGTGCGTAGATATCCATCGTGGTCGAAATGCGCGAGTGCCGCATCTGCCCTTGTACGTCTTTAGGGTTGGCGCCCGCCTCGACCATCCAGGTCGCATGCGAAGTTCGCAGGCAACGCCAGTTGATCCAGGGCAGGCCGAGTTTGCGCGCGGCCGGCTTGATGTGCCGCGACAGTATGTTGTTATCACGCATCGGCGCGCCAGTCTTGACCGACTGAAAAACGAGATCTTGAGGCCGGTCAGACTTCACCACCTTGTAGTGCCGAACGGCGCATCCGGCTTTCACATCCACCGTGAGCTGCTTGAGCCGATTGATGCGCTCAATCACACACGGTTCCACGCCGATCGTGGCATTGCTCGCCTCGCTCTTCGGAGCATCCCAGTCACCGCGGCAGCACCGCTCATCTATGGTCAGCGAGTCTGCTCCTACGTCTTCCCATTTCAGCCCGATTAGTTCACTGACTCGGAGCCCGGTCCAAACCGCCACGAAGACCATGCTGGCGTAAGGCTCGGGGATCAGCCCAAGCAACCGTTCGAACTGTTCTGGGGTGACATGCGGTTTGGTCTTTCGCTTTCCGCGTCTTTCCGCGGGAAGGCGAATTCCTTCGACCGGGTTCTTGACCAGCAATCCGTATTGAACTGCTGAGCCGAGAATGCTGGACAACACGTCCTTGATTTTGTCTCTCGATTCAGATGCCAAGGGCGATGCTGCGAACCCAGAGAAATACCGCTGCAACCTGAGAGGTGTCAGATCTCGAAGCGAAAGCTTTCCGAACTCTGGCACCAGGTAATTGGCGATGACGCCTCGGGTACGTTCCTGAGTCGTTTTGGCCATCAGCGGCATGAGCAATGGTTTGTAGGTGTTGTCGACATATTCGGTGAAGTTGGTTGCGGAGCCGACTAGCTCCAAGCCCTGGTTCTGGGGCCGGAGAAATTCGGCTGCAATTTTGCGCGCTTCCCGTTCCGACACGGTTGCCGGCGCGATCCGCACGCGCGTCTTCTTTCTTTGTAGCTGACCTCCGACGAACTCGTCGCGGCGGACTTGAATCGTCCACCACTTGCCACGACGCATAGGTCTCGGGTCTTGAAACCTCCGGCGCGCCATCGATTCGAAATCTCCTCTCGATGGCCTGCCGAGATTTGCCTCGGTCGAGACAATACCACGTCCTTGATCGGGACTCGGAATGATATTGTTACCGGCTGACGTCACTCGACTCGTCGGCCCATTCCACCAGGAGCTGGCTGATACAGTGATTGCGGGCTTGAACGACTCGTCGAATAGAGCACCGGCGCCTGCGCACCGATTGGCCGGCAAATGGGGTAGCCCCTGCTGCATCCCGTCGACCCACATCGGAGCCCGTAGAACCCATGGCTCTCCTTGCACCGCCAAGAAGGGGGGGATGGACAAAACGATGCCTGAGTCGGGAGTAGGTATCGAGCCGGAGATGTGGGGACGCAGTTCCAACAATTTATTCCTTCAATAACAGTTCTAGCTTTTCAGCGCCAGCGTGTGCCGTGAGTGCAGAAAGTCTTACCGCGAGAAACCTGGGCTGGCGAAAGCTGTAAACGGGATGAATACCGTAGCCGCTCAGTGTCTAATACGAAATCTGCCCAAACACTTGGGGCTGAGATCCGGCTCTCTTTGCGACGAGGGGAGTTGGCCGTTGACCTTATTGGATGCGGCGCCACAACGACTTCGAATTGTCGCCACACTACAAGGAAACTCCGCGAGTCATGGACTGGCACACTTATTCCCTGCCCACCCTAATAGTTACTCTGAGTTACTCCCGTGCAGAAACATTTCCAGCCTGTCCCCAAAACCTAGCCGAATTCCCCATAGCAACGGTAGAATAGCGGTAGATGGCATCATGGATACAGCGGACTAGGTTGCGCTGCTAGTGATTGCCGTTTGCTGTAACTGCAAAGCTGGTGTAGTATCGAGAATGTAACGCCCCGATTTCAGTGGAGCGCGGTGGCGACTACGCAAATGACACTCGTCAGATGCGCAGCCGTCATAACACGAACGACCACCGCCGCTGACGAACTTCTTCAGTAGGAGCCTGGGAACTCCGAACAACCCGCCCACCGTGGCCCGAACGCCAGTTCGGTGACTAGTTAGCCAAAAGCAAATCCAAAGCTAATTTTTCACAAGGGGCCATTCCATGACTAATGCACTACAGGCGCAGGTAGATACACCGTCACCCGCTGCAATCGCAAAAAGCTTAGACCGAACGTCTAAGCTTCCCATCGAAGGGAATCCGTTCGACTCCCTCGCAAAGCTCAAACCAGCAGACCAATCCATCGAGACCGTCATCGAAGCCTGCATCATCCTTGCAAAGTCTGTCGCGGACTTCTGGCGTCAATACGGCTCGTGGCTTTCGGAACTCAAGCTGCGCATGGAAGTGCGCAACGGTTCCAAAGGCAAGCAACTTCGCATCAGCGGTGCCATGCTGTACTGGCACGAGTTCCTGGCTAAATATTTCGATGTCTCTCGTCGTCAAATAAACAGGATTGAAAAGGAACTCACCACAGGTACCTACAAGCCTGTTCTCTTGCTTGAAGGTGACCGTGTAGTCGGACAGACCAAGGACGGTCACGCTAAAGAAGGTACCGTAACCAAGGTGCACGAGAGCGCGGCAAAGGTTGACGTGAACTTCGGCGATGGTAAAGAAGAGACCATAGCCATCGCCAAGGTGAGTAAGCCCAAGAATCCAACCATTGGAAAATTGAAGGTCAATGGTCTTTATGTTGACCAGCGGACTCACGTGCAATGGCGCTACACAGGCGAGGGTGGGTTGGTCAAAACGAAAGAGCAGCCAACGCTGAAGGCGCTGCAAGAAGCAGAAGCCGCCAAGGCGAAGGCAAAGGCCGACCGCATCCAGGCGGCGAAAGAAGAAGCCAAGCGGAAGGAAGAACGCCAAAGGGAAGAGTACGCCCGTAAGCAAGTGGAACGGAAATTAGCGAAGGCAGCGAAGAAGCAGAAGTCGCAGAAGAAGTCAGGCGAAGTTTCCGCAGCGGTAACAGGGAAGAAGTCGCCAGTTTGGCTATCGGCAAAGTGCTGCGATGCCGAAGTGTACGGTCTGTTCAACATCGCAACGACTCGCGAAGTGTACACGAAGGCGAATGCTGTATTCCTCAACGAGAAGGCTACGGTGGTCGAGGCTGAGCGGTTAGCCCGCATTACCGAGGCCGCAAACGCAAAACGCGCAGCGGCATAGATCAACATGGGGGACGCTACATCTGCGTCCCCATCTTTTTCGAGTATCAAAGTAATAAAGGAGAACACGGTCTTGGAAGATAAACGGAACGTATACATAAAAGGAGAAGCAAGCAATGCCTAACTGGGTACACAACACACTAATCGTCAGCAAGGGCAACCCGCAGCAGGCCTGGGACGCTATCCGCGGTCGCCGGGACGAGGACAACGGGCAGGTGTTCTCGTTCAACCGCCTGATTCCCATGCCAACGGGCATCCGCAACTGTGGGGAGATTGGTACCAAGTCTGAACTCGCCGACGAAATCATTGGCTCCAAGCCGGCCTTCGTTGAGGATGACGAATACTTCATCGTTGATCAATACAAGAAGGAATGCGAGAAGCTCCGCTATGACTACCGCGACGTTTTCGAGCTCGGGATGCTTCGCAAGAAGAACCGTGGGAAGTATGGTCACGCCGACTGGTACGACTGGTCGTGCGCCAACTGGGGCACTAAGTGGGACGCTTGCGACGCCGAGTTCTCCCAGAAGCCCGAGCACGGAGGCAAAGTAGTGTGGTTCGACACCGCAGGGTCCTGTCCCTATCCCGTCATGGAAAAGCTTTTCGCGTTCTTTCCTGAGCACGAGTTCGAGTACCTGACCGATTCTGTAGAAAACGACATCTGGTCAAGCGACATCGCGCGTAGTGGCAAAATCGTCGAGCACAAGGAAGGTCATTACGACTACGAGGAAATCAAGCCGTATGAGCCGTTCACAGCGGAGGAGCTGAAACGTATTCCTGTGGATGAAATCAACGATTGATCGAGAAATCGTGATGATTAAGGCAATGAGTTTCTGCTGTGGTAGCGGGGAAGGGCCACTTCTAACCCTGCAAATGTTCTTCAACGATGGAGACATTAATCCTCCGGGATCCGATGACATCGAATCGCGGACGGACACTGACCTTGCACCACGGCTCAGCGACAGCACGAAGATCGATGAGATCCCGCCGGTGGAGCACTGCGAGGAATTATGACCGAAGACATTAGGAAGACGCTCGCCCTATTGTTCGAGCCTGGCCAAGTGATCGCGGTCTCGGGCATCAAGCTGGATGACACGATGTCGAAGAAGTTCTACACAGACATGGACCAGGCTGCCTCGGTGATCGAGAAAGCGGACGAATCCGGAAAGTTCAAGGGGATATATCTCAACCTGCAGAAGCTCAAGGATGGCAGCACCTCGGATACCCGCAAGGACGTGGCGCTCTATACGAACCTCATGATCGATTTCGACCGCACGGTGAAGAACGGCAACGCCACGAACGAGGAGCGCAGCGCCGTAGAGAAGGTACTACAAGAAACTAGCCGGTGGCTGTGCGAAGTGCTGGAGTCGGAGCCATTCGTCGCAGACACCGGAAACGGGTTCCACCTCGTGTTCAAGCTGGAGCCGTTTGTTGCCGACAGCCAGGCGATGGGCTTGCTCAAGGAATGCATCGCGGCTGTCAAAGCGCGATTCGAGAAGCCAGACGTGAATGTCGAAATCGATGTGACTGTCGCTGAGCCCGAGCAATTGACTCGTTGCTACGGAACTTGGAACCGAAAGTATCCGGAGACGCTCGGACGGCCACAGCGCCGGTCCAAGGTGCTATCTGCGCCGACGCGATGGCGCCCCGTAGGCTCGTCGCGGCTTGAGTTCCTCGCCGGTGAAGCGCCAGCCCCGGAGAACTCTCACGAAAGACTCGGCAAAGGCGGAATGCCAGCTCTCCAGGATGACTTCGACGTCTACGATTTCTGTGACCATTACGACCTCAGCATCGTAGGCGAATTTGAGAAGAGTGGAAAGAAGTACCTCGTGGTGAGCGAGTGCCCGATGGCGGGCAAGAAACACTCCGGCGACCAAGCGAAGTCCTGTTTGATCGTTGGCGACACACTGGGCTTCAAGTGCTTCAGCGATGACTGCGACAGTTACAAGATCGGTGATCTGTTGCGCCGGCTGAATGAGGACCACGAGCCGTACACCGACATTTTTGTTGAGGACGGAAGTATCGAAGGCTTCGAGGCTGAGGAGGCGGTCGATGCCGCCGGCGCGGCACAGGCGTTAGTCGATCACCGGGCACCCGAATCGGCTGACCGTCCCGCCGAATCCGAGCCTGGTGATGCCACGGAGAAATTATCCCCAGGTCAGGATGGAAAGGCGCCAGAGCCGGGCGCCAATGCGAACTTGCTGATGGCGATGTTGTCCGTAGTTTTCAAGGACCCGAAGTGTGCGCACGGGGACTTTGTGATTTGGCGGAACAGGCTGCAGTGGATCGTCGACGAGCGCGCCTGGTCGAAATTGCAGCTTCCCCTACTTGAGAAGCTCCTGGAATACGAGCGCGCACACCGGCGACTGCCGACACGCGACGAGTTCGCGGACGCTTGTGGGCTGGAGCTTGCCGCCCTGGCCGGTCAGATTGGCAACGTCGAGGGAGATATCACGCTCGATCACGCAGTTTCCTCCCTGCTGGACCGGGCCGAGTTTCTGGACGAGCGGCGCACGCTCAAGAAAGCCGGTGAACTGCTCGACAAGCATGGGATCTCCAGGGAGCGGAAGTACCAGCGGGAACGCTGGGCCCGAGGCGTCAGCATCGAGACTGCGCGGGTCGACGGCTCCATCCAGGACCATGCCGACGAGATCTTCGAGCGCATGTCGGCCATGGGTCTCGGCGCCAAAGAGGAGAGCGCGCTCTCGTTCAGGACACCATTCCCAACTATCAACGAAGCCATCATGAGCGACCAGGAGCGGTGCTTCGCGGTCATCGGACCACCGAACAACTTCAAGACCAGCGTACTGCTCTCTCAGGCCTACTATCTGGCCAAGCAGGGGAAGTCCACTCTGTTTGTCACCGGCGAGCACGAGGTGGAGAAACTCGAGGAAAAGATCACGCTGCTGCACGGCTTCTTCCATCGAGACAAGTTCGCGCTGCCGGCATACAAGAGGTGGGCGGACGGCAAAGCGACGGAAACGGACATTGCCAACCTGCGCGCCGTCATGGACGACTGGAAGAGCCTCCGCGGTGTGCCAGGTCCGCTCGTAATCAAGCACATCTCCGACTTCGAACACGACCTGGACAAGATCGTTGCCTGGATGGAGTCCTCGCACCGGAAGTATGGCTGGAGGGCCCTGATGATCGATCCGTTCATGGAATTGCTCCTCAACGTGGAGGACAAGGAAAAGTTCAGCGCCGGTGGTGGACTGTGTCAGAAGCTCCTGGCGCTGAAAACCGGGTATAGGAACGGTGAGGGCCTGATCATCGGTACCAGCCTGCAGATGAAGAAGGCCGTGAAGGGAAAGATCAGCCGGCTGAATCGGGACCGCGAAGCCCCGCTGGGCGACTACGAGAAAGCGCTGGAGGCGTCAGAGATCGAGCGCTACTCCGGCGCAGTACAACGGTTCGACATGCTCTGGGGAGTCGCCATGGCCGACGAGAAGGGGCGCAAAGGAGTCATCGCGTGCTCCCGCAGCCGGCATGGGGGCGGCTTCGAGCCCTTCTACTTCCACGTGGATCCAGCCAGCCACTTCTGCTTCGAGCTGGCGAAGGCGCCGAAGGTTGAGATCGAAGAGTTCGCGGAGGAGGCGATCGACTAGGAATGACAACGGAAAACAAAGTTAAGAATCAGGCCGAGCATTCATTGCCCTGGTTCAAGTTCTGGGCCACCCGGTGGCTAGGCTCAGCGACCGTAAGCGGGATGACTCTTGCGGAACAAGGGATCTACGTCCGGATCTTATCTGCGCAGCACATTTATGGCGCACTGCCGCGGGATGCTTGGAAGTTGTCCAAGCAGCTGGGAATTCGTTATGAGGCTGCTACACGGTGGCTACGCAAGTACTCTGCTTTGACTGCGGATGTGGAGGGGAAAAGTAGTGAGTTTGTAGTTCCAAAAATGGAGAAATTGCAATCATTACTGAAAAAATCGACCCCTGATCGCGCGGGAGACGAGAAGAGACAAGAAGAGATAACCCCCTGTAGTCCCCCAGCGGGGGACGAAGGCACTGGGAGTCCGGAGTGCCAGGTGTGCCGCGGAGAAGGCAGGGTCCCGGTCTTTGAGAACCAGGATGGACTCTCCATGCCGGTTGGGTACCGCCGCTGTGAGTGCGTGGCCGAGGAATGAGATTGATTGTTTTTCTGCCGGCCAGGGAAAGACTATCTAGATGAATGGGAAGAAGGGAAAGAAGTCATGAGCAAATATGCAGGATGTATACCGATAACCACCGAATTAGAGCCGCTGCCATGCAATCACTGGTCAGTGAATTTCCAAGACGGCGCGCCGGAGCATGAGGTACGCCTGGCAGCAGATCACCTGCGGCGTCAAGATGTTTTCACTTGCACATGCGGCTGTCAATACACTTGGTCTCCCGGGGCGGATTTGGACAAGCCATGCCGCCATATTGTCGTGGTCGCCATGGGCCTGCTCCACGATGCAGGCGAGATACGAAATGGGTCGAAGCCAGGAGACGGCCGATCGAGATATTGCAGGATCAGGCGATGGCAAACGTTTTAACGGCCGCTGGCAAGGCGGCAAGTAAAGCCGTTGCCAACGAGGTGAGAGGGAATGCGTGAGGCGGCCAAGAGCCGGCCTCCTGAGGATCAGGATGAACTCCCCCGCCGGTCGCGTGCCGGCCCTGTGAGTGGCGTATTTGAAGCTCGAATGGAGAGAGGCGATGCGGCCTGATTCAACTGCACAAAAGGGAACTTATGAACGCTGACAGGGTCTGTTAGGGGCGCCTTAGTAACCTGCCCAGTGGTTACGAAGCCAGAGTTTTTCTCCCAATTCCTAGAGATTCTTGTCTTCGCGCGGGTATCATAGAAGGCCCCCAAGCTCGTCTCGTGGCTCAATTAGCGTCTGCGACCAACGGATTCAAGTGTTATGAGGAGGAGTCAAACGTGATCCCAGAGCCCATAAGGATTGACGAGTTGCCGTGGGAGCTTAAAGTGAACGGCATTCCTGTGCAATCTGTGCAGATCCGGAGCGTTCCTGCCTCGGACGAA
>JBAUVZ010000280.1:0-19296 GCA_049583505.1 Candidatus Sulfotelmatobacter sp.
CTTTGTCGAATATGGTGGTAAATGGTTCGAAATTCCAGGCAAGATCGAATATCAGATATTTCCAGAGGCAGATACCTTGATGTTGACCATCCAAAAGCCGACAATGGATTCGATCGACATGGATGACACTACTTCCGAAGGAGCAATTTATGATTCGCGTCCTGTATCTTAGTCTCATGTTGTCGTTCGCGGGTCATGGGCTCGCACAAGCGCCCCCTGCTGTTCCCGCGCAACACACGTCGCATGCTCCCGGTCACGCCGCACCGTCCGCGGCTGAAGTCTGGGATAGTCTGATGGCCGGCAATCGCCGATTTGTCGCTGGCAAGCCCCAGACGCGCGACCTAGTTTCCCTGCGGCATAAGCTGGCTTCCGGGCAGTCTCCGAAAGCGATCATCCTCTCGTGTTCCGACAGCCGAGTTGGTCCAGAGCTGATTTTCGACCAGAGCCTGGGAGACATCTTCGTGGTGCGGACTGCAGGCAACGTCGCCGACATGGTGGCACTCGGAAGCATTGAGTACGCCGTGGATCACTTGCACAGCACTGTGTTGGTCGTGCTTGGACACCAGAAGTGCGGCGCGGTGAATGCTGCGTGTTCCGGCGAGAAGATGCCGAGTCCCAATTTGGACGCGATCGTGGAGAGGATCAATCCTGCGGTCACTCAAGCCAAGACCTACGCCAAGACAGACGATCTGATCGAATCGGCGATCAAGGAAAACGTACATCAGAGCGCCAAAGATGTGCTGGCGAACAGTCAGATCATTCGCGACGCGGTGAAAGCAGGCAAGCTCACCGTGATCGAAGCAGAATACGAGCTCGATAGCGGCCAAGTCGTTCGCCTCAACGCGCCAGCCAGCGCGCAGAATTAAGCGCATCGCCATAGTTCACAATAAAACCGCAAAGGCGGAAGCGTCGTCATCTAGAGTTCTGAATCGAGGATGCGGCGCTCCCGTGACTTTGGCATAACCCTCCTCGTTGAACAGACAACTCTGTCCCATCCTGCAGCGATTCCTTCTCTCTTCCTGACTCTTCCTGGACTCTATCTCCTTCGCGAACTCTCGTGAATTCCCGAGGCCCTCGAAACAGGCAATTCACAACGCCGCTCATGTTTTCAACCAGTTGCCGTTTGGAACGGAATGTGCATTACCACAGGTGAGACTCGAGCCAGAGTCGAAAAACGAAATGAAAAGAGGAAGCATTATGAAATCACGAATCATGAGTATGTTTTGCGCAACAGTAACGATGGCAGCCGCGATTATGACCGTCGCGCCATCGAACGCACAAGAAGCGGCCGCTAGCGTGCCGGTAAGAATGACCGTCACGGCAAGCGTGCCAAACGACAAACGCATGCCTGAACTCAGCCAACAGGACATCGCCGTCACCCGCGGCAAGGAACGCCTGAAAGTGACGGACTGGGTTCCGGCTAAGGGCGATCGAGCGGGTCTCGATCTTTTCATCCTGATCGATGACGCTTCGAACCCGGCATTGGGAATGCACCTCGACGACTTGAGGTCATTCATCAACGCTCAGCCGTCAACGACGGCGGTCGGGGTGGGATACATGCGGAATGCCACCGTGCAGATCGCGCAGAACTTCACGACCGACCACGTCGCAGCAGCAAATGCGCTACGGTTGCCTCTGGGTTCGGCGGGAGCCTACGGCAGTCCTTACCTTTCGGTGATCGATCTGATGAAGCGTTGGCCGGCCAGCGACAACCGGCATGAGATTTTGATGGTCACAGACGGCATCGACCGTGCCCGTCGCGGGATAGGTTGGCGTGGCCTGTACACCAATCCCGACGTCGATTCAGCGAGCGAAGTTGCCATGCGCACCGGCACGATCATTCACACGATCTATGCGCCCGGTGTGGGCCGTAGGGACCGCAACTACTGGGAAGCCACGAATGGACAGATGGGCATTGCGAAGCTGTCCGATGTAACCGGAGGCGAGTCTTTCTTTCTGGGACTGCAGCAACCGGTGAGTTTCGCGCCATATCTCGACCAACTGCAGAACATCCTCAACAACCAGTACCTGTTGAGCTTTTCCGCGCAGCCCGGGAAAAAGGCGCAGCTCCAAAATGTGTCGATTAACACCGAAGTTGCCGGGGTGGAACTCGCCTCTGCGAACGCGGTGTGGGTGCCGGCTGCAAAGTAGCGAAGGGCATCTCACGGTGGAGGGCCCTCGCATTCCGTAGGGCCTCGCCAATCGACACCCGTGTGAACACCAACGATTTCAGCTCATCAAGCATGAGATTGCATTCCTGGTGACCAGTGAAGGAAGGGAGCGATTTGCCATGAAATTGTTCAAGTCGAGTGACCGGTGGACCAAGGTCGTGATTCTGCTGACTGTTGGCTTGTTCAGTCTGTCGTTAGCCGTCAAGGGATTCACGCACGAGCTGTTTCTGGAAGTAGGTGTGTTTCTCGTGTCGGTGAAATTGATTCTGATGGCAGGAAAGAACGCAGAATCGGAAAAGCAGCTGGAACGACACCTCACTCAGATCAAGGCTTTGCTGGCACGCGACACTGCGCCGCGTGCAATCAACGAAGAAAAATCGGCGAGCCATGCGAACGACCGCATCCGCCAAATTTGCTAAGAGGAGAAAAACCAATTCTGTTGGAGAGGATAATTGTTGTGAAAAACGTTTGCGCTGTATTCGTGCTCCTGACTATGATTGCGGCACCTGTCTTCGCACAAAACAAAGAACGGGACCGCGTAACAAACGCTGGCAATGTCATGGGGGAAATTCTTAATATCCCGGATGACATTCCGCAGAGCGTTATCGACAAAGCGGATTGTGTCGTCGTCCTACCTTCCGTGATCAAGTTCGCGTTCGGATTCGGCGGAAGTTATGGAAGAGGCGTCATGACCTGCCGCAGTGGCGAAGACTTCAGAGGCCCCTGGGGCGCTCCGACCATGATGGCGCTTGAAGGCGGCAGCTTCGGACTCCAGATCGGGGGACAAGCAACCGACTTCGTGCTCTTGCTGATGAGTCCGCGATCGGCGCGCAGCATTCTTTCGAGCAAGGTGAAACTCGGCGGAGATATTTCGGCGGCCGCGGGCCCAGTCGGGCGCAATGCCTCGGCTGAAACCGACGTGACCCTGCGCGCTGAAATTCTTTCTTATTCGCGGGCGCGTGGACTCTTTGCCGGGATCTCGCTTTCCGGCTCGACCCTTCGCGCCGATAACGGAGCCAACCGGAAGTTGTATGGGAAAAATGTCAGTGCGCACGATATCGTCTTCAACAACGAGGTTACGGCCCCGGAGTCGGCGAAGTTACTGCTCGCCGAACTCAACAAAAAATCACCAATCAACAAGTCGAATAGCTAGGAAGGGATGTGTTTATGCTGAGCAACTTACGTTCGATACTGACTTCGCTGTTAGTCGTGCTAATGGTATTGCAGGGGCCCAGCCGTCTGCTTTGGGCGCAGGCAGCAGAAGTGCCAACGCCGGAGGAACTGGATCAGCTGCTGGCGCCGGTTGCGCTCTACCCGGATGCGCTGCTGTCCCAGATCACCACAGCGTCGACCAATCCGCAGGAAATCCTGGATGTCAATGCCTGGTTGCAAGCGAACCCCGGCTTGACGGGAACTGCACTCACCGATGCGGCCGAGAAACAAGGATTCGATCCCGCGTTTATCGCATTGGTGAATTTTCCAACCGTCCTAGCCATGATGGCCGAGCATATCGACGATTATGCTGCGGTCGGGCAGGCGTTTTCGACCGATCAGGACGCAGTCACAGCGTCGATTCAACGGTTGCGGGCCCAGGCTTACGACTCTGGAGCATTGCGCACCAGTGAGCAACAGAAAGTGGAGGTGCAGCAATCGGCTGGTCAAACGATTTATGTCATCCAGCCGGCGAGCCCGACCGTCGTCTATGTGCCGCAATATGACCCGACCGTGGTCTATGTTCGTCCTGCTCCCGGCGCGGTTGTCACGACATCGCTGATTACATTCAGCGTGGGAATAGGGATTGGCGCCCTGATTGTAGACAACCGCCCCTGGGGATGGGGTGGTTGGGGATGGAATTGGGGAGCGCGGCGGGCCTACTACAATCACAGCTATTGGAACGGCTGGGGAAACCCTTATCGTCCGCCACATTATTCGTATCATCGGCGGCCGATCGTGTGGGCCAATCGTCCCGGATACCGTGGCAACTGGGGCTATCGTCCTCCGCACTACCGCCCACCAAGCCATCCCGCAGCTCGACCTAGACGTCCGGCGAATCCTCCCGGTGGTCACCATCCAGCTCCCGGTAGACCAGCTCCAGGCAAACCAACACCCGGGAGGCCCAACAATCCGGGAAAACCCGGCAGTCCAAACCCCGGAAAGCCGACGCCCGGTCCGGAACGACCAAGCAAGCCTGAGACACCGAACCAGCCGAATCACCCGAGGCCAGGCCAGCCGACAACGCCGGGCGGAAACAAACCAACCCGCCCGAATCAACCCTCGGGCCAACCGGGCAATCCAGGTGCACCGCAGCAACCCGGTTCGAATCAACCCGGTTCGAATCAACCAGGTTCGAATCCGGGTCGGCCAGGCGGAAGCAGACCGACGCGGCCGAATCAGCCGTCAGGGCAACCTGGCAAACCTCAGCAGCCTGGTTCGAACCAACCTGATTCGAATCATCCCAAGCCAGTTCGGCCAGCCGGGCCTGGCGGAAAACAGCCGGCGCGCCCGACTCAACCGTCAGGGCAGAAGGACAAACACGACACACCGGAGCAACCCAGGTCAGACCAACCCAAGTCAGACCAACCGAAGCCGAACGGCCCATCAGCGCCGGGGCAAGGCAATACAGGACAGCGCGGGCGCTTTGGCCGCCAGCGAGCCTGACTCCCCCGACTCTCGTTCGCAACAAATCGGGTGCGGCCATTTGGTCCGCACCTGATTGCATTTCACGCGCTGCTCACCCTCGCCACGCTGTGCGATTGATCTTCCGCGTACAGCGATGCATCCCACCGAACGGCCCTTCCCGGTTCCTCGTTTAATTTCGGGATTTCCCGGGTGCTCGTGAAGCCGAGTCTTTCGGAACTCCATGTAGTTCATGAAGTTGCATTTGGCTCGCCGAATGCATTTCTCCTCATCGAGCGGCAATGAAGTTGAGAGTCGCATGAAACTCTGAGGAGAAATGTTATGAAAAGAACCAACACTGCGCTGAAGCTGGCTCTAGCCCTTCTGGCGCTCGCCCTCGCCTCTACGGCATTTGCCCAACAGCCACCAGACAACGTACAGGGCGACTGGACGATTTACTCCACCAACATCGGGAACGGCAAGCTTGAGGTTAAGCATGTCCAAATCCAACAGTATGGGACCCGAATCGCCGGCTATTTCGAAGGTCCGAAGCAGTCGGGTCCCATTCAAGGACGAATCGACGTACATCACATCATGTTCCAAACCCTGACGCGCAATATTCTTACGTTCCGAGGGCAAATTTACGGCGATCAAATACAGGGGCTGTACGTACTCCACAACAGGCGCGCGCCGTGGCAAGCAGTGCGCACCATTCCACCGGCCGCAGCGGTTTCGCCAAGTATCGGCGGGGTCTATTACTCGCAGCCGATCTCGGCGCCTCCAGTAACGGAAAGCGCATATTCAGCACCGACGCAGCCGTACTCGGCACCAACGCAGCAGTATTCCGCGTCGGCGCAAGAGTATTCGTCGTCGACACAACAAGACCCGGGACCGCAGCAGTACTCGTCGCCATCGCAATTGTCGACAAGTGACTCGAGCCAAGGCACCGTGGCCCCAACGCAGTCAGGGCCGCCAACGCCCGCGCCGCTGACGGCGGATCAACTAAATTCGCTCGTCGCGCCCATTGCTCTTTATCCTGATGCGCTGGTGGCGCAGGTGCTGGCGGCGGCTGCGAATCCGGATCAGGTCACGTACGCAGACGACTGGCTCGCACAGAACAGAAACCTGAACGGCCAGGCGCTGGCGCAGGCGGTCGACCAGCAATCTTGGGATCCCAGCGTCAAGGCTCTGACGCAGTTTCCTTCTGTGCTCGACAACCTGGCCCATAACCTTTCATGGACCTCGAGCCTTGGCCAGGCCTTCGCCAATCAGCAGTCTGATGTGATGGCGGCCGTGCAGGTCATGCGCGCAAAAGCGCAAGCCGCGGGAACGCTGCAATCCAATTCGCAGATCACCGTCACGCAGTCTGCACCGAGTACGATCGTGATTCAGCCGGTGAATCCGCAGGTAGTTTACGTTCCGCAATACAACCCCACTGTGGTTTACGGCGCACCCATCGTGGTGCCTTACTACGTGCCGCCACCGCTGCCGGTCGCATCGGTGGGAATTTACTTCGGAGATCCGATCACGATTGGCGCCTGGTTCGGTGGCGGAGGATGGGGTGGAGGCTTTGGCTGGGGATGGCATGCCTGGGGACTGCACTGGGGCTGCTGCGGCGGTGGCGGTTCGACTACCATCATTTACAACCACAACACTTACATCAATAACCACACCTGGAATAACAGGAACTACAACGGCTATCACCCATGGGCGAACAATTCTGGCTATCATCCCGGCACCGACACTCGTTACGGACCAAACGGCGACTATCACCCGGGTGGCTACTACGGTCCTAACGGTCACTTTCATCGCGATGTTCCTGGCACTAATCCGAGCAGCCAGCCAAACGGCGGAAACAACGGAAATCACGGGCTAATTGGCGGCAATGGTGGCGTTCAGCATCCCGATGGAACGCCTCACGCTGACGGCAGCTCCTGGGGAGACCGTGGTCCTAATGGTGGGCACAACGGCGATCACGGAATGATCGGCGGCAATGGCGGTGTCCAGCGTACAGCCGGGGACGATCGCGGTCATAATTATTCGCGCATGAGTGGAGACGGCCGGGCAAACCGCATGGAAAGTAGTCGCGGCCGTGGAAGCATGGAAGGACGACGATCCCAGCCACGTATGGCAAGAATGCATGCACCGGCGGAGCACCGCTCGGGCGGAGGCGGACGCCGTCGGTAATAGCCCGATTAATCGGTCATTGAATATCAGCCATTCATAAAAGAAAAAGATAAATCAGAACCTTCATAAGGAGATTGAAAATGAAATCAAATGCGAACAAGACGACGAAGAAATGGATGCGGGTTGTAATCGGAGCGCTGGCGTTCGCCGCCTTTGCTCTAGTGGTTGTACAACTCAAGACAAGAAATTCGGTGTCAGCCGAAGGCACCCAGATAACATTTCCGTCGCCGGCCGAGGCTGGCGCCGCGCTGGCCAAGGCGGCGAAGAGCGGAGATGAGACTGCTGTTGCGGAGATCCTGGGACTTGATACCAAGGTCCTGCTGAATGCGGGAGACAAGGAAGCAGATAAAGCCGCGTTAGAAACCTTCGCGTCCAAGTACCAGAAGATGAATCGTTGGGTTGACATGACCGACGGCAGTCGCGAGCTCTACATCGGAGCGGACAACTTCGCTTTCCCGGTGCCGCTGGCGAAGGATGCCTCCCGCCAATGGCACTTCGATGCCGTCGCCGGCGCTGAGGAAATCAGGGCTCGCGACATTGGGCGCAACGAGCTGTTAACGATCGACGCTGGCATCGAGCTGGCCAGGGCGCAAGAGATTTATTTTGCCGCCGGTGGTGATTCGGCTGAATTTGCTCAGCGCATCATCAGCACTCCGGGCAAACAGGACGGGCTCTACTGGGCCGCGTCGGAGCAGCAGGTTTCCAGCCCGCTCTCGAACCTCGCTGAATTCGCCGGACCGTCGATCGCGACGCTCGCTCCGGATGGCCCCCTGGTCATCGACGGCTACAGGCTGCGCATACTGACTGCTCAAGGCAACGACGCCCCCGGTGGTGCTCAGAGCTATATCGTGAATGGCAAGATGACTGGCGGCTTCGCCATCCTGGCAACCCCCGTCAAGTACGGAGAAACCGGCATCATGACGTTCATGACCAGCATCGACGGCGTGGTTTACGAGCGGGACTTAGGTCCCGACACGGCGAAGATCGCAGCCTCGATTCAGGAATTTAATCCGAGCGACAATTGGCTGGAAGTGGAGTAAGGGGAAAGACACCGAGACCAAAACCAAAATGGAGGTTCTTATGAAAAACAAATGGTTGCGCTCGGGGTTTTTCGCCCGGCACCGGATTAAGATTGTGATGTGGGCGCTGGTCGCCGAAATACTGGCCTCGCCGCTTGCCGATTCCCATCCTCGCGTTGGCACCCTGCTTGGGTTCGCGGTGCTGTTGATGGTGCTCGCCGGCATCGGTCACTACGCTAATCGATTGGTCGTTCGACGGGTTGTGCTTCCGGTTGCGGGGATCTGGATGATCACGAGAATTATTGAAGCCTTCGGAAACCCACACAAGCCTTATGCCCACTTGTCTCCGGTGGCGGGCTTGGCGCTCTCGGGTTCGATTCTTTGGGCCATGTTCGATCATTTCCATTCCGACTTCGAAAATCCGCGGAATGCGATCGCCGAGGCGTTCATCAGCTACCTGGTCATGGCAACGGCATATT
This sequence comes from Candidatus Sulfotelmatobacter sp., assembly GCA_049583505.1. GTDB lineage: Bacteria > Acidobacteriota > Terriglobia > Terriglobales > Acidobacteriaceae > Sulfotelmatobacter. The sequence goes on from JBAUVZ010000280.1 coordinate 8,473, forward strand.
CGCAGCTCTATTGGATACTGAATCACTTCGTGGACCACGCGTTCAACCAGACGATTCCGTCCATGCAGACTGGAACGTTTCTCTATTTCAGCATGGTTACGCTGACCAGCGTCGGTTATGGCGGGATTGTGCCGCTGAACCCCTTCGTGCGGATCGTTGCCGCGCTGGAAAGTATGTCCGGCATCTTCTTCGTCGCGGTTGTGGTTGCGCGTCTGGTCTCGAGCTACAGGCCGAAGGGAGCACCGCAGCGTCGTTCGCCGGCCGAGGGAGCCGACGCCTTTGTGCAATCGCCCAACCGCGAATGCGAACGTGTACGTGTCGAAGCTGTTACAGTGTTTTCCTCCTAGCAGGAGCGCTGGTCTGGATAAGCAGCGGGCGGGGGAGATCAACTCCAGGGCAAGCATGCCGAAAGAGTCCGGCTTGGGTCTACCGATACTCACTCATCCGATCAGACTAATTGCAATGAGCCGGTGCGTCTGATCTGAGCATTCGGTTTAGCAATTAGACGCGCCTGTGATTCACGCAAAATAGAAGGGCAGTGTTTGAGTGGATGGAGTCGAGCGTTCTGAGGGTCCGAGCGTTCTGTCGAAATTCATTGCGACAGTCTCGGGCCCGTGAACAACATAGCGCTAGCTCCACAGACTAATTCGTGTAGAAGCGGCGCTTATCGATTTTCAGAGCGCGGATCTTGGAATCCAAGGTTGAGGGCGGCATGCCGAGCTTGGCGGCCGCACCCGCAGGACCGGAAACCCGGCCTTTGCACTCCGCTAGTGCCGCCTCGATGAGCTCTTTTTCCTGCGAAGTCATCTCCTGCGCCAGCGGCCGGCTGGAGCGTTGCGCGATTGACAGCCAGCTGTCATCGACCGAGAAGTTCTCAGAGTCGCAGAGGATCACGGAACGCTCGATGACGTTCTGCAATTCACGAATGTTACCCGGCCAGGGATAGGATTGCAGACGGTCCAGGCTCTTTTTTTCGATGTTCCGAATGCGCTTTCCGGTCTTGTGCGCGTAGCGATCGATAAAGTATTCGACCAGCAGGCGGATGTCTTCCTTGCGGTCGCGCAGGGCAGGAACCTCCAGCGGAAACACATTGATCCGATAGTACAAGTCGGCACGAAACGTGCCGGCCTCAATGGCCGCGGGCAGGTCCCGATGAGTGGCGACAATGACCCGCACATTGGCGCGAATAGCCTGATTGCTGCCGACGCGCTGAAATTCTCTCTCCTGCAGAACGCGCAGGAGGGCGACCTGGGTCTCGGCGGGAAGCTCTCCTATTTCATCGAGGAACAGCGTGCCTCCTTCGGCCAGCTCGAAGCGGCCGATGCGGCGCTGCAGGGCACCGGTGAAAGCGCCCTTTTCGTGACCAAACAGTTCCGACGTGATCAGGTCGCGGGGGATCGCGGCGCAGTTGACGCTCACAAACGGGCGGTTCGCACGATTAGAGTGCTTGTGAATAGCGCGGGCAATCAACTCTTTGCCGGTACCAGTTTCGCCCGTGATCAGAACCGTGGAGTCCGTGCGCGCAACCTTCGTGACTCGCGCCAATACTGCCTGCAAACGGGGCGAGGTGCCGACGATCTCTTCGAACATCGCCATTGCGTTGATTTCTTCCCGCAGCGCCAGATTCTCTTGCTGCGCCTGCTCTTTCGATCCTTTGAGATCCTCGATGTCGATCCGCGTGCCGCACCAGCGGACAATCTGGCCGTTTTTATCGTGCAGAGGAAGCAACTGGTGCAGAAACCAGCGGTATTGCCCATTTTTGCTTCGGACGCGAGCTTCGGCTTCAACTGAGATCCCATGTGTCATGGCATCGTCATAAGCACTCAAGAGCTCGTCGACATCTTCGAGATGGATGATCGAGCGGAGGCGCTCGGTCGGCGTGACGGCATCAATCGATCCAAGATATTCGCGCGCCGCGCGATTAATAAACGATAAAGTCCCATCCGTTTCGAGGATGAACATGTGCTGCGGCACGGCATCCATTACCTGCTTGATCTGTCGGGCGCTCAGATAAGCTGCCGAGTCGGCCTCCATTAGATGATTGAGAACCTGGCCGCCCAGAATTGGGGCCGCGGCCTGGTCAGAGTGGGCGACGCCGAATTCGTGCGTCTGTCCTGCGGCCATCGAAGATGCTTCAAAGTCCGAAACTAAGTAGCTCATTGCGACTCTCTCCACGGCAAAAGCGTTTTTCGTTCTTGATGGACCTACTATGCAGCCTGTCCGGCGTCGAACGCATCTTGCAATAAGCAGTTTTTCGGCTATTACTGCAGGGATGTCATCGAATATCACTTTCGGATATTCGGGTCCGCTGGTTAGAGGAAGCAAGTCTCAGTTTTACACAGCTATGAAGTGGATGGGAGGCTACAGAGGGGATGACGATCTTACGCCGGCCAAAGAAGTAGGCGTCCAGGGAGATCGCGCCGGGCCCCATCAGGGCAATCGCGAGCGCCACGCCGATTGTGTCGGGACTCGGCAGGTTCAGGAAGGAAGACACCCACGCAGGATGGTAGAGGTAAACTGCGGCACCGGCGAGCACGGAAACGCCTGCCGCCAACTGGGTCAGAAAGCCCAGCACAAAAGAAACTCCGATTCCAAGGGCGAACAAAGACAGCAGCCAGACTCCCAACTTCAAGCCGTGCGGGTCCAGCACGCAGCGAGACGCTTCGATGACAAGCTTCGCGCTAATCGCGAGCCGCAAGACAAGCAAACCGATGCCGGGCAAGCCGTGCGGAAATGTCCTGTACCACCGCTGCAAGCTTTCTTCTCCTCACACACCACGGTAAAAGCACCGCATGGACAAAACATATCTGCTCCCGGGCGCGCGCAAATCGCCCGAACTTCAAATTTTTGAATACTACTAAAGTGATATTGCGGCGTATTCCTGAGCTGCACTGCCCGCTGAGAGTTGGCCGGCACTTAGAGGTGAATGATGCCCCGCCGGACGGCGATAGTAATCGCCTGCGTCCGGTCGCTGGCGCCGAGTTTTCCCATGATGTGTTGGATGTGAACCTTCACAGTTCCTTCGGAGATGAATAGCCGATCTGCGATGTCGCGGTTGCGGTTGCCCTCGGCTACCTGCTGCAGGATCTCGATTTCCCGCGTGGTGAGTGTCTCGTCACTCATGTGGTCGGCCAGCTGCGCAGCAATCTCAGGCGGGATGGCCTTTTTGCCAGCGTGCACCTTGCGGATTGCTTCGAGAACCTCCCGGGGCGGCATGCTTTTGAGTATGTAACCTTTTGCTCCGCCCTCCAGCGCACGCTCCATTTCCACGTCACCTTCGGAGGACGTAACCATGATGACTCTGGCCTCGGGAGAACCGCTCAAAATCGTGACCATGGCATCGATTCCACTCATATCAGGCAGCCGAACGTCCATGAGAGCCACGTCAGGCTGAAGCTCACGAAAGAGTTTGATTGCCTCGTGGCCGGTCGCTCCCTGACCCACGATGCACATATCGGCTTGAGAGTTGATCAAAGCCGCGAGTCCCTCGCGTACGAGAGGGTGATCGTCGATGCTCAGAACACGAATCTTTGCCGGTTCATTCACTCCTGTTGTCCCTCAATTCATTTTTGGGGCTTGCTTCGCCGCTTCTGTGGATACAATCGAGGCAGCCAGGCCCAGAACCAGCTTGCGGATCCGTCCTGAAATGCGAGAGCGCCGGGCACCGAGAGTTCCATTTCTGTTCCCGCGTCGACGCCGCTCGATACAGTCAGTTTTCCGCCAATCTTTTCGGCCCGCTCCCGCATGCCCGTGAGACCCCAGTGTCCCTCACGGCCAACCCGCAGCAGCTGGGAATCGATTCCGCAACCGTTGTCTCGCACTATGACTCGCAAGTAGCGTGATGCATAGCCTACCTCAACTTCAATCTTTGAGGCTTGAGCGTGGCGGAACGCGTTAGTCACGGCCTCGCGGGCGATGAGGTAAGCCTCATCGCGGACTAATGGCCGCAAAGCGCGAGGCTGACCTTCGGTGGCCACGAGAAAATCAATGCTCTCCGGCAGATCAAATTCCTTGGAAAGCAGAGAAAGAGCCCGCTCCAGTCCATCGGAGCTTGTTCGTCGCGAACGGAGAGAGCGCAACGCATTGCGGCCCTCCTGGCTGACCTGGCGCAGCAAATCCAGACCGCGTTCGATGGCAGGCTTCGCCGGCGAATCTTCCGGCACGCGATTGTTGGCGAGATCGAAGTGGAGGGAAGCGCTATAAATTCCCTGCAGCAATGTGTCATGCAAATCCTGAGCGACACGCGTGCGTTCCGCCAGCCTCTCTTCGAACCGGACGCCGAGCAGTCGAGCAAGCTGCCGCATGCGAACGCGGTATACAGTCAGTGCCATGAATCCCGCGCTAAGCACCACGGCCAAACGAAACCACCACGTTTGCCAGAGTTCAGGTTCGACTTTGAAATCGATCGCTGCCTCCGCACCATTCCACAAGCCGTCACTATTACTCGCAACTACGCGGAATCGGTAGGGGCCCGGTGGCAGACTGTTATAAGTTGCTTCTCGCGTGATCCCCGGTTCACTCCAGCTGGTATCAAAACTATCCAGCCGGTAACGGTATCGGACCCGTTCTTCGTTTGCCAGACTCAGGCCAACAAATCGAAACGTAATCTTCTCTTGTCCCGCCGGGACTCTTGGCGAGCTTCCAAGTTTGAGCGCGTTGCCATCCGCGATGATAGCTTCGATTTGGACAAGAACCGGCGTCGGATTGACCGTACCTCGTGCTGGATTGACGACAGAGACGCCGCGGTTAGTAGAGAACCAAATGCGTCCGTGCGAGTCCACAACCAGAGATTTGCTCCGCTTTACACCCTCGGTGCCAAGCAGGCCGTCGGCCAGCCCATATTCGCGTACATCCGTCACTCCCTTATTATTTGAAGTGGGCGGGCTTACCTGAAGAACGTGATCAACAGTTGCAATCCAGAGCCAGCGGTTTTTGTCCTCTGCAATTCCGAATATTGGTTCATGCAAAGAGTCAGGCTCCGCCGCGAGAGTATGTATCTGGCCGCCGCTGAAAAATGCGAGACCTTCCGCAGTTCCAATCCAAATCACCCCGGTTGAATCTTGGAACAAACAATCAATGTCTGCTGATGGTAATCCATCAGCTACACGATAGGTCCGCCATCCGTTCGCCGATTTCTCAGTGAGGCCGTCGGGGGTGCCGAACCAGATCGTTCCGTCAGTACCGTCAGTGATCGACGACACCGTGTTCGACGCCAAACCATCTGCGGTCGTGTAATTCGTGAAATGTCCATTTCTTAATTCGCTTACCCCACCTGTAAGCGTTCCGGCCCAGATTGTGCGGTCACGACCTTCGAGAACAGCATAGACGCTGTTCTGGGCCAAACCCTCGTGTTGGGTGTACGTCTTGGCGATGAGTGCGCCGTTGACATACTGGAGGTGACCCAGCCCACCCTGTTGCCGTCCGATCCATAAGCCATCCGGTCCAGCGCTGGTTATGGAATAAACAACATCGCCGGCAAGTTTGGCCGCAGCGACGGCCTGATACTTGCCGGCCTTCAGCCGCCACAAGCCTCCTTCAGCCGCTGCAATCCAAGTGTAATCATTGGGGTCGGCATACAACGCTCCGGTACTTTGCTGGCGCGGGAGCGAATATGTGACAAACGCGCTGTCGCGCAGACGCTCAAGGTGCTGTGCGCCGCCTATCCACAGGTTTCCTTCCCGATCTTCGAAGAGCGCCGTCGCCCGGTCCTCACCGGAACGAATTTCCTTTGCTAAGGAAGAGACCCCGCTTTCGTTGACTCGAATCAGGGTCCGCGTCGTCCCGACCCAGATATTCGAATCGCGATCGCGAACCATAGAAAGAACTTCGACATTGCGGAGAGACGAAGGTATTCCCTCGCGTGTAAGTTCCGCTCCGTTCCACAGCAGGGCGCCCTGGTTCGTTCCAATCCACAGTTCGTAGTTCTGAAGAGGCAGAAAGCAGTTGACGCGCAAATTGGGCAATTCTGGCGTGACAGTATGAACTTTACCTCCATCAAGAAAGAGGATCCCTCGATCCTGCGTCCCGAGCCAGATCTTTCCGTCGGTGGTTGCCGCGAGCGAAATCACGGCAGCGGTGGGCTCGATCAACCGATGTGGTGCGATACTTGTTGACCAACTAAAGTCAGCAGCCGTCTGATATGCATCTTGCCCCGGCGCCAGCGCCTCCCCCGACGCGTGCACAAAGCCCCCGTCCTTGTACACCAATACGCCCATCGCGAGCGAGGAGAGCAGGATTGCATTTCCTGCTCCTTCTCCTAATGCAGTAATGCCGTTTTCGGCCTCACCTCGCACAAGATCGAAAGTTCCATCACGGTAGCGCAGGAGTTTCGTATTCTGTAACAGAATCCACAGAGTCCCCTGCCCATCCACGAGAAGCTTGCGCACAGGACCGATCGTGGGAGTCGCTGGCCCTGCTTCCAAGATATGAAAATTGATCCCATCAAAGCGGATTATTCCCCTGTCCGTTCCAATCCAGAGATAGCCATCGGGAGTTTGCGCTATAGAAGTAACGGAACCACCCGGGAATCCCTTCTCGGTTCCCCAGGAATTGCGAATGTACTGCGAGAGCATCCGGTTGGGATCAATCGCAAATACAGAAACTGAATGGCACACAACAACCAATCCGGCGACAGCCAATCCCAGCAACCGCCACGCCAGACGCCCAGGATTACGGGAGGTATTCGAATTTGTCGATGATAACTTCACCACCCTCCTGCAGCGGATACTTGTCGCTTGCAACTAGGTAAACTTGCAGCTTGACCTTTTCCTGGCCCGGCGTGGGTACACCCACAGTAAATTCGTGCTCAGCTACAACGGTGCCCGCTGTACCGTCGCCCGACGAACGGGTCGTTGTGAAGGCCACGCTTCCCGATTTCCATCGCATGGTATACGTCAGAGGGCCGGCTGGAGCCTTGAACTGATATACATTTCCAGGAACATAAAACGGCTGAATGGCATACTGCGCATTGTTCGGATTGGCTGCATCTCCCCACCGGCTCATCTCAACGTCCATTTCACGGTAATACCGATCTCCATGCCACTCGTCGAAGGTATACATGCTAAAAACCGCGGCTGATTCTAAATGGGAGACATCTCGCACTTTGAAAATATACGTGCCATATCCCAGACTGCGGGTTAGGGCTACTTGGGCACAGTACCATGAGCCAGATCTATGTGTGATCCGCAAATGCAGCGCGCCATTGGCATCCGACCAGGCATTATTGGGATCGTACAGGTTTTCCAATCCTCCGCGATTGCTAGAGACCGTTCGCACGTCCCAGTCGTATCCGCTGAACTTCAAAGGTTTTGTGGGAGCGAGCGTCGGCGGGCCGGAGCCTTTCACGATCGCTACTCTAGCTACCAGGCCACCGGGAGTAGGCGTTACATCCAAAGTAAAGGGCGGGTGATAACCCGGCTCTACTAGCAAAGCGGCATACTCTAATCCGAAATGAGTTGGGGTGCTCCACGTGGAGTCCGATTGAATCGAAACAAATGGGTGATCGGGATCGGGTTGAATCCACCAAGGCCCGCTGTGGGCATAGATTACGATCTGCTCGCCTGGACGAGAGCCATGAACGCGTCCTGCGATGGTGTCTACTTTTTCCGGTCCACTCTGCACGGCGCCACCCTGCGCCGCGCGAGGAACCTGGCTGAATTCAATGGAAGGTTCGCCATCAGGTCTTTGCGATTCGCAACCGTTTAGCGTCAAACAAAGTGCCACCAGCAGCATCTGCGGCCGCATCATGGTTAGCCTTGATGGTGGTTTCAAACGAGCTCCCGGACGTCTGTGGATTAAATCTCGCCAAGCCGCCCAAATGTTCGAACAATCTTATTACATTCAGGTTCGGGAATAAGGCAAGCTGCCAAGAAGTTCGGACTCTATTAAAGCATCACTCCCTCACCTCCTATCGATCAATCTGCTTTGTGCCTGTGGCGAAACCAATCTCACGAAATCTCGTGAGTTTTCCTGCGAACGGGACCTTCAATTTCTTGCAAACCCGCTCTTCTTAACAAGTTGCAATTGGCGCATCGGTTGCATTTCCTAATGCAGCCCACATAGCGACAGAAATCACGACTTATTTGGAAGGATGAAATGAAAAATACAATGTTTTTTGCTCTCATGATTCTTGCTGCACTTCCCGCCGCTGCACAAAAAGCTGCGACTTCGAATTGCTCCGTGAGCGCAGAAACCATGACTGCGTTAGCAGATGAATACGCCGCCCGCGTCGACGGACTGCTTCGAGACGCTCATGCCAGCTTGCGAAGCATTTCTGAACGCGTGGACGCCGGCAGTATGAGCCCCGAACGGGCTCAGAAATTGAAGTTCGAGGTAACGCGAGACGTTATTTCTCTCCTCGACGCAATTTCTGCCGTCTACGATGTGCGCCTGAATAAGAATGGCGCGATTGACAATGAGAAGCAAGCGGCCGCGGGTAATGCGTCTGCTGCGGATAAGACTACGCACGCCACACGTCACGCAAATGGCACGATCAGCGTCGAGGAGCTCAAGCGGGAAACGGCTGCTGCGCTCCTAACGTCGCGCCCGCGCAGGTCACCCGATGACCGTGAATGAGCAGGTCTTGGTAGCCTGCGATTCCCTGTGTGCTCCATCGGACTGCCCACTGTCGCACTCGCGAACTCTCGTGAATTTCCTAGTCGGGATTTGCTCGTGAATCTCCGAAGTTGTCTTTTTTCAGTGAGTTAGGTTTGGCCCGGCGCTTGCCTTTAGGGAATGACGAGCGGTGACGCAGTCCAAAGGAGCTGAGACATGCCCAGAACCTTGAAAAAGACGTTGACGATTCCAGCGGCTGGTAGAGCGATTCTCATACCTATCCTCCTGACTGCGGCGTGTTGTGCACAGACGGTGGCCAACACCGGATGGTCTGTTTTGGAAGCAGGTTTGGCGCAGAAGAGCGCCGGACAAAGGCTCGCGGCGGTCCGGGTTCTGGGCCTCATCCCCGATGACCCTCATACCGCTGAGCTCGCCGAGACTGCATTGAAAGACAAGAACAGCTCGATCCGGACGGCGGCGGCAACCTCGTTGGGCCAGATGCATGCGTCCGGAGCGAACGCCAGCTTGAAGGAAGCCCTCAACGACAAGAACCTATCGGTTGTGATGGCGGCCGCGCGTGCTTTGTGCCTCTTGAATGACGCGGCGTGCTACGACGTCTACTACGAGGTCTACACCGGTGAGCGCAAGAACCACACGAGCATGATCGCCCAGGAGATGCAAATCATCCACAACCCGCGACAGGTGGCGCTAATGGGATTCAACGAAGGAATCGGCTACGCCCCATTTGCCGGCATTCCCTGGGAAGCCCTGCAGACGATCATGAAAGATCGGAAGAGCGGAACGGCGGCAAAGGCCGCCCTGATTTCCGCCCTCGCAACCGACCCGGAGTCGCGCACCAGCAAATTGCTGCTGACCACCAGCCAGAACCGGAACTGGGTGTTGCGGCTTGCCGCGGTAGAAGCCATCGCTAAGCGTGGAGACTCTGCGCTCGCGCCAGGACTCGAGCCCAGGCTCTCCGACTCTCGACGTGAAGTGAGACTTGCAGCAGCCGCCACGCTTATTCATCTGGATGATCTTGCCAAGGTCCAGTCGGCAGCTGGCAGCAAGATTGCCCAAGCAGCGCTTTCGGCAGCTGCAGTTGCACAGTTAACGACCGCTACAACAGAAACCACCAAGTGAGCACATGACTATGTTCAGCCTGACCCGACAACTCGTCCGGCCATATCGTGGAACGCTCTTCATCATTCTCATTGCGATGATGGTGGAGACCGCGATGAGCCTGGCAGCTCCCTGGCCTCTGAAAGTCATCATCGACAACGTGGCTGGTGGTCATCGACTGGTCATCGACTGCCCTTGTGGCTAAGGAGACGCTGGGATCTGCACTTGCAAACGAGAGCAAGAAATTGATCGTGTTGTTCGCAGGCATCGCCTCGGTTCTCATTGCCGCCATCAGTGGGATCGCTAGTTACATCGATAGTTACTTGACGGAAAGCGCGGGCCAGTATGTTGCCCACGATCTTCGTGTGCGGACATTTCACCATCTTCAGCGCCTGTCGCTCGGCTACTACAATACGCACCAGATTGGTACCCTGCTGAGCACCATCACGACAGACGTTCAGACCATCCAGAATTTTGCGTCGTCATCAATTCTCCCGTTTCATCGACGAACGTTCACCGATATTGTCTCGAATCCGCCTACGTGGAATCTACCCGCCAAGGCAGCGGTCAAGTCTGCGTGCAACTAGGGTGCAATAGCACTTCCCGAGCGTGACCGTGGGCATCAAAATAGGCGATCGGCGCCGTGAATTGTCAAACAGTTACCTCTGAAACATCCGCTGTCACGGCGGCGTTCCACGCAGAAAAAAACGACCGGATTCTAGTCCGCAATTCGAGTCCGCAAATCGATGTCCATCCACGATCTTACAAGTCTTTAGCGGTCCCACGTGAAGTTGTAAGTCGTTGATTGTGTGAGATAACCTTGCTCTGAAAAGGCTGCGCTCCACCATTTTCTTTCCTCATTGCTGGTTTGATTTCTCGGTACAACTTCGGTACAACTGAGCGGGAGAAAAGGTGGTTTGCTGCCCCCTAAGCGACACCAGATAAAGCACTTGGAGTTTGTACTGCGATAGTTCGGGACCAGGGGGTCGGAGGTTCAAATCCTCTCTCCCCGACCAATCTCTTCTCGGTCCGGCCCGGAGACATGGGTTACAGAATGTACCGGTCACATGGGTGACACTTTTGGGCCGAACGGGTTTTCGAGCGGTTCGAGCACGCGCGTCTCCAGATCGAAGTATCCCAAATCATAATCCA
>JBAUVZ010000281.1:0-5176 GCA_049583505.1 Candidatus Sulfotelmatobacter sp.
TGGATTATGATTTGGGATACTTCGATCTGGAGACGCGCGTGCTCGAACCGCTCGAAAACCCGTTCGGCCCAAAAGTGTCACCCATGTGACCGGTACATTCTGTAACCCATGTCTCCGGGCCGGACCAAGCAGAGTTGGTTGCGGGGGGTGGATTTGAACCACCGACCTTTGGGTTATGAGCCCAACGAGCTACCAGACTGCTCCACCCCGCACTTCGATCATAAACAAAGGTTCCCACATCGTCAAACTTCCCCGCCTCGCAGTGGGTTGTTCATCTCCCTTCAGGCGCTCGCACCTGGCCATTTTGCATCCCGGACGTCATTGCCGATTTTGAACACTTCCTCTCGCAGTATCCGCCGCATCCAACGTGGTGTTACGGGCATCGAAACAAAGACCAAAGCTGTCCGCTCGAGAATTATTGAAGCCAAACAAGGAAATTCTGGGATCGCATCAGGAAATTCCCGTCAGACAAGGGTTCCTTGATGGACAAGCCCGCACTTCTAACCCGCGCCGCTGAAATAGCCATGCGTTATGTCAGCACTGCTTCCGACCGCAGGGTCGCACCGGCGGAGGTTGCTCTCGCCGCACTCAAGAGATTTCATAGCCCTTTCCCGAGTCGGGTTGCGATCCCGAGGAAATGCTTGTAATGCTGGATGAGATCGGCTCGCCCGCCACCGTGACCACCACCGGCGGACGCCACTTCGGTTTTGTCAACGGCGCAACCCTTCCGGCTTCTCTGGCCGCCAACTGGCTTGCCGGAGCGTGGGACCAAAATGCTGCCCTGCGCTTTATGTCTCCGGTCGGTGCGGAGTTGGAAGAGGTCGTGATTCGCTGGGTCTGCGAAGTCCTGGGCTTGCCGCTTGATTGCGAGGGCGGATTGGTGACCGGAGCGACCATGGCAAACTTTACCGCGCTGGCTGCTGCGCGCTACGCACTGCTGGCGCGGGAAGGCTGGAACGTGGTCGACGATGGACTCTTTCATGCCCCACCAATCGAAGTTGTAGTCGGTGCTGAAGTACACGCTTCGCTGCTGAAGGCGCTGAACATGCTCGGCATGGGGCGCAAGCGGGTGACCGTAGTCGAGGTGGATGGACAAGGAAGAATGCGCGCCGAGAAGTTGCCAAGACTTTCCTCACGGGCGATCGTTTGCATTCAGGCTGGCAACGTCAACACGGGAGCTTTCGATCCCGCGGCGGCTATCTGTAAAGCTGCGCGTGAGCAGGGCGCTTGGGTCCACGTCGACGGTGCGTTCGGTTTGTGGGCCGGTGTATCGCCGCGATACAAGCATCTCTTGGAGGGATTCGAAAAGGCTGATTCGTGGGCGACAGACGCCCACAAATGGCCGAACGTCAGCTATGATTGCGACTTGGCGATTGTTAAGGACGCGGAGGCTCTCCGTGCCTGCATGGGAATTTCCGCTGCGTATCTCTCGCCGGGAACCGGACGCGAGCCCATGCACCACACGCCTGAAGCCTCGCGACGAGCCCGCGGCGTTGAATTCTGGGCCGCACTCAAAACGTTAGGCCGCTCCGGGCTGGCCGAACTGGTCGAAAGAACCTGCGCGCACGCTCGGCGGTTTGCCACGGGCTTGCGCGCCGAGGGTTTCGACGTGTTGAATGACGTCGTTATCAACCAGGTGCTCGTCTCGTTCGGTGACGCATTGAGAACGCAAGAAGTCATCCGGGGCGTGCAGGAAGAAGGTACCTGCTGGTGCGGAGGAACCGTTTGGCAGGGAAAGACCGCAATGCGCATCAGCGTATCTTCTTGGGCTACAACCGATGCCGATGTCGACCGGAGCTTGGAGCCATCATCCGCGTCGCGCGCGCTACGAGCTCCTGACACAGTCGGAAACGAAATAACTAATGAAGTAAAGATTCAAGAACAGTTAAGCAGAAAGGAGAACACTAGTATGGCCAAGAAAAATCTCAACCCGAAACCACCCACCACCGAGCGAGGGACAGTCAGCGCCCAGCCTCGCCTTCACCAGCGCGCTGAAGAAATTCAAGCGTACGGCACCGTTTCGCATATGTTGCCTCTTGATCTTGAGGAGCCGGTTCGCCTGGAAATGACCGAACAACTCAACCTCTTGCTGGCCGACACCATGACCCTGCGCGATCTCTATAAGAAATCGCATTGGCAAGTTGCCGGACCAACTTTTTATCAGCTCCATCTCTTGTTCGACAAGCATTACGGAGAACAATCGGAAATCGTCGATACCATCGCCGAGCGCATACAACTTCTCGGTGGCGTCTCGATTGCCATGGCCGCCGACGTGGCCGAAACCACCCGCATTGAACGTCCGCCGCGGGGCAGGGAAGAGGTGCCAGTCCAGATTTCCCGCCTGCTCGATGCCCACCAGATCATCATCGGTCATTGCCGCACCCTGGCTCGCCGCTCCGACGAACTGGGAGACGATGGCACCAACGATCTGGCAGTGAGCGACGTGCTGCGCACCAATGAACTCCAGGCTTGGTTCCTCAGCGAGCACCTGGTCGACGCGCCGCTCGTGCACGCGGAGCAACCGCGGTTACGCAGCGCCAGCTAGTCTCGTCACAAATAACTCGAGCAGGCTCTCCCCGCGGAGCCTGCTCTTTTGTTTGTGTTCGATTTCTGAACTAAGTCCGGCTGCCCGCCTTCAGATTGTCATGGTCGTAGTATTCGTAGGCTGACATCGGTTTTTCGCCGCCCTTCTTCCAGGTGCGCGAATCTTCAGGCAACTTCCCCAGCACCCGCGCCATTTCCCGGATGTGCATCGCCACCGTGCCACAGCACGCACCGATGAAGTTGATGCCGATATCGCGAGCCTGCGTGGCGTACTTCCCCATTTCCTGCCGCGTCAGCTGGAGCGGATCCAACCCGTAAGGAAACTCGGGCAGACTCGTGAAATCTGGTCTTGCCTTCGGAGTGCGGTATGCGACCGGCTGGCATGCCAGATAACCCGATACCGCCCCACGCATCTCCTCCATCGGCCCCAGGATGTGCTCCGGCGGCCGCAGGCAGTTCATGCCCACAATGTCGGCGCCGGCATCGAACAGCGCTTTCGCAGCGTCGGCCGCGCTCTTGCCCTCGGCCGTCTCATCTTTGTTCTCGAAACAAATCGTGACCATCGTAGGCAGGCCCGTCTTCTTCCCACGCCCCACCGCAATCAACGCCTCTCCGAGAAAGGAAAAAGTTTCCCCGATGATGAAGTCCACGCCTTCCTCGACCTGTACCGCCAGTTGCTCGTCAAATGTTTTCCGCACCCGGTCGGCGGCCGAAGCGCTGCCCGGTTCGTACATCCAAGTGAGACTCAAGTTCCCCGCAACCAGGCAACGGTCGCCTGCAACCTCGCGCGCAATGCGGACCGCTGCTCGATTCAAATCCTGCAATCGATCCTCGAGCCCCACCGTCGCCAGCTTGTCCCGGCTCGCATAGAAGGTCAACGCCTGCAGTACTTCAGAGCCCGCTTCGCGAAACTCCACATGCAATTCGCGCAACGCCTCGGGATGCGTCAGCACAACTTCGGGAGTGAACGGGCCCGCGCGCACCCACCCGCGCTTCTCCAGTTCCAGCAGATATCCGCCATCGCCCAACACCGGCCCTTCTTTCAGCCTTTCGAGTATGCCTTTCTTTTTCATGCTTCCTCCTGATTCCATGATCCACCTGACTATGAACCACTCGCGTTTCAACTCGCACTCACGTTGCTGCCTCTTTGAATCGTCCCTTCTTCCAGTCCCGCAAAGCCTGCTGCGCCGCATTCCGTCCTGGCGCGCCCGTAACCCCGCCACCGGGATGCGCCCCAGCTCCGCATAGATAAAGCCCGCGAATCGGTGCACGGTATTGCGCCCAGCCCGGCACAGGACGCATAAAGAAAAGCTGCTCCAGCCGCAGATCTCCGTGGAAAATATTCCCTTCAGTCAATCCGTAGGTTCGTTCCAAATCCAGCGGTGTAAGCACCTGCCGCGCCACAATCGCGCTCGGCACGTTGGGCGCGTACTCGGCAATCTTCTTCACCACGCGATCGCCCAGCAGTTCCCGTTTTTCATCCCAATTGCCCTCGCGCAGCTTGTAAGGCACATACTGCACAAAGCAAGTCAAAATGTGCTTGCCCGGCGGCGCGAGTGAACTATCGGCATTCGAGGAAACAACGCAATCTACCCACAGCTCTTCCGGAATCTCACCAAACTTCGCGATGTCATAGCAGCGCTCCGCGAATTCCAGCGACGGCACCAAGGTGTAAAAAGTGCGTTCCAGCAGCGATGCTTGCGCCGAAGTTCCCGTAAACCGCGGTTCTTCCGCCAGAACCAGATTGACTTTCGCACACGGCCCATCCATCTTGATGCCGCGCACCGCAAACAGAAAATCTTCCGGCAGCTCGCGCGCCGCAACCATCTTCAGGAAAGTCCGCTTGGGATCGGCGTTCGAAAGAATCATCCTTCCCCGAACTTCGCTCCCGTCCTCCAACACAACGCTGTAGGCGCGTCCGTTGTGCACCTCAATCTGCACCACGGATGCGGAAGTTCGAATCTCCACACCCAGCTTCTTGCCAGCCGCTGCCAGCGCCTGGGTGATCGCTCCCATCCCGCCCATCACGTGTCCATAGAAGCCCTGCTGTAGGTGCTCACCGCCGCTCAACAGGTGAAACAGCAGTCCGATCGCCGTTCCCGGCTGGTACGGCCCACCATGCTTGCCGTACACGTTGTTCGCCAGGAACATCGTCTTCATCTTCTCGGATTCGTAATTGTGATCGAGAAACTCTCCCAGACTTCCGGTAAGAAACGAGATCAGCTGCGCAATCTCCGAGCTCGAAATTCCGCGAAAGCGTTTTCCCACGCGAAACAAATCACTCCAACCGCCCACCGTCGACGTGTCCATCTCCGGTGGCGGCTCCATAAAAAACGGCTGCAGGTAGCGCGCCAGTTTCTTCAGTTGATCGTCAACTTCGACGAACCGCGCCGCATCCTTCGGCGAGATCTTCGCAAACTCCGTCTTCGCCCGCTCCCGGTCTACCCACCACGGCACCACCTGCCCATCGGGGAAGGGAATTTGAATCGCCGGGTCACAGGGAAGCATGCGCAGCCCATGATTGGCCAGCCCCAGTTCCGCAATCACTTCCGGCCGCAGCATGCTGGCAATATAAGATGTCGTCGAAACCCGGCAGCCCGGAGCAATCTCCTCCGTCACGCAACATCCACCC
>JBAUVZ010000282.1:0-9510 GCA_049583505.1 Candidatus Sulfotelmatobacter sp.
GCGACAAGTGCGAGGTCTTCTTTGTCGAGGGCCAGGTCAAGCACGCAACGTACGGGGCTTTATCAGGAGACGAGGCCGTCTTCAAAGTTCTGCGTTGGACCGGCGGCAACTTCGAGCTCAACTTCGAGGGCAAGACCGATCAGGAAACCGCAAAGCTCAACACCCAGGGTTTGTTGATGGAGGGCTTTCGTCTGCTCGACGAATCGCAGCGCGATGGAGGCGCGGAGCCTGCCGTCACAGAAGACAGCGCCGCCGGGGCAAGCGCGGCCGGCAGCACCCCGAGCAGCAGCACCGGTGCTGGCCCGAGCGGCGGCCGCCGGCGGGAAGAGGAAGAAGATGTCCTCCTCGACAGTTGACGCATCGACTGCGGGACGACCTGCTCCTGCAGTTCTCACCGCCGCCGTGGTTACGGTCAGCGATTCCTGCGCTCGCGGCGAACGCGTCGACATTTCTGGTCCCGCTGTTGTCGAGGTCTTGAAAAAGTCCGGCTTTCGCGTGGTCGCTACCCAAATCGTGCAAGACGATTCCATGCAGATCCAGAATGCCCTGGTTCACTTCGCCCTGGAAGTCCGCTTCATCGTAACCACAGGAGGAACCGGAATTGCGCCGCGCGACGTTACCCCGGAAGCGACCGAAGCGATCTGCGATCGTCTGATCGACGGCGTGGGCGAGCGCATGCGCCTCGAAGGCGCGAAGAAAACCACGTTTGCCGCGTTGAGCCGCGGAGTGTGCGGCGTGCGGGAGAAAACTCTGATTCTGAATCTGCCCGGCAGCCCCACCGGCGCGGTGGAATCTCTGGAAGCGGTCATGGACCTGATTCCGCACGCGCTTAATTTGCTGGAGGGACACACCGATCACAAATAAATGGAAGATTCGGTGGAATCCCACCGCGGAAGCGATCAGAAGGTGAAACGACCACCGACTGTCGGAGCCCAGTTGTCGTCGTAGTTATAGGGGACGCCGGGGCCATGAGGAATGGCGATGGCCAGACCGCCGCTCACGTTGGAATACGCAAATCCCGCAAAACCGTCGAAACGCTTGGTGAAGTGATGATCCACATAGAACGACACCTCGTTGAGCGTGCCCGCACAGGAAGCGCGGAAATTTCCCGGCGAGCAGGTCTGCGGAACACGGAAGTCGTTCTGCCGCTGTTGATACCAGGAGAAAGTGACGTCGGTCTTGCTGTCGATGGCGTATTTCCCGCCCATCCACCAGATATTCACTAGCTTTTCAGAATCGAGATTGTTGTCTTCGACCCCGCTCATGATGTAGCCGCCCTGGTCCGAGGCGCCAACGCCCAACGGGTCGTGCGGGTTATTCTGCCAGATGTATTCGTAGCCGGCAAACAACTTGAACCGGTCCCACGTATATTTGGCAGCGAACATAGCTGCGTTATTGTCGGTCACGATGCCGTACACGGTGTTGTTCGTGTCGATCAGATTGGGCCCCATGCCGGGCCCCCCGTTGATGGGGTTTGTATTGATGCTGTCGGTAGTCGACTGATATAACCCCGCCGAACTCAGACTCTGAGGCCCCAGCAAGGGATTCAATACGCTGATCGCCTGGTTGTAATGCTGGAAGACGAAGTCGGCGGAGAACTTGCCGGAGTTTCCGCCGAGGTCGAATCCAAATGCGTTGTTATGCGCCGATTCCGGCGTACAGGTGGCGGCAGTCCAGCCCATGGTGGCCGAGTAGCAGCCGCCAGAACCATCGGCGAATTTATACATCGCGCCGAAATGGACCGGGCCATAGGTGAGGCGATACTTCAGGGCGTCGTCCCAACGGCTGTTCTCGGTGTCGCCGCCACCGGCCATCGTGCCGTTATAGCCGATGTAGGAAAACGCATAAGCGCCGCCGGCCGGATCGTAAAGGAGCATCGCATCGGTACCGAGAGAACGCTGACGGCCGAAGGTCAGCTCGCCGAAGTGTGTGGACGATACGCCGCCATAGTATTGGTCATTGAAGGGTTGGCCCGCGCGCGCGCCGTCGACGGCGAACGAATAACTGCTCCTGGGAAGTCCGTTATTGGCGGTCTGGGTGGCCGACGCGTTGGCGAGCAGGCCGGACTGCGGATTGATGCCAGTTGAGGCGTTGAACACAACGGACCAGCCAGGCATGAACTCTGCCTTGCCCCTGATGCCCAGACCCGTCTGCGACAGGTTGTTCGGTGCGACGAGGAATCGATGTTGATATCCGTTCCGGTTCACCAGAGATTCACCTTCATAGTTGTAGCCGTTTTCCGGCAAGCCGTGGCTGACCCAGCCGAAGCCGACGTCATACGCGCCGTACAGCGTGATGCCGTGCCAGGTCAGCGCGCAATCGGTGGTGGCGAACTCGTGGCCACTCGCGCAGGGGTCGGGCTTAGTGTCGGTCTTGGGGGCCTGAGCAGAAGACAACGTTGACGACAGGCAGAGAGCGAGCACGGCGAACGAAGCACCTTTAAACATTAAATCCTCCAGGAAGAGAACCGGCGTTCGAATGAAAACCAAGAAGTGTATATGATATGCGGTTACAATGTCTATTACGATGCGGTTATGTGCACTATCTGCACCTTTTCCGGCTAGTCTGGGCTGGCGAGCCAGTTTGTTGACCGGCTCTGAGGTTGGCTGTAGGATTTCGTTCCGATGCCTAGGGACCGACAATCCGCGCCGAAGAATTCCGAGCCGAAGAATGAAGGATTGCTGAAGCTGCGCGATGCAGCTTTGGACCTAGGGGTCAGCGTCCCGACCCTCAAACAATGGATTTACAAGAAGAAAATTCGAAGCGTTCAGACAGTTGGGGGACATCACCGCATTCCTCAGCGGGAAATTGACCGGCTGCTGTTCAGAACGCGAGGCAAGACGGAGAAAGAAGGCAAGCTCGTGATCCGCCGCGTCAGCGGACGCAATCAACTCGTGGGACGAATCGGCGCGGTTCGCATCAGCGGCCTCATGGCCGAAGTGGAGATTTCAATCGGGGGCCAGCAAATCACCTCCATCATCACCGCACGCTCGGCGCGCGAGATGCAACTCAAGCCGGGGCAGACTGCGGCCGCCCTAATAAAAGCCACGGAAGTGATGATTCTGCGTATCTGATATGAGAACCCGCTTGTTCCTTCCCGTCCTGCTATTCACTCTGATGCCGCGGCCTGCACTGCTGCAATGCCAGCAAGTCACCGTCGAAAATGAAACAGGGAAACAGGTTCAGCTGGCGCGGGCTGACCTGGAGGCCCTGCCGCACATCAAGGTAACGGTAACGACCGGCTCTACTGGCGCGTCTGCCGCGTTTGAAGGCATCGCTCTTGGAACGCTGTTGGCAAAAGCGGGAGTCGGACTTGGCGAGACCCTGCGGGGAAAGCGCATGGCATCGTGTCTGTTGGTGGAAGCGGCGGATGGATATCGCGCAGTGATCGCCCTGCCGGCGCTTGACCCAACGTTCACTGATAAGCAGATTGTTCTGGCCTTCCTGAAAGATGGCAAGCCGCTGGGTGACAAGGAGGGCCCCTACCGCATCGTGATCCCCGACGAAAAAAGGATGGCGCGCTGGGTTAGGCAGGTGACGGTGCTGAAGATCGTGGACGTGCAGTGAAGAAATCATTTCCGAATGAGAGCCTGTTGGCGGGGACCTTTACCTTCGGAATGCCGATATTACCGTGGAAGAGCGGACTTAAGCCCCGATGGTGGGATTTCGCGTCCGCAGCTTATTACTTCTGCGTCGGGGGTACGTATTCCTTGGGCACGGCGGAACCTTCTCCGAAGAAAAACTGGTCCAACTGCTTGACGATAACTTCCTGGTCTTCGCGGCGCGCCGGGTTCAGGCGGTATTCGTTGAGCAGCATCTTGCAGTGTTCCGTCCACATCCTCCAGGCTTCCTGGGATACGTTGTCGTAGACCTTGCGGCCCAGTTCGTTATCAAAAGGCGGTTCGTCCAGCCCGGGCATTTCTCTTTTCAATTTCACGCAGAAAACGGTGTGCGCCATACCCTTCCTTCGGTCAGGAATTTCGTCTATAGGAAGATTATACGGGCGTTGAGAAGGCTTCGGCTATTGGGTTTCAGATAACGCTCAGCGGAGCCGAGGCTGGAAGCCGATTTAGGGCTTCGCGGTCGACGGAGCATGGTCCGCGAGTATCTTCGCCAGCTCCTCGGCGCTTACTGGAGAATTCGGCTTGGGGCCGCCCGCAGCCGTCATCACCTTACCCTTAATCCCAACGTAAACTGCGTTGTAAGATTCGTCGCCCAAGTTCTCCACCTCGTGCTTGTGGGGCGGGAACCACCGGGCCTCGCCGCGCTTGGCGTAGACTTCCGTGACCTTGCCGTTCTGGTCGGTGAACCTGAGGTGTCCATCGGACAGAGCAACGGAGACCCCAGCGGGATGCTCGTGCATCTCGGACTTCTCGTGAGGGCCGTAGTGGACATCGACCACCTGCACGCGATCATTCTCAAAGTGCAGTTTGTAATGCTTGGGTTCCACCTTGGTGGGATCTTGTGCCACGGCAACATTCACCGCCAGGCACATAACTACGGCTGCGCAGAAAAGTCTGCATGACGTGATTCGGTATAACATGGTGCGGGCTCCTGACCTGCGGATCAAACTTCGCAGGGGCAAACTGAGGCCACGCTACTCTCGGCGCACAAAGCCTGTCAATGATTCGAGGATAGACTGTCCCAAAGTTGTCATCGGGCGCGTGATAAGGGGCCTCAGCTGAGGCCTTATTTCTTCTCCTCACCTTTTTCCGGGGTCTTCTCCTGGGCGCTCTTGTCTTCGATGGAGAGCAGCTCGACTTCAAAGATGAGAGTAGCGCCTGGGCCAATGTCGGCGCCGGCGCCGCGCTCGCCGTAGGCAAGATCGGACGGGATGAAGAGTTGCCACTTCGATCCGACGGGCATGAGCTGAAGCGCCTCGGTCCATCCTTTAATGACTCCATTGACGGGAAATGTGGCGGGCTGGCCGCGTTTATAACTGCTATCGAATTCGGTGCCGTTGATCAGCGTGCCGCGGTAGTTGCAGACCACCGAATCGCTCGCCGTGGGCTTCGGTCCCGTACCCGCCGTTAGAATCTTGTATTGCATGCCGCTGGGCAGCGTGACTACGCCGTCTTTTCCTTTATTCGCGGCCAGAAAAGCTTCTCCTTCTTTTTTGTTCGCGTCTCCGGCTTGCTGCATCTTTGCCGCCTGTTCCGCACGCACTTGCTTCTGCATTTCGGTGAGCACGGCCTGCGCTTCCTCGTCGGTGAGCAGAGTCTTGCCCCCTGCCAGGCCATCTTTCATGCCGCGAACCAGGATGGCGGGATCGAAGGGTACCGACTGTTTCTTGAGACTGTCGCCCATCCTCTTCGCTGTATTCATTCCCAGGGCGTAGCTGAACTTCTCTTTTTGGGTTTTGAGAACGAGGGGTGCGGCCGGACCCTTGGGCGCGGCGGCGGAATGCGGTTTCGCCGCGGGCGTCTGAGTTTTGGGAGAAGCAGCCGGGGCTGGAGAAGCTGATTGAGTCGTCGCTGCCGGAGTTTGCTGCGCCAGGACATTCCCGAGCAGCATCCCAGCCGCCAATATGTTTACCGCCGTGCTGAAGAATTTGTGCATATGACACATTGTCACATAAGAAGAAGATCTCAGGCCGGAAAAAGGGCTGACACTGTGACTCCCCGCCGCTGCTGTGACTGGTATCACACGTTGCCGCGAGGGTCATCACGCGGCCTCCCGAATCGGTTCTGACAGGCCAGTCCCTGAAAAGCCCTAACAGGCAGCCGTGACCTGGATCACAGAACCTCACCTCTCAAAAGTTCAACATCGCGACATGTTTGGATGTATTCTCGTTGCGATGTTGCAACGAAATTTCAACTGGAGCTTGAAGATGAAGAGAATCGACTTCAAAGTGTTTACTATTGCAACAGCATTGGCTGTTGTTCTGAGCCTTTCGTTATCGGCGCGCGCGCAAAGCGCGGCAGACCTCTTCAAATCAAAATGTGCCGGCTGCCATGCTGCTGACGGGACTGGTTCGGCGATGGGCAAGAAAATGGGCGCCCACGATTTTACAACTGCCGACGTGCAGAAAATGTCGGACGCGGAGCTCACTGATATCATCACGAACGGCAAGAACAAGATGCCGAAGTATGCGTCTCTGAAGCCGGAAGACATCAAGGGCCTGGTAGCTTATATCCGCACGCTGAAGAAATAGTTCCGGCTGGTACGCTACCGAGATACCAGGGAAGATGGTTCATGGTGGCGAATGATCATGATCCGTGCCAAAGTGTGAAGTGTGCCTGCGCGGGGCGTCGCCAGAAAGTAGAAGGGTAAGGAGCAGCGGTTGCAATGACACTGCGAGAAAGCATACGGGACTGGTCGCAGCCGATTTATTTTCTTGGGCAGAATCCCATCACTCTTACCGGTGCCGTGGTCACCACGAGCACGGCGCTTACCACGATCGCCTTCTGGTTCTATGACATCTTCCTGCCGGGGCCGCCACATCCTTACATTGGCCTTCTGGTCTTTCTGATCCTCCCGGGCATCTTTCTGCTCGGCCTGCTGCTGATTCCTCTTGGTATCTGGCTCAAACGGCGCAGCCTGCTCGGAAGTGGAACACTGCCGGGAGTCTACCCGGCGATCGATCTGGGGCTGCCGGTGGTGCGGCGCACGCTAGAGTGGGTGGCATTGGCGACTGTGCTCAACCTACTCATTATTGGGACGGCCTCGTACCGCGGCGTCGCATATATGGATTCGACGAGTTTCTGCGGAACGACTTGTCATACCGTGATGGCCCCGGAGTATGCGGCCTATCAAAATTCTCCGCACTCGCGTGTGGAGTGCGTTGAGTGCCATATCGGGCCCGGAGCGGGGTGGTTCGTGCGGTCGAAGCTTTCCGGTCTCCGGCAGGTTGCCGCGGTAACCTTCCACACCTATTCGCGCCCCATTCCTTCGCCGGTTAAGTATCTGCGCCCGGCGCGCGAGACTTGCGAGCAGTGCCACTGGCCACAGCGCTTTACCGGCGACAAGTTCCTGGTGAATACCAGCTACAAAGACGATGAGAAGAACACGCCTCAAACCGACGTATTGCTGCTGAAAGTTGGCGGAATAACATGGCAGGGCTCGGTCGGCATCCACGGGCACCATCTCGCCGATAACGCACGCATCCGCTACATTTCGACTGACCCCGAGCGGCAAACGATCCCGGCCGTGTATTACACCGACGATCAGGGCAAGACAACCGAATTCATTTCCACCGATGCCAAGCCCACCCAACAGCAGTTGGGCAAGGGAGAACATCGCACGATGGATTGCGTGGATTGCCATAACCGGCCCACGCATGCCTTCGACCTGCCGGAAAACGCAGTGGACAAACAGATGTCGCTCGGGCACATCAGCCCAGAGCTTCCCTTCATCAAGAAAAAGGCGGTCGAGGTTCTCAAAGTTAATTATCCCACCCGAGATGTGGCGCGGCAGAGCATCGCCTCCGAGCTCAACAATTTCTATCGCACGAATTACGCCCAGATCTATCAAACCCGGCGCACGCTGGTGCAGCAGGCGAGCGACGAAGTAGCGGCGATCTACCTTCGCAACATCTTCCCAGACATGCGTGTGACCTGGGGTGTTCATCCGAATAACCTGGGCCACAATGATTCGCCGGGCTGTTTCCGTTGCCACGATGGCAGCCATACCAGCGCCGATGGCCAGACCATCACCAATGATTGTTCAGCTTGCCACGACGTGCTGGCGGCAGACGAAGAACATCCGAAGATCCTGACCGACCTGGGAATGAAGTGAGCACGGGAACACGAGAGAATCCAAACCTGCTGCGACTTCTGACGACAGCCTTGGTCGGTGCGATTAGGCTGGCCTGAGAAGTTCGCGATGCGCCCCACGGTTTCCCCCAATCTTTAAGTGCGTAACTAACACGCGCATGTGACACGAGTCACGGAACTTCCTTTTCAAAGCCTTCAACATGGTTATGGATAAAGGCGGGTTTGCGAAGAGGAGCGCGCTTTGGGGGAAAGGATGCTGCGCACGGGTCACACAGCAGGACGATTCGGCCTGGTCTTTCTGGTCCTGCTTTTCTTGGCTGGTCTTCTTTCAGTCTGCGCTCCTGCCCACGCCCGTGCCCGAGCCCAAGCGAAGCCACCCCAGCCGCTCAAGCAGGACGAAAGCTGCCTCGCCTGCCACAGCCAGGCGGGAATTACGTCGGGCAAGAACATCTCGATTGATCCCGCCAAGCACGCGGCCAGCGTCCACGGCACTTTGGGCTGCACCGACTGCCACACGACTATCAAGGACTATCCGCACCCCGCCAAAGTGGCTCGGGTCAAGTGCTCGACATGCCACGCTGACGAGGCTGCCTGGCTTCCGCATAGCGTTCACAGCGCGCTCGGTGATGCGGCCTGCCAATCCTGCCATGGCGATCACCACGAAGTGGCGCCTGCGGCCCACTTGGCGCCGGCGAAGTGCGCGTCGTGTCATGCCGATGAGGTGAAGGAATTCCGCCAAAGCACCCACGGACAAGCGGCCGCGGCAGGGGACCCTGATACACCGAATTGCGTCTCCTGCCATGGACCGGCGCATCAGATTCAGCCTTCGAGCGATGCGGCTTCGACTGTAGCCAAGAAGAACTTGCCTGACACTTGCGCCTCCTGCCACAGCAACCAGCATTTTCTTGCGCGACACAAGATTCCATTCGCGCATCCCGTTGAACTCTACCGGCAAAGCGTGCATGGACGAGCGGTGGTGGATGGAGACGGGGCCGCGGCAACCTGCTCGGATTGTCACGGCAGCCACGGAATTCTGCCCGCGCGCGATGCGCGTTCCAAGGTCAACCACTTCAACATCCCGGCAACTTGTGGACAATGCCACGACGCGATTACCAAGACGTATCTTGACAGCGTACACGGACAAGCCATGAATGCCGGCGAACAGGGTGCCCCGGTGTGCAGCGACTGCCACGGTGAACACTTGATCCTGGGACCGAAGGAACAGGGATCGCTGGTGAACGCCTCCCGGGTCTCGATGACTACCTGTGGCCGATGCCACAGCGATGAACGCCTGGCGTTGCGTTACAATCTGCCTGCCGACCGAGTTCCTTCTTACGCCGACAGCTACCACGGTCTGGCCTCGCGGGGCGGGTCTCAGAGTGTGGCCAACTGTGCTTCCTGCCACGGAGTGCACAATATCTTCCGGTCGGCCGACCCGCGCTCCACAGTGAATGCCGCGAACCTTTCAAGAACGTGCGGAGCCTGTCATGCTGGCGCGGGAGAGCACTTCGTCATTGGGCCGGTGCACGTGCGCACCACGACCGGTCCCGCGCCCCCCGTCGTCAAGTGGGTCCGTTGGACGTATTTGACCCTGATCCCGCTGACGCTCGGTTTCATGATCGTCCACAACCTGCTGGACTTTCTTGCCAAGCTCATCCGCCGGCAGCCGCGACACGAAACCGGTGCGCAAGTGTCCCGGATGAATCGAAACTTCCGCATTGCGCACTGGGGTGTGATCCTCAGCTTCCCGACCTTGGTCTTCACCGGTTTCGCGCTGAAGTATCCCGAGACCTGG
>JBAUVZ010000283.1:0-6792 GCA_049583505.1 Candidatus Sulfotelmatobacter sp.
TGACGGTGTTTTTGTCGGTGGCGGCGGTGACGTTGCTGGTGTCGGCGGTGACGCGGCGAGCGTTCGAGCGCAGCGAGGACGAAAGAACGGCGGCACTGGTGACGCAGTTTCGTCGCGAATTCAACCGGCAGGGCGAGGACGTAGTGCGGCGGGTGGAGGCGATTGTTACTTCGGAAGACGCCAGCAGGATGGCAGCGAAGTTGAACCGTCCGCAGGCGGATGCGGGGCCTTATTTTGAGTTGGCTAAGACTACCGCGGAAAATAGCCGACTCGACTTTCTGGAGTTTGTGGAAAGCGATGGAACCATTATTTCTTCGGCGCAATGGCCGGCGAAGTTTGGATATCCGGAGGGCGGGGTCGGCAGCTTTGCGGCGTCGGCTGGCCAGGGAGCATTTCTTAAGCAGGAAGAACTGCAGGACGGAACGACGCTGGGATTGTTCGCGGTGCGGGCTACGCGAGTGGGGGAACATCCAGTCTATGTGATTGGGGGACGACGTCTGGATAAAGGTTTTCTCTCTGGACTGGATATGCCGGAGGGAATGCGGGCTTTGCTGTATCAGAATCGGGGCGAGCGGTTCGCGGGGGACTTGGTGGTCGATCCGGCTGAGCCGGCTCCGGAAAGGGTGAGGCCGGCGGAAAAGTTGGAACCTTTGGTCGATGCGGTGCGGCAGTCGAAACAGGAAATGTCTGGATTGGTGCATTGGTCGGGGGATAAGGCGGAGGATGAAGTGTTTCATGCGATCCCGCTACTGGGTGCGGGTGTGGGCAAGGATCGTCCACTGCTGGCGATTCTGCTGATTGGGAACTCGCGGCGTTCGTATGTGGAGTTAATGCGGCGGATCCGCTCGGCGGCGTTGACGGTGGGAGGCGGAGGGATTCTGCTGGCGATTCTTCTGAGCAGTTGGGCTGCGGCGCGGGTGACACGTCCGGTGGAGCAACTGGCGCATGCCGCGCAGGAAGTCGCTGCGGGGAATTGGAATGCGCGAGTGGATGTGTTGGGCGCCGATGAACTGGGGCAATTGGCCGATTCCTTCAATCGAATGACTACGGAATTGCTGGGGCAAAAAGAGCGTCTGATGCAGGCGGAGCGAGTGGCGGCGTGGCGGGAGCTGGCGCGGCGGCTGGCGCATGAGTTGAAGAATCCGCTATTTCCGCTGCAGCTTACGGTGGAGAATCTGGTGCGGGCCCGGCAACAGAATCCCGAGCAGTTCGAGGAAGTGTTCCGGGAAAGCTCTCGAACGTTGTTGGCTGAGATCGCAAACCTGAAGGGGATCATCGGACGGTTCAGCGAATTTTCGAAGATGCCGCAGCCGAGATTGCAGCGGGTGCAGGTGAATGAAGTGATTCGGGGCGTGGTGCAGCTTTTTCAGGCGCAACTGGAGGCGCCGGGACGTGCGAAGATCAGTTGCAAGCTGCAACTGGATCCACGACTGGAACCGGTGCCGGCGGATGCGGAGTTGTTGCACCGGTCAATTTCGAACCTGGTGCTGAATGCCATGGATGCGATGCCGCAAGGCGGGACGCTGACGTTGCGCACGCGCGATGAACGCGGCGGAGTGGTGATCGAGGTTGCGGATACGGGAGCGGGGTTGACGGCGGCAGAGTGTGAGCGCATCTTTACACCTTATTATACGAGTAAGCAGCATGGGACCGGCCTGGGGCTGGCTATCGTGCAGTCGGTGGTGAGCGATCATGGGGGCAGAATCAGGGTGCACAGCGAGCCGGGACGAGGTACGACATTTGTGATCGAGTTGCCGCGGAACGCGGGATGAAGTAATTGAGACATCGGGAGGACGGTTGCCGGCAAAAGCACATCTGCTGATTGTGGACGACGAAGCGAATACGCTGGCTTCGCTCTCGCGGGCGTTTCGGCTGGCGGGGCACGAGGCTACCGTGTGCGACAACTCGGGCAAGGCGCTGGAGCTGGCGAAGGCGCAGAAGTTCGACGTGATCCTTTCGGATGTGGTGATGCCGGGAAAAGGCGGGCTGGCGCTGCTGGAGGAATTAAAGGCGCAGGGAGTGGCGGCGCCGGTGGTGATGATGTCTGCGCAGGCGGATATTGAAATGGCGGTGCGGGCTACGCGGCTGGGTGCGCTGGATTTTCTGGAGAAGCCGATCTCTACCGAGAAACTTTTGCTGACAGTCGAGAATGCGCTGAAGCTGCAGCGGCTGGAGAGCGAGAACCTGCAACTCAAGCAGCGGCTGGGCAAGCACGAGATTGTATGGCAGGGTGCGGCCATGCAACGCGTAATGGCGCAGGTGGAGCGGGTGGCGGCTGGCGAGACGCGAGTCTGCATCCTGGGAGAGACGGGTACGGGGAAAGAGCTGGTGGCGCGGACGATTCATGAACGCAGCGCGCGGGCCGGCAGAGCGTTTGTGACGCTGAATTGCGCGGCGGTTCCGGCGGAGCTGATTGAGTCGGAACTTTTCGGGCATGAGAAAGGATCGTTCACCGGAGCGGCGGGACGGCATATTGGAAAGTTCGAGCAGGCGGATCATGGCACGATTTTTCTGGATGAGATTGGCGATATGCCGCTGGCCATGCAGGCGAAGCTGTTGCGGGTCCTCGAAGAAGGAGAAGTGGAGCGCATTGGCGGGGACAAGCCGGTGACGGTGGATGTACGGGTGGTGGTGGCTACGCATCGCGATCTGGAAGCTCGGGTGCGGGAGGATAAATTCCGGCAGGATTTGTTTCACCGGATTTATGTTTTTCCTTTGGTGCTTCCGCCGTTGCGGGAGCGGAGGGAGGATATTCCGTCGCTGGTGGGGCATTTTGCCGCACAGGTGAGCGCGCAGAATGGATGGAAGCCGGTTCCGTTTACCGCTGAGGCGATGACTGCGTTGCAGGCGCATACCTGGCCGGGCAATGTGCGGGAGTTGCGGAACATGGTTGAGCGGTTGATGCTGCTGGCGACCGATGGGCGGGTTGATCTTGCTACTGTGGAGATCGCGATGCCTAAAGGTGGGAGCATTGGGGTTGCGGCGTCCTCTGCGTTTTCGTCGGGAGCGCTGGCCGAACGTGTGGATGCTTTCGAGCGGGAGGTTATCCTGGCGGAGTTGAAGCGCAGTCATTCCAACGTTAGTCTGGCGGCTAAGTCGTTGGGGCTGGAGCGGAGTCATCTTTATAAGAAGGCGGAGCAGTTGGGGATTGATCTGCGGGCGATGCGGCGGGAAGGGTTACAGGAGTAGCTCCTAGTTTCTGGTTTCTGGTTTCCAGTTTCTGGTTATTACCCAAGCGGTCAGGAGATTGCGTTGATCGGAACGACTCGTTGTTGGATGGCCACTTGCCTCCTTAGTTCACTCACTCTTTTTCCCATTAGCTCTGAGAGCGCCTTTGCGGGCGAACCGCCTTCTCCGCCTGCTTATGGGGTTCGTATGGAGCAGGCCTGGATTCCCATGAAGGATGGCGTGCTGCTGGCGGCTACGCTTTACATGCCGGAGGGAGCGAAAGCGGGGGAGAAGTTCCCTGCCCTGCTGGAATATTTGCCTTATCGAAAAGATGATGGCACGGCGGCGGGAGATTATCCCAAGCATGCTTATTTTGCGCGGCGGGGGTATGTGAGCGTGCGGGTGGATATTCGAGGATTTGGCGCGAGTGAGGGCGCGCCGCCGGAGCGGGAGTATTCCGAACAGGAGCAGGTGGATGGGGAACAGGTCATCTCGTGGTTGGCTCATCAGGCGTGGTCGAACGGAAATGTGGGGATGTTCGGCATTTCGTGGGGAGGGTTCAATTCTTTGCAGATGGCGATGCGGCATCCGCCGGCGCTGAAGGCGATTCTGGCGATGTGTGCGACGGCGGAGTTGTTTCACGACGACGTGCATTACGTGGACGGCATTGCACACGTCGATGAGTTCGAGTTGAACATGGATATGGCGGAGGGATGGACGGGGGCCCCGGACTATACGCTCGACGAACAAGTGCTGGGGCCGCGATTTGAGACGCCACCGTGGTCATTGCTTTATTTGAAACATCAGCATGATGGGCCGTTCTGGCGCGAGCGGGTGCATCCGTTGAAAGAAATCACGATTCCGAGTTTCCTGATTGGAGGATTGCTCGATGGATACCGTGACAATGTGACCGACATGCTGATGCAGTCGAGTGGTCAGGTGAAGGCGATCATGGGGCCGTGGAACCATACGTATCCGAATGAGGCCGAGCCCGGTCCGCAAGTTGAATGGCGGAATGAGGCGGTGCGCTGGTTTGATCATTGGCTGAAAGGACGCGACACGGGCGTGGAACATGATCCACGGCTGGTCATATATATGCAGCACTGGCATGCGCCGGATCCGAGTTTGGAAAAAATGCCCGGCGAGTGGAGGCGGGAGGACGTCTGGCCGCCTAAGGATGCGCGGGGGTCGACCTGGTTTCTGCAATCGAATCATTCGCTCGCGGACGCTGCTGCGCAGCTCGATCGACATCAGCTTAAGTATGTGCCCTCGATTGGCGTGGAGGCTGGGTTCTGGTGGGGTGAGCTGTTGAGCGATGTGCGGCCGGTGGACGCATTCAGTCTAGTGTACGACTCAGCGCCGCTGCAGGGTGACGTGGCGATTCTGGGGCGTCCACATGCTTTGCTGCGGGCCTCGGCTACCGCGCCGCTGGCGGATTGGTTTGCGCGGCTTTCGGATGTGGCGCCTGATGGAACCGTTACGCAGATCACTGGGGCTGGGATTAACGGGGCGCAACGGGATTCAATGAGCGAGCCGCGCGATCTGGAGCCGAGTAAGATATATCCGCTCGATATCGAGATGCATTTGACATCGTGGGTCTTTCCCAAGGGGCATCGCATTCGCGTGGCGATTTCGAATGCATTGTGGCCGATGATGTTGCCCACGCCTTATTCCATGACGACCTCATTGGAACTCGGCGGGAGCGATGGTTCGCGTGTCGTGTTACCGGTGGTGCCGGAGCACGGCGCTGCCGCGCCCGCGTTTTCTCCGCCTGAACCTTCTGAAGAACGTACTGATCTTAAGAGTGAAGGATTTCCCTGGCCGGGGGAGTGGACCGTCGAGCGTGACGAGGCTCGTCATAAAACTACCGTGCACTGGAAGGGGCAGGAGAGCGGGGAGTATCCCTGGGGGAAGGAAATCGATTATGAAAATCTGACGTACGATGCTGACGATGCGCATCCGGAGAGTTGCTCGGTGCGTGGCGAGGCGGAGAGTGTGTTTACCCTGAATGGACGAACGCTGACTTGGCGCGGGCACTTGCTGGTTACGACCGATCAGAAGAACTTTTATTACAAGTACACGCGCGAGTTGCTGAAGGACGGGGCGATGATTAAATCGAAGACTTGGCAGGAGACGATCGGGAGGGATCATCAGTGATGGAGCGGGAGCTTACCTCAGCGGCTAAAGCCGCACGGTTCTTTTGCGCGGCTAACGGCACGACTGAAGTCGTGCCCTTCCCGATCTCTTCTCAGCTTTCTTACTGTTTGTAGATCTTGCCGTCTTTCATTACGAACTGAACATTTTCCAGCAGGCGAATATCGGTCAGTGGGTCGCCGGTTACGGCGATGATGTCGGCGTACTTGCCCGGCTTGATCGAGCCGAATTCGTTGGAGTGGCCGAGCAGGTCGGCGGCGTTGCTGGTTGCCGCTTGAATGGCCTGCATGGGAGTCATGCCATATTTCACCATGAAGGCGAATTGTTTGCCACTGGTGCCATAGGGGCAGACGCCGAGGTCGGTGCCGAACGACATTTTTGCTCCGGCGGCGACGGCTTTGCGGAAGTTGTCACGCTGGATCTGGCCGAGTTGTTCGTCGTGTTGGAGATAGTCTTTCGACACGTTTCCTTTTTTGCCCTGTTCCTGAATGCATTCTTCGTCGTAGATATCCATGTCGAGATAGGTGCCGTGCTGTTTGGCGAGGGCGATGCCTTCATCGTCAATCATGGTGGCATGTTCCACCGAGGCTACGCCGGCGCGGATCGCATTCTTGATGCCTTGGGTTGAGTGGGCGTGCAATTCGACGCGCAGGCCGAAATGGCTGGCTTCGTCGACTGCGGCCTGCAGTTCTTCCAGCGTGAATTCC
Source organism: Candidatus Sulfotelmatobacter sp. (assembly GCA_049583505.1). Lineage (GTDB taxonomy): Bacteria > Acidobacteriota > Terriglobia > Terriglobales > Acidobacteriaceae > Sulfotelmatobacter. Next base: position 6,030 of record JBAUVZ010000283.1, read on the forward strand.
TGCGACTTGGGATTGCTGCCGTGCGTGAGCACGGCACCGCTGGAAAGAACCTTGATATGATCGACGCCATCGTGAGCGAGCTTGCGAATGACCTGCCGCACTTCCCACGGGCTGTTGGCTTCGCCGTAATGCAAATCCCAGGGCAGCGTAATGTCGGGAGCGAGGCCGGTGGCTGCGCCGGCGCCGCCGGTAATGGTCACATAAGCGCCCGCTACAAACATGCGGGGGCCGATTATGTCGCCACGATTGATGGCGTCGCGCAAAGCGATATCGACCAGGGCACGGTATGGTCCCACATCGCGCACGGTAGTGAAACCGGATTCGAGCGTGACACGAGCATTCGGCACCGACTCGAGCGCGATCTGGGCAGCGGTTTCTTTGAACCACTCGTCCCCGTCTGCGCCATCGGCGAGATGGGTGTGACAATCGATGAGACCGGGGAGGACGGTCATTTTTGTGAGGTCGATGATTTTGGCATTGGATGGGATGGTTACGTTATTGCCTACGGCCTCGATTTTGTTATCGCGGATCAGGATGGTCTGGCCGGTGAGAACCGTGCCGGAGTCTGGGTCGATCATTTTGCCGGCGCGGATGGCGGTGACTTGGGCGGCGGCGGGAATCAGGATTGCGCCGAAGATGACCACGAGCATGATGGAATTGCGTCTGGCCGCGGCGATGTCTTCGCTTCTCATTCCTTGAGTCCTAACCATTTTTCTCACTAAATTCCGTGTCGTCCCTTCGGGACTCACTCCGCTCTACTACG
>JBAUVZ010000284.1:0-1698 GCA_049583505.1 Candidatus Sulfotelmatobacter sp.
CTCGCGGTCGGCGCGATTTATCTTGCGATGAACATGACTTACGTTTACGCGCTGCCGCTGAATGAGATCGCGAAGCACGAAACCATCGCCCACGCCGCCGCGGCCGTGCTGTTTTCGCCGGGTGCTGCAGTGTGGTTGTCGGCGATGATCGCGGTTTCGTGTTTCAGCGCGGCGGCGACCTGCACCCTATCGGGCGCGCGCGTCTATCTCGCCATGGCGCAGGACGGCGTGTTCTTCCGCCGCATGGCCGTCATCCATCCCAAGTGGCGCACGCCCGCCTTCAGCCTGATCGGACAAGGCATTTGGGCTGCGGTGCTCACCATGAGCGGACGCTACGACCAGCTTTACACCTACGTCATCTTTGGCATGGTGCTCTCGTACACGCTGACCGTCATCGGCCTTTTCGTCTTGCGCTGGAAACGGCCCGACGTTCCCCGCCCTTATCGCTGCACCGGTTACCCATGGCTGCCCGCGATCTACATTCTGATCGGGGTCGCGTGGACGCTGAACACCATCATTGAGCGGCCAACCGAGGCGTTCTGGGGCGCCGCAATTGTGCTCATCGGCGTGCCAGGATATTTGTATTGGAAGCGCGGGAGCCGGAAGGAAACAGTTATGGAATAGAGGATGGTCGCACCGGCAGGGCGCACACACCGCCCTCGGAGAAATTCTCTGACTCGGCACCGAAAGCGTGGTTGAAGCGGGCTCGATAATTCTCCCATGCAATCGTCGTCGTCAACTCGACAAGTTGCGCGCTACTGAATTGCGTCCGCAGTTTTTCAAACAGCGCCTGGGGAACCTCGACCGGTGTGTGCGTCATGTGATCGGCGTAGGCGAGAACCAGCCTTTCCGTTTCGGAGAACAGTTCGCTTGTCTCGTAATTCTGGAGGGCGCCGATCTTCTCCGCTGGGATTCCGATACCTCTGCTGACCGCAGAGCCTATGTCAATTCAAAATGGACAGCCCACGAGCGTTGCCACGCGCATTTCAGCCAGGTGCTTAAGCCTGGAGTCGACCAGCGAACTCGCCGCGAGCGATTGTTCCATCTGCCCGTAGCCCCACAAAATTCTTGCGTGATGAGCCGTGACCTCGACCGGTGCGATGACGCGCCCTAGCTTGCGTTTTGTCATGCCGTAAACGATTCGAGTCAACAGCCCGCTCATCCAGTCTTGCCGCTTGGGGTCGGCTCCCGCGACGCGTGCCATGCCATTGCACCTCGCAAATATTCTATAGCAACTCTACACAGGCACCGCCGTCTTCCGCTTCGGATTGAAGAATGGCAGCGACACGACCGTCGCTGTCGTCTTCATTCGTTGCGCTTCGATCGTCAACTCCATTTGCAGCTTGGTGCCGGGCTTTGAATACTCCGCGCCCACGCTGGCCAGTGCAATCAGCTTCTTCAGCAGGGGAGAGAACGCCGTTGTCGTTGCCTTGCCCACCTGCTTGTCATTGGAATGGGAATCGGCGTAAACGGGGACGGCGACGCGCGAAGCCTGGCTGGGCGCTGCCGGAGAGAGTCCGAACTTGTCGAACTGCTCTTCCACTTCCACCCAATCCACTTCAAGCCCGACCAACTGCCGCGCCACGCCCTGTTTGTGATCGCGCGCCAGCGCGCGCTTGCCGATGAAGTTCTCTTTCTCGAGATGCACCATCTTCCCGAACCCCAATTCGTAAGGCGAATATTTCTGCGAAGGAATCA
>JBAUVZ010000285.1:0-1645 GCA_049583505.1 Candidatus Sulfotelmatobacter sp.
ACGGCAGCTTGCATCTGGTCGAACGTTCTACCGTCGCCCAGCGCACCAGCTCAACCGGCCAGCAAACCACTCTGCGGCAAGTCGAGCAGCCCGACCCCGGCAATCCTGACTCCGGTCTGCAAGTGACCATTCTCGCCACCGACTCGGTGAGTTCTGGTGCTTCAGGTGCCCAGGCCACACGGACCATTCAAATGCGCGACCCGAACGGCAGTATTGGAGTCGTCTCCGTGGACACCACAAAATCCGACAAGGTCAACACCGTTCAGGTTCAGGTCGCGCCTCCTGAAAAAGCGAAATAGTCCGGAGCAGTTATCGCGGATGAGCGCCGCTCCCACCCCCGTTTACTTTCGCCTCGTCCAGCAATCGAACCCGGGTCAAATGAGTGTGATGGCGATTGTGCGACAGTATGGCGATTGAGTCTGTTTATACCCTACTCGGTGCAGTCTGACCGTTGTAAACAGATGGGATGTGAAAGCCGGTCTCCGACGGGATGCTATATACGCTCCCAAGTTATCGACGCGCTCGAAGTGCAAGAGATAAAGGAGACCGGCAATGAAGAGGTTAGCACCACAGCGGCACATAGGATCGAAAAGTGCTTGGCACCGCCGACATTGTCAGAGCGGCGATTTTTTCGCCAACGGACAAGCAAACAATCAGAGTTGTGGCTTGAGTACGGGATTTCCACAGCAGCAATTCTGGCCAGGTTTTCTAACGCCGCCTGCAATAAGCGTGACGCGGTCCACAAACGGGCTTAGCGGAGATCGGCAGAACGAACAGCACTCCGCTGCACGACATTTCCTCCAAGCCGACTTCCGGCCACCGTCGTTGAGAGTCCATCCCGGGCATGACTTCCAGGTCGCCCGTCGTCCACCCGAAGAAAGGTTCACCACCGCATAGTTTCACTGCTTACGCCCGTGATCCACCGCAGGTGCTAGTCTGAACGTAGTATCGATGAACAACCGCGACATCCAGGTAGCCTGGAAATATCACGATGGTACGAAACACTCCTACTGGAGTATTCGTAACAATCCTCGCCTGCTGGACTGGGCGAACCGGCCGCAGCCTTTCAAAATCTATCCGAAGCTACAGCCATTTCTTCTGCCGCGGGACGTGCCGCAAACGGGAGTGGCCGCGCTCTCCGCGATCTCGGAATCAGTGCCCTCGTCGCGGGCCGATTCGGTACCTGACCTTCACGATCTAGCGCGTATTCTCTACTTCTCGGCAGGGATTACCAAACAACGCGCACATCCATGCGGAGAAATCTACTTTCGCGCTGCAGCCTGCACGGGAGCCCTCTACGAGATCGAACTGTACGTCGTGACTGGCGATCTTGCGGGCCTGGATGGCGGCGTGTATCACTTCAATCCGGCGGATGTATCGCTACGGCTTCTCCGAAAAGGTGATTTTCGCAGAAACCTGGCTCGGGCGGCCGCGATGGAACCCGCGGTGGCCCACGCGCCCGCGACGATCATCTGCACCGGAACATACTGGCGAAACGCCTGGAAGTATCAGGCTCGTACCTATCGCCATTTCGGTTGGGACAACGGCACGCTGCTGGCGAATATGCTAAGCCGTTTCTGCGGCTTCCGGGCTGCCGGCCGAGATCGTGCTCGGGTTCGTGGACGGCGACATGAACCGCCTACTT
>JBAUVZ010000286.1:0-11313 GCA_049583505.1 Candidatus Sulfotelmatobacter sp.
GGGCACAATGCTGCACTGGATTAAAGACAATGAACAAGATTCTGGTGATTCTGGGGTGGGGAACCGTCGCGCTGCTTGGCGCCGTGGCTGTGAGCACGGTGGCGGTGCATCGCGGTGAACCGATCAACGCACTGTGGCTGGTGGTGGCGGCGACCTGCTGTTACGCGCTTGGGTACCGCTTTTACAGCAGGTTCATCGCGGTGAGGATACTCGCTTTGGATGGGTTGCGTGCGACTCCCGCGGAGCGCCTGGAGAATGGCCGCGACTTTCTGGTCACCAATAAGTGGGTGGTGTTTGGACATCACTTCGCGGCGATTGCCGGTCCGGGGCCGCTGGTGGGGCCGGTGCTGGCGGCGCAGTTCGGTTACCTTCCCGGGACGATGTGGGTGCTGGCGGGGGCAGTGTTTGCGGGCTGCGTACAGGATTTCGTGATCCTGCTGTTCTCAGTGCGGCGCGACGGAAAGTCCTTGACGGAGATGGCCAAGGGTGAGATCGGGCGGGTCGGAGGATTTGTTGCTTACGTGGCGGTGATCGCGATTTTGATCATCCTGCTGGGGGTGGCGGCGCTGATCGTCGTGAACGCGCTGAAGGCGAGCCCATGGGGCACGTTCACGATCGCGATGACCATGCCGATCGCTCTGCTGATGGGCTTGTATTTGCGGCGGATTCGTCCGGGGAAAGTGCTGGAGGTGTCGGCCCTGGGATTTGTTCTGGTGCTCGGGGCGATCTGGGGTGGGCAGTACGTGTCGCAGAATCCGGCGCTGGCACGGGTGTTTACGTTTAGCGCGCCTACGCTGGCGATTCTGATCATGGTTTACGGGTTCGCAGCATCGGCGTTGCCGGTGTGGCTGCTGCTGGCGCCGCGTGATTATCTCAGTACATTTGTGAAGCTGGGAACCATCGCGCTACTGGCTGTGGGTATTGTGGCACTGCATCCCACGCTGCACATGCCGGCGTTGACGCGGTTTGTGGACGGCACGGGTCCAGTGTTTGCGGGGAAGATATTTCCTTTCGCCTTCATCACGATTGCGTGCGGAGCGATCAGTGGCTTTCACGCGCTCATCTCCAGCGGAACGACTCCGAAGCTGATTGCGCGGGAGACCGAGACGCGGATGGTGGGTTATGGCGCGATGATGTGCGAGTCGGCGGTGGCGGTGATGGCGATCATTGCGGCTTGCGTGATGCAGCCGGGAGTTTATTTTGCCATCAACAGTCCGGCGGGCATCGTCGGGCAGGCGCCTGCGACTGCGGCGGCAACTATTTCCGGCTGGGGGTTTCCGGTGACCGCGGCCGACATGCAGGCGTTGGCGCACGCTGTAGGCGAACAGACGCTTTACAACCGGACCGGCGGAGCTCCTGCGTTTGCGGTGGGAATGGCGCATATTTTCTCGCACAGCCTGGGGGGCGACACGTTAATGGCGCTGTGGTACCACTTTGCCATCATGTTTGAAGCTCTGTTTATTTTGACCATTCTTGACGCGGGGACGCGGGTGGCGCGCTTCATGGTTCAGGATGCACTGGGGCATGTGTATAAGCCGCTGGGACGGACGAGCTGGTATCCGTCAATACTTGCGACCAGCGGGTTGATCGTCGCGGCCTGGGGATATTTCTTGTGGCAGGGAGTAAAGGATCCGCTGGGCGGGATTAATTCCTTGTGGCCGCTGTTTGGCATTTCGAATCAACTGCTGGCGACGGTGGCGTTGTGCGTTGCTACCACGATCATCATCAAGATGCACCGGGCGAAGTATGCCGCGGTGACGCTGGTACCGCTGGCGTGGCTGGTGGCGGTGACGTTTACGGCGTCGTGGCACAAGCTGTTCGATCCCAATCCGCGAGTGGGATTTCTGGCGCAGGCGCAAGCGCTGGCGGCGGGTCCAACACCGATGTCGGGAGCGACGGCACAACTGATCTTCAACAACCGGCTGGATGCGGCGGTCACGGGAGTTCTGGTGATAATGGTGACACTGGTGCTCGTGGAATCCTTGCGGCAATGGTGGGGGGTTCTCAGTGGCGCGAAAGAAGCGCAGATGAAGGAGTCGCCGTTTGTGAGGACACGACTGGTGGAGGAGAGGGGATGAAGCGAATCGTTTCGAGTTGGCACATTCTACTGGCGGCGCTGCGGGAGATTTTTGATGAAGCCGCGTACTCGCGGTTTCTGAGCCGGGCCGGGATAGCGTCGTCGAGCGAGGCTTATGCGACGTTTCGGCGGGAGTTCGAAGAGGTTAAGGTGCGGCGGCCGAAGTGCTGTTAGGAAGTGTTCTGTTTAGTGACCCTGGGAATTCCCTCCCTATGAACTGCAGCGCATCCGCGATAGACTGCACTTACATGCGAGTTCTGGGCATCGATTGTGGCGGGGAGTACACCGGGTACGGTGTGGTTGAGATGCATACTGGAGGGCAGCTGGTTTGCCTGACCTGCGGAGCGATCAAGCTTTCGCCGCGGGAACCGCTGGCGCGGCGCTTGTCACGCATTTATGACGAACTGGGCGGACTTATTACGGAGCATCGGCCGGATGAAGTTGCAATTGAGGGAATCTTCTACGCGCTGAATGTGAAGTCGGCGTTGAAGCTGGGCCAGGTGCGGGGAGTGGCCATGCTGGCTGCGGCCTCAGCTGGACTGGATGTCGCGGAGTATTCGCCGCTGACGATCAAATCGTCGGTGGTGGGATATGGGCGAGCGGAGAAGCAGCAGGTGCAGCACATGGTGACGCGGCTGCTCGGATTGGCCGAGGCACCGGAGCCGATGGACGCGTCGGACGCGCTGGCCATCGCCATCTGTCATCTGCATACGGCGGGCACGCTGGAACGGCAGAGGGTTGCGGCGCGGTGATGATGCGGGCTTCTCTGATGCAAGCTTTCGTGATTCGGGCTTTCCTGGTACGGGCCTTCCTGAGTCGAGCCTTCCTTAGTCGGAGCGGCTGGCGGGCAGCAGTTACGATGGGAGTGCTGGCTGTGGCTGCAATGACTGCACGGGCTATAGCACAGCAGGCCGCGAGCGGCGGGGTGGCTGCGCCTGCGACCGCGATGGTTACCTTTACACTGGACTTTCCCGAGTCCAATCCCGAGCATTACTCGATCGCGGTCGACGCGGCCGGACACGCGCGCTATGAGTGCACCGGGACAATAACAGAGGATTCTGATGAGGAAACCTACCGGGCGGAATTCCAGGTGTCGGCGGGGAATCGGGAGAGGATCTTCGGCTGGGCGAAACAGGCGCAGTATTTTGCTGGAAAGATTGATTCGGGCAATCACAAGCTGGCTTCTACTGGCACGAAGCTGCTGAGCTATCAGGATGGCCAGCTTTCCAATACCGCACGCTACAACTATTCAAACCTAGCGGCAGTGCAGCAGTTGACCACTCTTTTCCAAAACATGGCAGGGACGCTGGAATACGGACGGCGGCTGGCTTACTACCACCGCTACCAGAAACTGGCGCTGGACGATGAGTTGAAGCGCATGGAAATGCAGGCCAGGAATAACGAACTGAGCGAGATACAGGGAGTGGCACCGGTGCTGCAGGAGATTCTTGAGGACACTTCGGTGATCAGCGTGGTTCGGGCGCGAGCGAAGGAGTTGATGCAGCTAGGTAGTGGGCCTGCGGCTGGGCGGTGACTGGGTATACGCCAGACCTGGGATATTACTATCCGCGCCAAACCGTGTTCTAATAGGCGGTGAAGTAGGTTTCTCGTCCGTTCAGGGGGCTGCTATGTTCAAGCCACGACTTGACGCGATGGTAGGAACGGCCTTGGCCTGCGCGCTTTGGGCGCTGCCCGCCGCGGCTGACTCGCAAGCACGCATCGTTCGCTTGAGCGACGTGCATGGTGCGGTGCAGATCGACAAGAATTCGGGATTGGGGTTCGAGAACGCGTTCGTCAACCTTCCCATTACGCAGGGGACGCAACTGCGCACGCGGGAGAACGGCCGCGCCGAGGTTGAGTTCGAGAATGGCAGCACGCTGCGCGTCACTCCTAACACAACAGTGCAGTTCAGTACGCTCGGGTTAAACGATGCGGGCAAACGTGTGTCCACCGTGGAGCTGTTGGAAGGCAGGGCGTACGTCGACTGGCTGGGGAAGCGCGGCGACGAATTTACGCTGATTTTCTCCCGCGAGACAGTGGAGTTGCGCCAAGCGGCGCACTTCCGAGTCGCGAGGTCATCGAGCATCGCGGAGATCGCCAGTTTTAAGAGCGACCTCGCCGTGGTGGGTCCGTCGGGTACGGTGAAGGTGGAGAAGAAGAAGATGGTCACCTTCGACGTGGATGAGAACGATCAGTCGACGCTGGCGAAGAACTTTGAAGAGGATCCTTACGACCAGTGGGACAAGCAATCGATCGAGTATCACGACCAGTATTCGAAGAATAACTCCACGCCGTATGGCTACGGTTACAGCGACTTGGGCTATTACGGCGGATATAGCAACCTTGCCGGCTTTGGCATGTTGTGGCAGCCCTATTTTGCAGGGGTGGGGTGGAATCCGTTCATGGATGGGGCTTGGGCGTGGTATCCGGGCATGGGTTATATGTGGGCGTCGGCGTATCCGTGGGGCTGGATGCCTTACTACTACGGGAATTGGATGTTTGTTCCTGGATTTGGTTGGGGATGGCAGCCTGGGGGCTGGAACACATGGCGGGGCGGAATTCATTATGTCGGCGCGGTGGACGCCGGCTTTCATGCTCCGGTCGCGCCTAAGGGCACGGTGAACACGGTTGCGGTGGGAAGAGGCGGGCCGGTGGTGACGAATACTGCCCCGATGCACACGGTGGTTAGAAGCGGTTCGGCGGGCTTGAGTATTCCGCGAGGATCTTACGAAAACCTGCGACATTTAAATACGCAGGTGGCCAAGACCGGTTCTGTGGAACTGCACGGAGCACCCCAGTTCGCCGGGACTGCTTCGCATACCGGTGGGTATGGCAGTGGGGTGTATCCCGCGAGCACCGGCGCAGTAGGTCACGCGAGTGCTGGGTCGGCTGGACACGCTGCCGGCGGGCACTCGGGACACTAAGGGCCGGCTAGGCAGCATCTGCGACTAATGGAGAGTAATAAGGAGAATCACCGCGACAATTACAGCGGCGACCCCGACAGAAAAGGCTAGTCCTGTCGGTCGATGTGTACTGACTACTCTCACGGACTTTACTTCATCGAAAGCCAGATTACGTTTCGTCGATGCGGTTCCAGTCGGAATAAGCAGGATAAACCCTGTGTCTGAGACTTCGCCGAGACGTCCCCGAAGTTTTTCTTTGTTTAACAACCGCACTTCGATCTCAGAGCCCACAGCAATCTTCGCGACTTGGACTGCCACAGTAGCTGTCCGTTGAGAAGGGCGGCCTTGCGGGACCGCCCATAAAACTGCCTGAAACCCCATTATCAAAGGCAACAGAACGCGAAGTGTCGTTCGAGACATTTTTGTGCAAAAAACGGTCCGATCATACCATCAATCAACGCCTGTTCTCGCAGCGGATGTCGACAAAGGGAGCACCCATCTTGCCGCGACGGATCGCTGGCGAAATATCGCGATTGCACTCGTTGACCGCGAATCGCGCCTTTCGGCTGCCACGGTTCAGCGTGGATTTATGAATGACGACTCAGCGATCTGATGGAGAGCGCTTCAAGAAGCAAGGTCTCCGGGACGAAGGTGCAAAAGAACTCGCAAGTCGATGATGGCGTGCAGTGCCATGGGCAGCCACAAGCTTCCCGTGGAGAGAAAGATGACCGCCATTACCGCTCCCAGCAAGGCGGTGCCGATGATCCCGGATAGTCCCTGGTAGCCATGCCCGAGCCCGAAGGAAATGCTGGCAATCGCTAACGCGATCCAAAGTCCGGCATGCCAGGGCCCGTTGGAAAGATATCTGATCAGAAATCCGCGATACAAAACCTCTTCGCAAATGCCTGCCGTGACTGAAACCAACACAAACCAGGCGCGCTCTTCCGGAGTTACGGGAAGGATGAAAGCCAAGCGCTTAAAGGCTCGCAAGACCTTCTCGCGCGCTTTTTCGTTGAAACGGATGACAACCACCTGTAGCAGGGAACCAACTACAAACGCGACGACAAGGCCCCAAACAAAAGACACGCCCATCCCCGGCAGAGCGGTTTGACTTACGGCCGGCCATATGAAGAAAACGCTGGATCGCAATGCAATCCAGGCGATGATGGCGGCGGTCCAGAGGACAAGGAGGATTCTGCGATACGACAAGACTTTCCTGCGGGGATTTGTGCTGGTCTTCAGCGCCCGCGTCTCCAGCGCATCCCAGATCGGAACGCCAACGAACAAGAACAGAGCCAGAGCGTGCTCGAAAGCAATCATGGCGTCAATTTACAGCATCAGTCAATCATCAGCGAAAAGATTCCTCTTGGCGGAGGTTAACAAATCACCACTCCGGCATAGCCTACGACGAGATCGCGGTCTCCGGAAATGTCGCCGGAGGTTGCGTATTTGACGAGTTCGGCTGAAGTGGCGCCCAGCTTCTTGGCGGCTGTGAGCATGGCGACGGCCGGGCCGAAGCCACACATGCTGATGTTCTGCTGCGTGACCACGTCGTAGAGGGCGCGGGCGTCGAGGGCGAGGATTGGTTCAATCGCGCTGTGATCCTTTACGCGCGTGATGGCGTCGGATTCGTAATGATTCATGTCGCTGGAGGCTACAACCAGGACGCGAGCGTGGTGCGCCGCAATCACATCCGCAATCGCATCGCCGAGTTGCTCGAGAGCTTCGAACTGCCCCGTGCCCAGCGCAATGGGAACGAACTTGAGCTGGGGCTGGCGCACTTGCAAAAAAGGCAATTCGACTTCAGCCGCATGCTCACTGCGGTGGGCGGATGAATCTTCATGCAGAAGCGGGCAGCGCTGCTTGAGGAGCGTGGCGAATGACTGGTCGATGGCGACGCTGCCCAGCGGAGTTTCCCAGGCACCTTCGCTGACGATCGCCAGGGCACGGCCCACGCCGGTGTGGTTGGGACACATCACGATGCAGAGCTGGGGAATTTCCAAGGCAGCGAAAACGGCGCCCGCCACGTGCCCGGAATACATATAGCCCGCGTGGGGGACGATGCAGCCAGCAGCACGAATCGGTTTCTGCTCAGGAGTCTGGGACAGGTAGACGCAGACTTCCTGGCGCAGAGATTGTTCATCGCGGGGATAGAAACGCCCAGCGACCGCTGGATGGCGAACTAGGGTCGCGGCCATAGGCTCTCCTGTCGTGGCAACAATGCTACGAGCCGTCGTGGGAGTTTCGCAAGGCACGAAACAGGGCAGCGCTTTCTTCCAGGGTTAAGGTCTCGGCGCGGGCCGCAGGCTTCACTCCTGCCTGGGCCAGGGCGGCGCGCAGATGAGACTCCGGATAGTTGGATTTGAGATTATTCCACAGAGTTTTGCGCTTTTGGCCGAAGGAAAGTTTGAGGAAGTCGATGAAGCCGTTTTTCATGGGGCCAGCTTCGATTCTGCTATCCCCATCGAGGCCCAGTTCTTTTTGTCGTGGAGCGATGGTGAGGCGCAGCGCAGTGGAATGCACCTTGGGCGGCGGGGCAAACGCGCCCGGCGGCAGGGTGAAAAGCTTCTCGACGCGGGCATAGAGTTGGGCGGTAGCAGAGAGAAGCCCATAATCGCGGCTGCCGGGCTCGGCGGCAATGCGATCTGCCACCTCGCGTTGCATGACGATGACGATGGTCTCAAAGTATTTGGAGTAGTCGAACAGGCGCAGCAGGATGTCGGAAGTGATGTAGTAGGGAAGGTTGCCGACGACTTGGACCGGCTCGGGGCGGAATTCGATGCCGGGCCGGCGCAGGCCAGGTTTGGGGCCGAACAGGGAATCGAAATCGACCGACAGAATGTCGGCCTCGATGACTTCGACGTTGGGGAACATGCCGAAGCGGAGGCGAAGCTGAGCGGCCAGCACGCGGTCGAGCTCCACGGCAATCAGGCGGCGGACGCGCTTGGCCAGCAGGGAAGTGAGGATGCCGCGTCCGGGGCCGATTTCGAGCACGGTGCTTTTTGATACATCGCCGAGGGCATCGACGATCTGTGCGGCAAAATCGTTGCTGGCGAGGAAATGTTGTCCCAACTTGGGCTTATGTTGAGGACGGCGCGTGGACACGACCTTCGGCACGTTGACCCTCTTTTCCCCGGACATATAGACTGGCTATGTCCCACAACACATTCCATCATAACGTGCGCCCGCGAAAAGCGGGTTTCCCGGGAGGGATTCATGCATATTGCGTTTGTGGCTTCGGAAGGCGTGCCGTTTTCGAAAACCGGCGGGTTGGCAGACGTGGTGGGCGCATTGCCGCGCGCGCTGGCGGCGCTGGGGCATCAGGTGAGCGTGTATCTGCCTCGTTACCGGCAGACGAAGCTGGCCGATCCGGCAACAGTGGTGCGCAGCATAACGATTCCTTTCGATGACAAGTATCGGTTTGCTTCGGTGGTGGCGGGCGGAAGCCAGTCTGGGGTGCGCTTTTATTTTGTCGACTATCCGGAATACTTCGATCGGGATGCACTTTACGGCACCGCCGCGGGGGACTTTCCCGATAACGCCGAGCGCTTTGCGCTGTTCTCTCGTGCCGTGTTGGAGGCGGCAAAGATTCTTGGTGTGCCGCAGGTATTTCATTGTCACGACTGGCAGTCGGCGCTGGTGCCGGTGCTGTTGCGCACGGTTTACGCCGAGGATCCGGCCTTCCGCGACGTGGGTACCGTGTTTACCATCCACAACATCGGATACCAGGGACTTTTCCCGCCTGAGACTTTGCCGCTGCTGATGCTGCCCTGGGACCTGTTCACCATGTCGAAGATGGAATTCTTCGGGCAGGTGAACTTTCTGAAGGGAGCGCTTACCTTTTCCGACTTCGTTACTACGGTGAGCCGGAAATACAGCCAGGAAATTCAGACCGCCGAATATGGGTTTGGACTGGAGGGCGTGCTGCGCGACCGCGCCGCGACCGTTACAGGAATTTTGAATGGCGTGGACTATGACGAGTGGAGTCCGCAGGCGGACAAGTTCATCGCGGCGAAATATTCGCCGCAAGATCTTTCCGGAAAAGCGCAATGTAAGCAGGATCTTCTGACGGCGTTTGGAGTGAAGAACGCCGATCCGAAGCTGCCAGTGATCGGCATTGTGTCGCGGTTTGCCGCACAGAAGGGCTTCGATCTGATCGCGCAGATCATGGACCGGCTGGCGCGTGAAGAAATGATCGTGATCGCCCTGGGTGCTGGCGACAAACAGTATGAAGAGATGTTTGTCCGGCTCAACAAGCAGTTCCCCAACAAGATTGCGGTGAAGGTGGCTTACGACAACGCCATCGCGCACAAGATTGAGGCCGGCTCTGACATGTTTCTAATGCCTTCGAAATATGAACCTTGCGGGCTAAACCAGATCTATAGCTTGAAGTATGGTACGGTGCCAATCGTTCGTGCGACCGGCGGTCTCGACGATACCATCGAGCCCTGGGACGCGCGCTCCGGCAAAGGCACGGGATTCAAGTTCACGGAGTACAACGGCGAATCTCTGCTGCTCACGATCAAGCATGCGCTGCAGGCTTATCGCGATCAGACTTCGTGGCAGGTGCTGATGCGCAATGGGATGAACAAGGACTTTTCTTGGAATGCATCGGCCCGCGAATACGGCAAGATCTACGACAAGGTGCGGCAGATGCGCGGGGCATCGCAAGCCACGGCGGAGAAGGTGTTGGTTTAGTAGAAGGTGTGCTTTAGCGATCGGTTGCGAATGAACTCGAAACCCTCGCCAGCTAAGATGACTCGAGATTCGCCATTCGCCGTGATCAGCTCGCCTATATCCCTCAATGCTGCCCGCGAAACACCAGGAGGGCGTATCCCAAGGTGGTGCCGAGTGCGCCGTATACGCCCACGTTCATGGGAGCAAGCAGAAAAAAGATGGCCACGGGCGAGGGATCGATCGTCATCCTGACGAGATACATGGGACACAGCGAAAGCATCAGTTGCGGATCGAGATTCCAGCGGTGCGGAACGAAATAGGCGGCCAGCGCCAGGACATATGAAATTGCCGCGAAGCCACCGAGCAGTCTGAGGGGCGCTGAAAACAACTGCTCATCGTCCCGACCTTTCTTGCAGGCTTTCGCGATCCACGAGCGGGGCAGCAGCGCAAGCGTCAGGTTAAAAACGCCCACCAGCCCTAGGACAACCACAAATATGACCCATTCGCTCTGAACCGGCAGATCTTCGCCCTGCAGCATCGCGTAGGGGACGGCTGTGAAGAGCGAAATCGATCCGCAAAGAAGAAACGCGATGCGAGCTGTAATCCTGACAGCGCGTCCGGGCATGAGGCGGATTCTAACAGCGGTTCCGAGTGTGCGCACACCTGATTGCTCTGGCAGTACCAGGGCAAGAGCAACTGCTAAAATTCTTCCAGCATGGCTGCTTCCCACCAGCCCGCTCTCGCCCGCACCATCTTCCACGTCGACATGGACGCCTTCTTCGTGTCTGTGGAGGAGTTGTACGATCCTTCGCTGATGGGTAAAGCTGTCGTGGTTGGAGGACAGCGCCATGAGCGCGGTGTGGTCTCGGCGGCATCGTATGAGGCGCGGAAGTATGGAGTGCATTCTGCGCTGCCGCTGCGGACTGCGGCGAAGCTTTGTCCGCACGCCATTTTCGTCGACGGCCATCCCGAGCGCTACCGCGAGTGCTCAGAAAAAGTCTACAAGGTGCTGACGGCGTTTTCGCCGCAGGTGGAGATGGCCTCGATCGATGAGGCGTACCTCGACATGACGGGCACGGCGCGGCTGCATGGTCCGCCCCTGAAGGCCGCGCACAAACTGCATCAGCGAATGAAGGAAGAAACGCGGCTGAATTGCTCGATTGGCATCGGGTCGTCGCGTCTGATTGCGAAAGTTTCTTCCGCGCAAGCCAAGCCCAATGGCGTGCTGTGGATCGTGCCCGGAGAAGAATCGAAATTCCTCGCACCGCTCGACGTACGGGAGATTCCCGGTGTGGGCAAGGTGATGGAGAGCCATCTGCACGAGTTGGGCATCAGGAAAGTAGGAGACCTGGCTCGGCTGGAAGACTCTGAACTGGAGGAACGATTCGGCAAATGGGGGCTGGCGCTGGCCGGGAAAGCGCGCGGGGAAGATGCTGGTGGATGGTTCGACAGCGAAGTCGGCGCGGACACCGAAGCAAAATCGATCAGCCACGAGCACACCTTTAACGAAGATACGGCGGACGTGAGCCAGCTTGGAGCCACGCTGATGCGGCTCTCCGAGATGGTGGGACGCCGCTTGCGGGAGGCTAAGCTGCATGCGCGTACCATTCAACTTAAGCTGCGCTATAAAGACTTCACCACCATCACGCGCGCCCA
>JBAUVZ010000287.1:0-24816 GCA_049583505.1 Candidatus Sulfotelmatobacter sp.
GCAAGACTCCGCTATTGAGGCAGCAATTCAGGCAGGGCAACAGAAGATCGACGTGGGTTTTGAGCGGGGACGCGCCGTCGCGAGCGGGTGAGCACGAGGTTCCACGTTAAGGCCAGCACCCGCACTAGCACCCGCTCAGACACCCATCCACCATGTATTATCAGGTACTTGGCAGTCCCCGTAAGCCTGTTAAGTTGTTGAAAGTATTGAATCGGGAAGAAGTGTGAAGATGGCACTCTACCGCTGAGTTAAGCGCCCACTTTGATGCGGTAAGTTCACCATTATACACAAGTTCCCAGTCCACGACTTTGCTCACACCGAAGCCTGCACCGAAGCAGCAAAGGGCGCCCAAATCTGCGCCCAAGCAAGGCAAACGTCTACCTGTTGGCTCGGATAACTTCCGGTTTGCCGACAACACTCCCAGAAGCGTCCACCTCATTGGCAACGTGCAGCACCTGCTATGATTACGGCCACGCATGGCTCTAACCCCTGGCACTAAGCTTGGCCCCTACGAAATCCAATCTCCCCTCGGCGCAGGCGGCATGGGCGAAGTGCATCGCGCTCGCGACACCCGGCTGGGACGCGATGTCGCGGTGAAGATTCTGCCGGAGTCGTTCGCCGGAGACAGCGAGCGGCTGCGTCGCTTTGAGCAGGAAGCGCGGGCCGTAGCTGCGCTCAATCATCCCAACATCCTTGCCATCCACGACATCGGGGAGCAAGGCGGGGCGCCCTACATCGTCTCCGAGCTCTTGGAGGGCGAAAGCCTCCGGACGGCGCTCGACCGGGGGGCTTTACCCGTGCGCAAGACCGTCGAGTATGGAGTGCAGATCGCGCATGGGCTGGCAGCGGCGCATGAAAAGGGGATCGTCCACCGGGACCTGAAGCCGGAAAATATTTTTCTAACCAAGGATGGACGTACCAAGATTCTGGATTTTGGCCTCGCGAAGCTCGCCCAAATTCCAAGTCAAAGCTCGAACGAACTTACTCTGACCACTTTGCACACCGAAGCGGGCGTGGTCATGGGAACGGCGAGCTACATGGCGCCGGAGCAGGTCCGTGGCGAGGCCGTCGGCGCTCGCACCGACATTTTTGCCTTCGGCGCCGTGCTTTATGAAATGCTTTGCGGGTCGCGCGCCTTTCGCCGGGACACTGCGGCGGAAACCATGACTGCGGTGCTGAATGAAGATCCGCCGGAGTTGTCAGGCCCGGTCCGCGCGATGTCCTCCACGCTGGATCGCATCGTGCGGCGCTGCCTCGAGAAGAACCCGGAGGAACGTTTTCAGTCGGCGCGCGATCTCTCCTTCGCGTTGAGCGCTCTATCGGGCAGCGAGACGAGCGCGGCGGCGCGCGTTCTCACAGCCGCTGCGCCTGGGCGGACACGCCTGTTTGCTTGGGCTGCGGCGGCCCTGGCTATGGTGGCCGTTGCCGCGGCAACGTGGTTCGTGGCGCGCCGTCCGGAACCCACGACTCGCATGCAGTTCTCTCTTGCGGTTCCCGGTGAAATGAGCATCAGCCACATGGCGTTCTCGCGCGACGGCGCAATGCTGGCGTTTGTGTCGCCGGAAGAAAGCTCGGCCTTGCCCATGCTCTACGTGCAGCGCATCGGCTCGTCCAACGTCATGCCGCTCCCTGGCACGCAGGGCGCAAGTTATCCCTTCTGGTCGCCGGATGGCGCATATATCGGCTTCTTCGCCAATGGGAAGCTGCAGCGAATGGCCATCTCAGGCGGCGCGCCGCAGGTGCTCGCCACCGCTTTGGCTGGACGCGGCGGCAGTTGGGGAAGCAAGGGTGTAATCATCTATGCCGCGGACGCCCAAAGTCCGCTCCAGCGCATCAATGCCGACGGCACGGGGATGGCGCCGGTCACGCTAGGCATCAGGACCAAGCAGGATCAATCCCACCGCTGGCCCATGTTTCTTCCCGACGGCGACCATTTCTTGTTTTGGGCCGGGAACTTTTCGAACGACAAGGACGACCGCTTGAGCGGCGTCTACCTCAGTTCTCTCGAGGGCAAGGAAAGAAAGCTTGTTGTTCTTTGCCATTCGAGTTTTGGCTTCGATGCCCACCACTTGTTTTATGCGGATGAGCAAAGGCAGTTGGTCAGCCTTGTGTTTGACGCATCCAACGCCACGGTTTCGGGGAGCACGACCGTAGTCGCGAATGCCGTCGGATTTCAACCCTCCACGTATTGGTCGGCTTTTACGGTCGCGCAGAACGGTACGTTGATCTTTAACACCGATGTCGGTGCCGCGCAGTCCGCGCTTACCTGGGTCGATCGCTCTGGTAAAGAACTGGGCCGTATCGGTGATCCCGCCGTCGTTGCAAACCCCACGCTTTCTCCTGATGGTAGCCGCGTTGCCGTGGACCTCAGCGACGAGAAGGCAAATAATGTTGACGTCTGGATCGAGAGCACAGCCGGCGCGGGCAACTCGCGTTTCACGTTTGAGCCGTCGGAAGAAGTCGTTGGTGTTTGGTCGCGAGATGGAAGAACGCTGGCTTACCGCAACGCAGGCGGCGACGGCCCGACTTTACTCCTGAAGCCCACGACTGGCCTGGAGCGCGAGAGGAAGCGATACACGCTCCCGCCCACCTCCATGGACGACATTATTCCCAATTCCTGGTCTCTGGACGACCAGCAGATTCTGTTCACTCACCAGATTACATCGGGCGAACATCTTGAACTCATACCCGCGGCCGGCGGAGACCCGACGCGTTTTCTGACCAGCAAAGGCAGCGAGTCGAACGGACAAATTTCTCCCGACGGGAAATGGGTGGCGTATGCCTCCGATGAATCGGGCGTCTGGGAGATTTACGTCACTTCGTTCCCCGGCGCGGCGGGAAAATGGCAAGTGTCTCGCGGCGGCGGCACCGAACCGCGCTGGCGCGGAGACGACAAAGAGATTTTCTATATCGCGCCCAACGGCATGTTGATGGCGGTACCAGTCAACGGCGGGACGACTTTCTCAACCGGGCAGCCGGCGCCTCTGTTCCAAATTCACGGCCGCGCTCCGATTTCCTCGACCGACGTCTTTACCTACGACGTGGCCAGAGACGGCAAGCGCTTCCTGGTAAATCGGTATGTGAAACCGGACCACGTCCCACCCTTAACCATCTTGCTCCATGCAGCGGCGAATCCGCAGTAAGCCAAACGGCGGAGCAGTTGCTGGGCAAGGTAAAGGAAAACCGTGCCTTCGCTTCTGTTACAGGTGTCCGCGGGAACGCTAAGAACTACACTTCCGTTCGTTGTATTCCTTTTTGTCTCAAAACAGATCCCACGGAAGCGCGAAGGTCACACCACGGTTGAGCAGGGCATCCGGCGCAAGGTTTCAGGAGCCTCATGAGCTTAACCGGCATTGACTGGATCATCATGGCGGTGTATTCGGTCTTTGTTCTTGGGATCGGTGTAGCTTTGAAACGCTACATGAAGACCAGCACCGACTTTTTTCTTGCTGGCCGTTCCATTCCCGCGTGGGTTTGCGGCCTCGCGTTCATCTCTGCCAACTTGGGTGCCCAGGAAGTAATCGGCATGGGCGCTTCGGGCGCCAAGTACGGCATCGCCACCAGCCATTTTTACTGGGTCGGCGCCATCCCTGCCATGGTGTTTATAGGCATCTTCATGATGCCGTTCTATTACGGGTCGCGCGCGCGCTCGGTGCCGGAGTATTTACGGCTGCGCTTCGACGAGAAAACGCGTGGGCTTAACGCAATCTCCTTCGCCGCCATGACGGTGTTTTCTTCCGGCATTTCCATGTACGCCATGGCGAAGCTCATGCAGATGCTGCACATCCTGGATGCTCCGTTAAAGAGCATGGGCCTGCCCTTATCGGCGAGTTTTCATATCAGCATAATCATCTCGGCGATCGTAGTGCTCGCTTATATCTTGCTGGGAGGACTGGTTAGCGCCATCTACAACGAAGTGCTCCAGTTCTTTCTGATTGTGGCTGGTTTCCTGCCTCTGGTTCTTCTGGGGCTGAAGGATGTTGGGGGGTGGAGCGGCATCAAGCAGCAACTTCCGGCAGCGTACACCCACTCCTGGCAGGGCATGGGCAACGCAAACACAAACCCGATGGGGGTGGAGTGGTTTGGCCTCGTGATGGGGTTGGGTTTTGTTCTCTCCTTCGGTTATTGGTGCACCGATTTTCTCGTAGTACAGCGGGCCATGGCCGCGGAGTCGATGAGCGCGGCGCGGCGCACGCCGCTGATCGCCGCTCTCCCTAAGATGGTCTTCCCATTTCTTGTCGTGCTGCCAGGAATGATTGCGATCGCTCTCCCTGCCCAACGACCCAGCCTTTTGCCGAGCGCGCGTGGCGTAGACGCTACTAGAGGCTGGATGGTTGCGGGCCAGGGGTTGATTCCTCCGAAGATCGACGAAAGCACTGGACAAGCGGTTCTGGACTCAAACGGCAAGCCTCTCCTTGATTACGATCTAGCCGTCCCGAACATGCTGGTACATTACCTGCCTAGTGGGTTGCTGGGCTTGGGGCTGACGGCGTTGCTGGCCAGTTTTATGTCCGGCATGGCGGGAAACGTGACGGCATTCAACACGGTTTGGACCTACGACATCTACCAGGCCTACATCCACAAAAACGCTAGCGACCAACACTACTTGTGGATGGGTCGAATGGCAACCGTATTCGGGATTGCGCTTTCGATTGCTGCTTCCTACGCCGCCACCCGCTTCAACAACATCATGGACTTTCTGCAGTTGGTGTTCGCTTTCGTGAACGCTCCGCTGTTTGCGACATTCCTGCTGGGGATGTTCTGGAAGCGCACCACCGGGGATGGCGCTTTCGCAGGGTTGCTATCGGGTACGCTCGCCGCGTCCGTTCACCATGGCCTGACGCTGCCCATCGGGGCGGTTGTGGGGATCAAAGGCGGTTGGCTGGCAACCTGGCACGTCTATCCCAGCGAAATGGCTCAGAACTTTTGGACTGCGATCTGGGCGTGGTCGGTTTGTATGGTGATCACCATTCTGGTTAGTTTGATAACACAGCCTCGCAGAGAAGAAGAACTCGTTGGACTCGTCTACTCACTGACCAAGCGCACTTCGCAGGGAGATTTGCCGTGGTACCAAAGACCCGAGGCGCTGGGAATTTTGGTCCTTGTATTGGCGTTGATACTGAACATTATCTTCTGGTAGGAGTTGCGATGCGACTGGATATTCGTTTGCCGATTGGCCTACTCTTCACCGTGATCGGATTATTGCTTCTGGGATTCGGCGCCTTCAGTGACCAGACAATTTACCAGCGTTCGCTTGGCCTCAATGTGAACCTCGCCTGGGGAGCGGTATTGCTGGTCTTCGGGGCGGTCATGGTGATACTCGGAAGACGCGCGAGCGCGATTCGTCCGAAGGTTGAATCGTCCACAGACAGCGGCAGTCGCCCCACGGGTGAGCAGAGATGACGTCCCGTCTGTTGGGCTCTGAAGCCGCAGGCGATCTGGTGGCAGCGCAGTTCCGGGAAATGTTCGGCTCAAACGCGCGTATTTTCCGCGCGCCCGGCCGAGTCAACCTGATCGGTGAGCACACTGACTACAACGACGGCTTCGTCATGCCGGCGGCCCTGGAGTTTTATACCTGGGTTGCCGCAGCCAAGCGGGAAGACCGTGCCCTGGAGGCCTATTCCGCCCTTTTCGGCGAAAAGATCAGCCTATCTCTTGATACGCTCGATGGCCCACCTCGAAGACATTGGAGTGATTTCATCCGCGGTGTAGCGGCTGTGTTGCAGAATTCTGGATACAAGCTGGCCGGGGCCAATCTCGTCATTCATGGCGAAGTTCCTCTTGGCGCCGGCCTCAGTTCTTCGGCCTCTCTGGAAGTCGCGACTGCGCTCGCCCTGAGCTCCCTTGCCGGAATTGATGTTCCTCGTCTGGAATTAATGAAACTGTGTCAGAAGGCGGAACACGAATTCGTGGGCACGCGCTGCGGGATCATGGACCAATTCGTCGCCGTTTATGGCGCCACTGGGCATGCCCTGATGCTCGATTGCCGCTCCCTCGAGAATCAACTGCTGCCGATGCCGCAGGACCTTCGACTGGTGGTGTGTAACAGCATGGTCAGGCACGAACTGGCTGCGGGCGAATACAACCGTCGCCGAGCTGATTGCGAGGAGGGCGTGAAGATCTTGCAGCCTCATTTGCCGGAAATCCGCGCGCTGCGCGACGTTGAGGTCGCCGATCTCGAGACCTGGAAGCATTTGTTGCCGGCGACGGTTTATCGTCGTTGCCGGCACGTGATTACGGAAAATCAAAGAGTCTTGGCAGCCGCAAAGGTTCTTCAGTCCGGCGAGGCCGACCGTTTTGGCCAATTGATGTACCAGTCCCATGCCAGCCTCCGCGACGACTATCAGGTGAGTTGCAGAGAACTCGATCTGCTGGTCGAACTGGCTTCATCCCGGCCCGGCGTCTATGGTGCTCGGATGACGGGTGGCGGCTTCGGCGGATGCACTGTCAATTTGTTGAGCGTAGAGACCTCCGATTCTTTCAAGGAATACATTGTGCGTAAGTACCACGACGCAACCGGTATCATTCCTGAAATTTACGTTTGTGAGCCGGGCCAGGGTGCGCAGGCGTGGCCCGCGCGCGAACCAAGGTAAGGAATAAATGGATCTGGGGAGTCGTTATCAAGAACCTCATCGCCGTTTCAATCCGCTTGCGCGCGATTGGGTTTTGGTGTCGCCGCATCGCGCGCAACGGCCTTGGCAGGGCCAACTGGAATCGGCCGCATCTGCGCCCGCCTTGACCTATGACCCAGCTTGCTATCTCTGTCCCGGGAACGAGCGGGCAGGCGGAGTGCGCAATCCCAAATACCAGAACGTATTTGTCTTCACCAACGACTTCGCGGCGTTGAAGCCTGAACTTCAACCTGCAAGACAAGATGACTCCGGGCGTGGTTTGCTGCTTTCTGAGTCCGAGGCCGGTATCTGCAAAGTGGTGTGTTTCTCGCCCCGCCATGACCTCACAGTGGCGCGCATGACGGTCCCGGAAATCGCCGGCGTGGTGGACGTATGGGCGGAACAGTATTCCGAGATTGGCTCCTTGCCTTACATCCGCTATGTGCAGATCTTTGAAAACCGGGGCGAGATCATGGGATGCAGCAATCCGCATCCGCATGGTCAGATCTGGGCCAACCAGACCATCCCTAATGAACCTTGCAAAGAGCAGGAATCGCAGAAGGTATATTTGGAGAAGAATCGTACTTGCTTGCTATGTGACTACTTGAAGGTGGAAACCCAGACCGGGACGCGCATGGTCGTTGAGAACGCCCATTTCGCGGCCGTCGTGCCTTTCTGGGCGGTGTGGCCCTTCGAAGTGTTGCTGCTCTCCAAACGACACGCTCGCGACCTGGGATCTCTTGATCCCGCCATGCGCAACGGTCTTGCGGACATCCTCAAGCAACTCACCACGCGATACGACAATCTCTTCGAGACATCGTTCCCTTATTCGATGGGTTTTCATCAGTCGCCAACCGATGGCGAAACGCACCCGGAATGGCATCTCCATGCGCACTTCTATCCGCCGCTCTTGCGTTCAGCCACGATCCGCAAGTTCATGGTTGGCTACGAAATGCTGGCTAGCCCCCAGCGAGACCTCACGCCTGAAGCGGCGGCGGCTACTCTCAGGGACCTAAAGGCGACAAATTATGAGCAAACACGAAAACCTTGACGCCGGGGAATCTGGCGCGTGCTGGGCGGTACGGCGTGAACTTGAATTCCAGTCGACGACGTAAGCCAGTTGGACGCGGGAACGGGCCATGGTAGCCTATGCTCGACAGGGGCGGAGGCGGGCTTGGGTCCGCCGGCACCCGTGTTCCAAGTGACTCTTGATGCCGGACGAACCCAGGCCACATCGACCCGCCGTATCCTCATCATCTGGAGGGACTTCCCGGGTTTCTTCCGACCAGGATGAGGAGCAACTTTCCCTCCCGAACCGGGTTCAATCTAGTGTGAGCACTGCCGCCATGGACCAGGGTGTCCTGATGGCCTCGCTCGGGCCGCGCCCAGCCGGCACTTTGCAACCGGCGATGGCCGGCGCCGAAAGCTACACCGACGCCGAAGTCATGCTGCGAGTAAAGGCGGGAGATGAGTCCGCCTTCGATTACCTGGTGCAGAAGTATCGGCGGCCGCTGGTGAGTTTCATGTACCGCATGGCGCGCAACACGGCGGCAGCGGAGGATCTAGCGCAAGAAGTTTTTCTGCGGGTGTACCGCTCGCGCCAGACCTACGAAGCCAGCGCCAAGTTCACCACCTGGCTGTATCGCATCGCGACCAACCTGGCGGTCAATCATGCGCGCGACACGCGCAAGGAGCGTCCAGAAGTGACGGTTAGCCTGGACGAGCCGGATGAGGAAACCGGAACGACGCTGGATGTAGCCGACGGCACGATTACAGCCGAAGAAGCTTTGCTGCGGCGGGAGCGGATGCTCGCGATCCGGAGCAAAGTGGAAGCCCTGCCGGAGCGGCAAAGGCTGGCGGTCATTATGCACAAGTACCAGCAGATGGATTACAAACAGATCGCCGATGTACTGAAACTGAGCGAGTCGGCGACGAAATCGTTGTTGTTCCGGGCTTACGAGACTTTGCGGGAACAGTTAAAAGAATTTCTCTAGGAAAGTTAGTTTTGGTTTGGCTGATGTGATAGTGACCAGAAGTGACAGCGGCGAAGAGAGAATAGGGGAGCATGGTTATGAAGTGCGAAGAGATTCGCGAAATGATACCGGACCTGGCGTCCGGCCTGATGGGGATGACGCCGGAGATCGGCGGGCATCTGGCGGGCTGCGGCGCGTGCGCCGGAAAGATGGAAGAGATCCGCCAGACGATGGCGTTGCTCGATGAGTGGCGTGCGCCGGAGCCGTCGCCGTATTTTGATGTGCGTCTGCAAGCGCGCCTGCGGGAAGAGATGGCCAAGCCGCAAGCAGGCTGGCTGGCGTGGTTCCGGCGTCCGGTGCTGGCAGCAGCGCTCACGGTGCTGATGGCAATTGGGGTGGGCCTGTTCTTCTCCAAGGGCAGCGGAATCTACCGCTTCGGCGATGACGAAGTCGCGACCGTGGATTCTCAGTCGACAGAGCCGGGCACGGCGGTGAGCGATCTGCAGGCTCTGGAGAAGAATCACGATCTGTATTCCGACTTCGATTTACTCGATGACCTGGAAGTGCAGCAGGACGTGGTGGCGAATCCGTAAAGGCGGACGAAACAACAAGACACGGGGCAGGACGAAGCCAAGGGCGGGGAGAATGCGGCGGGGGAGTTTTATTACGGGATGGATGGCGGCGGCTGTGCTAGCCCTGGCGGTCGCTGTGGCGTCTCCATGCTTCGCGCAGCGCAACAACTTCCGGTCTGTTCCTCTGCAGATTCAGAATCATCCTCAGCCTCGTCCGGGAGGGCATGCCGGGGACTGGCTGCGCCGCTACCGGGGCCTGTCGCCTGGCGAACAAGAGCGCGCGCTGCAGAGCGATCCGGCCTTCCGCCGTTTGTCTCCGGAACGCCAGCAGTTGTTGCGGCAGCGCCTGCGGCATTTCGCCAGCCTTCCGCCGCAGCAACAGCAGCGCATGCTGAACCGCATGGAAACTTGGGAGCATCTGACGCCGGGCCAGAAACAACAGGCGCGAGAATTATTCGGCCGCATGCAGCAGCTTCCAGAGGACCGTCGGCGCATGGTGACCACGGCGGTGCGCGACCTGCGCGCCATGCCACCGGGTCAGCGGGAGCAGATCATCGATTCCAACCGCTTCAAGAGTGTGTTCTCCCCGGAGGAGCGCGACATCATGCGCGGCGCCACCCGGCTGCCGCTCGCGCCTCCGGAGAGTGGCAGGCCTGAGGAAGCCCCACCACCGTCCGAGCAGTAAGGCAGTTCTCAGTTTCTGGTTTCCAGTTTTCTAGTTTTCAGAAGCCTTCAGTGGAAATCGTGCGAGACGGTTTCGGCTTTTGTGACAAACAGCGGCAGCACGCGTTCCGCTTTGACTGAGATCACGTTGTCCTGATTCTGCAGGATGCCTTCGATGGCCAGAAATCGTTCTGAGGCCAGCAGCAGGCGGTTGCGGTGAAAAAGATCAGGCGTGATGATCGCGTTGGCTACTCCGGTTTCATCTTCCAGGCTGACAAAAACAAAACCTTTCGCGGTTCCCGGACGCTGGCGGGTGATTACGCAGCCTCCGATGCGAAGACGCCTGCCGTTGGGAATATCGCGGAGTTCGCTGGCCCGGCGAATGCCCATGGCATTGAGCCAATCACGGCGGTAAGCCATGGGATGCGGTCCCACAGTGAGACCGGTACCGTGGAAATCTGCAACCAGGCGCTCCTCGTGGTTCATGGGCTGAAGCGGCGAAGGCGCATCGGGTTCGGGCAAATTTTCCAGCAGCGGACCGGAACTGCGTACGGCGCGCTCAACCTGCCAGAGAGCGTCGCGGCGGTGAAGTTGCAGTTTCCAGTTTCCAGTTTTCGGTTTCCAGTCAGAACCCACGTAAACAACTTCGGATTTTATGGAAACTGGCAACTGGAAACTGGAAACTGCATTTAGTGCACCGATCTCGGCCAGCGTAGTCAGTTCATCTTTACGCAACTCTGGAACACGGCGAGTGAGATCGTGAATAGAAGTGAATGGAGCACCAACGCGCTCACGCACCAGAGCCTGAGCGGCTTCCTCGCGCAAGCCGCGGACATAGCGTAATCCCAGGCGTAGCACGGGTGTCCCGTCGGATGTCGCATCAGCATTCTGTCTTAAGGTTTTACTGGAAACCGGAAACTGGAAACCGGAAACTGTTTCCAACGTGCACATCCATTCCGAGCAAGTCACATCCACCGGCAGCATTTTCAATCCGTGCCGCTGCGCGTCTTTCACAATCGTCGCCGGAGAATAAAAACCCATGGGCTGGTTGTTGAGCAGGGCAGCTGTGAACGCGGCGAGATAGTGGCACTTCAAATAAGCACTGGCATATGCGATGAGTGCGAAGCTGGCGGCGTGCGACTCGGGAAATCCGTAAAGCGCGAAGGATGTGATGGAAAGAATGATTTTCTCCTGCGCCTCGGGCGGGATTCCATTTTGCGTCATTCCAGAGCGCAGCCTGGCTTCGATTTCCTTCATGCGCGCCTGCGATCGCTTGAAGCCCATGGCGCGGCGCAGGTCTTCCGCTTCGCCGCCGGTAAAGTTGGCGGCGATCATGGCGAGACGAAGCAGTTGCTCCTGAAAAAGTGGCACGCCGAGCGTGCGTTTGAGCACAGGTTCGAGCGAAGGGTGCGGATACGTGACATCTTCGCGTCCCTGGCGGCGCAAGAGAAACGGATTCACCATCTGCCCGACGATCGGCCCCGGCCGGATGATTGCGACCTGCACCACAATGTCATAGAAGCGTTTCGGGCGCAGGCGCGGCAGGCACGACATTTGCGCCCGGCTTTCCACCTGGAACAGGCCTATGGTGTCGGCCTGTTGCAGCGCGGAATAAACCACAGGATCATCTTGCGGAAGATGCGCCAGATCAACTTCCTCTCGATAATGTTTACTTATCAGCTCGATGGAATCCTTGAGCACAGCCATCATCCCCAAGCCGAGCAAGTCAACTTTGATGATGCCCATGTCGGCGCAATCTTCTTTGTCCCACTGCACCACCACGCGCCCGGGCATGGAAGCAGGTTCGAGAGGGACGATAGAATCAAGCTGTCCTTGGCAGATGACCATGCCACCGGAATGTTGCCCGAGATGCCTCGGCAAGTCCTGCACGGCAAGGCACAGCTCATAATATTTGCGCAGGCGGGGATGTTTGAGGTCGAGCCCGGCATCGTGGAAGCGGCGGTCGAGCGCGTCGTTTTCGTCGCGGAATTCCCAGGTGGCAACGGCGGCGGAAATTTTGGCCAGCGTTTCCGGATCGAACCCCAGCGCCTTGCCCATTTCGCGCGCCGCCATGCGGTTACGGTAGGTAATGACATTCGCCGTCATGGCCGCTCCGCGCTCGCCATAGCGCCGGTAAACATATTGGATAACTTTTTCGCGCTCATCGCCACTGGGCAGGTCGAGGTCAATGTCGGGCCACTCGCCGCGCTCCTCCGATAGAAAGCGCTCGAAGAGAAGCTCCATGCTGACAGGATCGACGGCCGTGATGCCGAGGGAATAACAGACAGCACTGTTGGCAGCCGATCCGCGTCCTTGCGCCAGAATATTTTGCTCACGGCAGAACCGCACCAGATCCCAGACGATGAGAAAGTAGCCGGCGAGTTTGAGCTTTTCGATGAGCGCGAGTTCACGCTCAATCTGGTGTCGGGCGCGGGCTTGCATGTCGGTCGTAGCGCGGGCATAGCGCTGTCTAAAACCCTCCCATGCGCGGTCACGCAGGAACGAGTTCATGGTTTCGCCTTCGGGAACGGGATAACGCGGGAACTGATAGCCGAGGTCGTTCAGCGTAAATTCCAGACGTGAAGAAAGTTCAAGCGTGTTGTTAATGGCTTCGGGCAGATCCGAGAAAAGTTGCTGCATCTCCTGCGGAGATTTCAAGTGACGCTCGGAGTTGCGCGCCAGCAGCCGGCCCGCGGTGGATAGTGTGCGGTGATGGCGGATGGTGGTGAATGCATCGCAGAGTTCGCGATCTTTCGCGGCTGCATAGCACACGCCATTAGTCGCAAGCAGAGGAAGGTTGAGCGACCGGGCAATTACGATGGCAGCGCGGTTGCGAGCTTCTTCTTCCCAGTGGAAATGGCGCTGCAACTCGAGGTACACATTGCCGCAGCCAAACAGTCCGATTAATTGCTCGATTTGCTTGCGTGCCTCTTCGATGCCGCCATGCTGCAAAGAGGCAGCCAGCGGCCCGTCCGCGCCGCCGGTCAGGCAGATAAGACCTTGAGCATGCTCTTCCAGTTCTTCCTTCTGCACTGCGCCCTCACCTTTCTTCGCGCGCAACTTCATCTTGGTAATCAGGCGGCAGAGGTTTTGATAACCCGCGCGTGAGGAAACGAGGAGAGGAAGGCGGAATGGTCTGTCATTCCGAACTGTTCTGTCATTCTGAGCGGAGCGAGGAATCCCTACCCGCTGAACGGATTGCCGGGTATAGGGATCCTTCGACTTCGCAAGTGCTGCACTTCGTGAAGCACTTGCTCTGCTCACGATGACATGGTTAAAAGACTGGCATGTGACTTCCGCGCCGATGTGCGCCTTGATTCCGAGTTTCTTCGCCGCCAGGTGAAAACGTGGCGCACCATAGACTCCGTCGGTGTCGAGCAAAGCCATGGCGGGCATGTTGAGCCGGGCACAGGCTGACATCACCTCTTCAGGCAAGGAAGATCCTTCGAGGAAGCTGAATGCAGAGCGGGCGTGGAGCTCGATATACATCAGTGATCAGTAGTCAGTGGCCAGTTCTTAGTAATTCCGCAGATAAAGACTGGCCACTGATCACTGGCAACCGGCCACTGTTTTTCAGTCATACGTGCCTTCCACGAACCAGCCTCCGCCGAGCAAATCATGCACGAGCCGGTAGAGTGCGACAGCGTCTGCATTGTGCAAGGCAATGTCCCACTCATCGCGCGCCCAGGCTTCCCGCTCCCACCAGTCACCGGAACTGCGCCATGGGCCGGCCTTCCAGAGCACACTGCCCTGCACTTCTTTTTTCCTTGAGCAAATCACTCGCATCAATTCTCCGTTCTCCAAAGTCACAGTGGCGCGCAGCGGCGGACGGAACCGGCGAAGAGCAGCGACAGCGGATTTTTCTTCTGCCGTGGCTTTTTGGCAGTTTGTATCTGGAGATGCCCCGGGAACGAAGCGCTTCATGCGAAAACCTTCGGCGCGGTACGTATCCAGCAACTCCAGCGAACCCACGCGGGGCTCACCGATCAGGCCGGCAATGCGCGCCAGCGTAAGTTCCAGCTTTTCCGGCTCCGGCGATGGAGGCAGAAACAGGTCGCCTTGGGCCGGCCGCGGCCGCGCCGGTTCCGCGGTGAGATGAATCCTGGTGATGGGTGCGTCCGGCGGATGCGCATTCAAGTCCAGTTGCAATAGCTTGAGAAAGAGTTTGGGATCGCGCATGGGAAGAGGAAGACGAAGAATCCTGCATAATTTGCTTTGCCGGCCGGAAATGAAATGCTGAGCCGGTGATTGGGATCGGGTTGTGCACTGCGATGCGTCGCTTTCGCTGGGAATTCCGCAAGTGTCGAGTTGGGGATCGACTCCTGTCAGATTTTGAAGTTCCAGTGCGAGCCGTAATTCTTGAGTAGCCAGAGCACGCGCGGCCAAACGGGCACAGATCTGCTCGAGCAGACGATTCAGCAGGAAGGCCAGCGGCTCCAGCAACATGATGGGATATTCCAACTCGATGGCTTCCTCAAATACCGCGGGCGCATCCACCGGAACCAGCGTGCGAGAAGCCGTGCCCCGCGCCAGTTGCTGCAGGCGCAAGCCTTCCTGCCCCAGACGCTCGCTCAGCGCAACTTCCGGCAACGCAGCCAAAGCGCGCAGATGGCGGATGCCCCAGCGTTCAAGAATTGCGAGCAGATGCACCGATTCCTCTTTATGCTCGTCTTTCTCCTTCTTTTCAAACTCTTGATCTGCACGCTGACCGGCAAACAAAACTTCCACCGACAAAGATCCCAGAGACTCGGCTTCCTGCCCAGGTGGAATCAAGACCACACCGCAAAAGCCGCGCGCCGCGAGCACGGCAGCGTCGGGATTCGAAGCCACAGCAACGTTCCCATCAAGTCTGAGCTCTGCGGCGCGGCGAAAAAGGTGACGGGCAATTTCCGGCAGCGATCCGAAAAGAGAGCCCATACCGGCCAGATCAAGAATCGCCGTGTCGGCTGCAGCATCTTCCACACACGGCGAGAAAGACTGCGCGCAATCCAGCAGGGCAGCGTGTGCCACGGATTCTTGCAACGGAGAACGAGGGCGCAGCGTCAACTGCGGACAAAGTTCCGCCTGGGCCTTCGTCATCCCTGGCGTGATGCCCATGCGGCCTGCGCTTTCATTCACGGCAAAAACTTTTTCTAGTGGAGGCTTGCCTTCGAAAATAGCCACGGCCCGCGCGCGCAATTCAGGCTCGGCTCGAAATACCGCAGCTAGAGAAAAATTCGGCACGAAGATGCAGGCAAACATGAGCAGTACCCGGTATCCAGTTGTCAACACCCAGTTAGGTTTTTCTGGCAACTGGGTACTGGCAACTGGCTACTGTTTTTTATCCCGCCCCGGCGGTTTTGCTGACGAATGTGACCTCGGCGGAACGAACCGGCTTACGATCAAGCCGGGATCGCACCAACTCCGCCGTGATTTCCAGTCCAGTCAGCAATTGCGCGTGAGTTGGCGCCGGGAATTGAGAATCCATAGAGTGCTCGCTTAATCGATTTCCCAAATTTGTCAGCCCCAGCTCTATCAATAAAGAAGAGCAGCTCCCGGCGATGGACTGCCGCTCGACTGCCAGCAGCACGGTGGGCGTATGCTCCACGGCGCGGCGGAAACGGAACCACGTGGTCAGCGGGATGCGGCGCGCGGCTTGCGGCGGCAGATCGCCAAGATCGATGGCAATCAATCCGAAGCCTCCGCTTTCAAGCAGCAGGTCCGTAGCCCGCAGAAGTTGTTCCAGGCGATGTTCGGCATTTGGGGAATTCTCCCCGCAGCGGACCCACAGCAACCGATCAAACTCGACTCCGGCGGCGGCGGCAGACTGCGGATCGAGAGCATCGCTGGCATCCACGAGCACGCAGAATTCCCCGCGCCGGGTGGCTGCGGCCAGTGCGGCTAGCAGCAATGTGGTGCGGCCGGAACAGGCCGGACCGCAAATTTCAGTCAGGCAACCGCGCGGCAGACCTCCGGTAAGCGCATCCATCTCAGCGATGCCGCTGGATACCATTTCTGGTGTGGGCCGTGCCACTAACCGCGAAGCTGGGGTAACGCCGGCGAGCCTCGCGTCTGTAGAAGTAGAAAAAGCTCGTTGCGGCGGGCGTCCTTCGGTGAAAAGCTCCGCCCCGGACGGCTGCGGGCAAACTTCGGCACCTTCTTCAATAACAAAAACAAAAGGGCGGCCCTGGGCCGCCGAAGTGGAAACCACCGCGGAAGACATAGATTCCTCGGAAGAATTTCAGGGAACGCCGGGGCTCGGAAAGCCCCGCTGGCAGTTTCGCTTTTTATTCGCCTATAAGAATTCTGCACCCGGCGACAGAGATTGTCAAGCTGAGACTGGGAAAGTCTTCCATCACCGCTGGTTCATGCCCCGGATTGCTTACCTTGGCATCCCACATCCGTCTAAGCCCAACAGCACAGCGGTCAGGCGCACGTGCTCCATTCAAGTTGCTTCGTCCCAGGGTTGCGGCTGAATCGGCTGGCGATATCCCCATAGAGAAAGAGAAGAGGAGTCTTTCCATGCACAAAACTCGGCTGCTGGTTTGGTTATCAGGATTTTTGTTGGCGGCAAGTCTTTGCCATGCACAAACCGTAATGCTCGATCTACCGCGGCAGAGCCAGCATGCCGTGGTCACGCAGCGCATTGGCATTACCGACATCACCGTCAACTATCACCGGCCGCTGGTAAATAGCCGCCAAATCTGGGGCAAGGTTGTGCCCTATGGAGAGGTCTGGCGCGCCGGAGCCAACGAAAATACCACCATCAGATTCACCGATCCGGTCACGATTGAAGGCCAACCGCTCGATAAAGGAACCTATGGCCTGCACATGATTCCCGGCGAAAATCAGTGGACCGTAATCTTCTCGAAGATGTCTACTGCGTGGGGAAGCTTCAGCTATAAGCAGGATGAAGACGCGCTGCGCGTCACGGTAAAGCCGCAAACTGCCGATTTCCACGACGCGCTGACCTACGACTTTGATGACGTCAAACCCGACTCCACCGTAATCACTCTGCGCTGGGAAAAGATCGCGGTTCCCTTCAAAGTTGCGGTCAAGGTGGACGACATCGTTGAAGCCAGCATTCCCCGGCAACTGCGCGGGCTCAATCAGTATTACTGGGAGAGCTGGGACGACGTGGCGAACTATTATCTCACCAGCAAAATCAATCTGGACGAGGCGCTCAAGGATGAAGAGCAGTCCATCAAGACCGAAGAACGCTTCGACAATCTGCTGACCAAGTCGCAGATTCTCGAGGCCATGGGCCGCAAAGACGACGCTGCGACTTCCCGCAACAAAGCGCTGAGTATGGCATCGGCGCAGCAACTTTACTACTATGGCCGCCAGCTTCAGGGTGAAAAGAAGCAGGATGAGGCCTTCGCTCTCTACCGCTCCAACGCAAAGAAGTTCCCCGATTATTGGACGTCGCACGTCGGTTTAGCTCGCGTCTACAGCGGCCAGGGCGACTTCGACAAAGCCGTCAAGGAGATACAGGCCGCTCTCGCGGGCGTGCCGGATGACGCCAATCGGACGAACCTGGAGAAATATGTAAAACGATTGCAATCCAAAGACGACATTAACCGCTAGGCGGGGAAATGTTTAGAAGTGAATGGGCCAGCCGAAAGCTGGCCCATTCCCATTTGCCAAGTGCTCCCGAGAATGATCGAATCGATCGTCTCCCTCACCACACCCGGCAAGCGTTCGCCCGGACCATCTTCTGACCGGCCTTGCAACCGAAGGCCTGGGCAAACTCTGCCATATTCGAGACCACGTTGTCGATGCGGAAAACGGGCAACGAGTGCGGATCGGTGGTGACGATCAGACGCGCTACCTCCGGCCTGATATTCGAGCACCACGAGTAACCATAGGAAAGGAAGAAGCGCTGGCGATAGGTCCAGCCGTCCGGACCTTTGTCGTCGAGTGACTTCCCTTGCTTCTTGAGTGCAGCCTCCAGCGCAAACAGCGAGAGATGGATGCCGCCGTTATCCGCCGTGTCCTCTCCCTGGGTCAGCAAACCATTCTGCTTGACCCCAGAGCCGGCATCAGGAACCTCCTGCGTGTACTCGTCGGAGATGCACTTGCCACGCTCATCGTATTGCTTAGCGTCCTCGGCGGTCCACCAGTCGCGCAGGTTACCGTGAGCGTCGAACTTGCGTCCCTGATCGTCGAAGCCGTGAGTGAGTTCGTGGCCGATGACCGTGCCGATGGAACCGTAATTTACGGAGTCATCCATATCCTTCTCGAAGAACGGCGGCTGCAGAATGCCGGCGGGAAAGTTGATGGTATTCAGCTGGGGATCGTAATAGGCATTGATGGTGGGCGGCGTCATGGTCCACTCGCTGCGATCCACGGGCTTGCCGATCTTGGCCACCCAGCGCTCGAGTTCGAATGCCGAGGCCTGTTCCACGTTGGCCAAGTAGCTGTCGCGCGTGATCTTCACACTGGAGTAGTCGCGCCAGTGCGAAGGATATCCGATCTTGTCTTCGATTCCCTTCAGCTTGACGATGGCCTGTTCCTTGGTGGCGGGCGTCATCCAGGCCACGGTTTCAACATCGTCATGCATCGCCCGCTCGATGGCATGCACCATTTCGATGGTGCGTGCCTTGCTATCTGGCGGAAAAGCGCGATCCACGTAAGCCTGCCCCAGCGCCTCACCCAGGTCGCGGTCGGCGGCCCGGGTGCAGCGCCGCCAGCGCGGTAGCTGCTTCTCCTGGCCAGCCAGCGTGTGCGCAAAGAAGTCGAAATTCTCATCAACCATCGCTTTGGTCATGTAGGGCGCGGACCGGTGAATCACCTGCCAGCGCATGTAGATCTTCCAATGTTCGAGCGGATGCTCGGCCAGCAGCTTTTCTTCGGCGCGGAAGAACTCGGGCGCAGTAACGATGTAGTGATCACTCGCCGGGGCCTTCACCGCTTTCAGGTAAGCATCCCAATCGATGGAAGGGGTAAGCTCGCGGATCTGGGCCAGGCTCATCTTATTGTTGACGTTCTTCGGATCGCGGCGCTTGATGTTATCCATCTGTGCCTTGGCCATGGCAGTTTCCAGCTCGATCACGGTGCCCGCATCGTCGCTGGCTTGCCCTTCAGCTTCCCCGGCCAGAACGAACATCTTCTGCAAATGCGAGCGGTATTTCTTGAGAGTCTCCACCGACTTCTCGTCGGTGTTGATGTAGTAGTCGCGATTGGGCAGGCTTAGGCCGCCCTGATCAAGCTGCGCCACTACTTTGGAGGCGTCGTCGTAATCCTGCGAACCGGTGAAACCGAAAAACGGGGAGTTCGTCTGATTGTCGCTCTGCTCCCAGGCGCCCGGAAACAGATGGTGCAGACGGGCGATTTCGAGCGTGAGTTCTTTCTTGGACTTGAGGGCGGCGATGCGATCCAGTTCCGGCTGCAGGGGCTTCAAACCAGCCGCTTCGATGCCGCTTTCGTCCATGCACGCCGCCCAATAGTCACCGATCTTCTGCTGCACAGCGCCGCGAGCCGGATCGTTCTTGCTGCTCGCTTCAAGAGTCTGGCGCAGCACGGTTTCGTTCCACTCTTCCAGAATGCTTCCCGTGCTCCAGTACACCTGGTCGGGCGGAATCGGGTTAGCCGTGAGCCACTTGCTGCAGGAGTACTTGTAGAAGTCGTCGCACGGATTCAGCGTTTGGTCGATCAGATTGGGATCAAAGTGTTCGAGCTTCGGAGCCGGTTTTGTTTCCGCCGCGGCACCGGGAGTGATGTTAGGTACCGCATTCTGCCCGCGCACAGCCAGGGGCAAGGTCAGCAGCAACAGAAGACACAGAACGAATCTGGGAACAAACATTTGGCTTCTCTCCGGGAGTAGACGAGATTGGAGCAAAAGCAAAGGCTCCTTGAAAGGTACGCACATAGAAAGACGCAGGTTCCGCGCAGCGCAGGGACCAAACGGCACACTCCGGCCCTTCCCTTGAGACAACATACTACAGACGGACCGGAAGGCGGATGGTTAGCGGCGGCAAGGGGGTAGCGGAGCAAACGGCGATTCTACTTCGGCGCTTCGAAACGATAGCCAATGCCTCGCAGCGTTTTCAGATAACGTGGGTGGCGAGGATCAGGCTCGATTTTCTCCCGCAGCCGCCGCACGAAAACGTCGATCGAGCGCGGGGTTACAAATGGAGTCTCTTTCCACACCGCGTCGAGCAACTGGTCGCGCGTGAACACGCGCCCGCTGTGGCTAGCCAGATACTCCAGCAAGCGAAATTCCCGCACCGTCGTAAGAACCGCCCTTCCCTGCACGTGCACGGTCATCGAAGAAGCGTCGATTCCAAGATCGCCCAGACGAAGCACTTCCGGCTTTGTTGGCGGCTGGCGCAAGCCCCGGAGCACGCTCCGAACCCGGGCCACCAGTTCGCGCGGGCTGAAGGGCTTGGTGATGTAATCGTCTCCGCCCAGTTCCAGCCCTTTTACCCGGTCGGCCTCCGCCGTCTTGGCAGTCAGAAAAATGACAGGTGTAGAGGAAAGCTTGGGGGTCTGCCGTATCTGGCGGCAAAGGTCAAAGCCGTCCGCGCCCGGAAGCATCACGTCCAGAAGGAAAAGTGATGGCATCTCTCGCAACGCTTCCGAAACCACGGACCCGCCGCTGACGAAGCTTTGCACATCAAATCCGGCTGCCTGCAGGTTGTGGGAAATCAGCCGCGCAATGTCTTCCTCGTCTTCCACCACGAAGACGAGGCAGCGAGCCACTGCCGCGATGCCCGCATCGCCTAGCGGTTCATAAGATCCAACGGGAGAGTGCATCGTCACCTGTGGCGGCTTGGCCCAGAGTCAGAACCCTGTGTTGACGCAGGATTCTGCATTGAATGTATTTTGGAAATGTTGCGGTAATGTTGCCCGCGTGTTAACGAATGATGAATTTCGGAAGGCAGTTCTCAGTTCTCACAAAGACAAAATCGACCGCGGCCACTTGTCAACCTCAGGCGGCAGACTTGATGGAGGCGATAAGGCCATTCAGTACCTTGCCCAGCTCTGACGCTTTTTCGAGCAGGGGGCGGGTGCTATTCGGACCTGAATAACCAAGGTTTTCAGCGATTGTGAGCTGCGTCTCAATTTCGACTAATGAACCTCGCGCATGGCTCAGAAAATGGTGGAACTCCTTCCTGGAAAAGCGGGCTTGCCCTTCTGCGATGTTGCTGGGCACCGAAACAGCAGCTCGTCGAAGTTGATTCGTCAAGCCGTAGAGTTCATCTCGGGGAAAGGATTGTGTCACTTGATAGATGTCCGTCACCAGATCCATCGCCTTGCGCCATGCGATCAAATCCCGGTATGACTCGCCCAAATATGAGCCCTCCACGAAGATTCTCGCAACAACGCCTTGGCGCTGGATGTGACATCTGAACATCGACTCAGTGGAAATTGCGAATCCTAGTCTCCCATCTGGCATCGCTGTGAAACTGAGAACTGAGAACTGAGAACTGAGAACTGAGAACTGAGAACTGAGAACTGAGAACTGAGAACTGTGTCTACGTTGCTGCCCGCTTCTTGGGTGCATGCCGCAGGCTGCGCCCTTCAATGAGGCTGTAGAGATCCTCGGCCAGATTGGTGGTGTGGTCTCCAGCGCGCTCCAAAGCCTGCGCCATCAGTAGCACGTCAAAGCTCGATGGATTGTTGTCCCCCGCGTGTTCCGTGAGGTGCTTCTGGAACAGAGCATGACAGACCCGGTCGATATCCTTATCCATTTGCAGCACCTTGCGAGCGCACTCCAGATCGAGATCGACGAATCCGCGATAAACCAGGTCCAGCATCTCGCGCAGGATCACCGACATTTCCACCAGTTGGCGCACATCGGAAGCCGCCATCTTCGCTGTCCGGGACTGCACCCGCATGGCCATGCTCATCACCAGATCGCCGATGCGTTCTAGGTCGGTGGTGCACTTCAGGCTGGTCAGTAGCTGGCGTGCTCGTACCTCGTTCACCCGCGTGATAGCGGCCGGCAAGCGCTCATCGATGTAGCGCTCGATAATATCGAGTTCCTGCTCGCACTCCTTGATGGCCAGGAAAGCCATGCGCGAAGAGTGGGTCAGCAGGTCGCGCACGTTGAAAGCCGCGTCGCGCGCGATGAGGAAGGCTTTGAGCGCCGTACGCGCCAGATCGTCGAGTGATCCGGATCCTTTCTTGTCGGATTTCTTACTGGCTTCCTGATTCTGAGTGTGCATCGCCTCGGCAGGGTTGGGACCGCCGGGCTCTTTATGTGCGGTCCGCGCTGTGGCAGATTTGCGGGGCATATTTCGAAGAGGTGACCGCGGTTCGATCACCTTGTTAACCCAGAGTATCTCACTACCCGACTCAGCCCGCAGTCTACTTGAGAAATATGAAAGGACCATGAATACGGGTTGCAGGTCGCCGCGGATGCCGATTAGATTGTGAGGTTGCACAAATCATGGAACTGCTCGAACATCTGCGTCGCCAGTTCGTCTACGATGAATGGGCCAACCGCGAAGTACTCGCTGGTTTGAAGGCGAGCGCTGATCCGCCGGTGCGGCCCCGCCACCTTCTGGCGCACATTCTCTCCGCCGAGCGCCTGTGGCTGGACCGCATCAGGGAGCAGCCGCAAAGCCTGCCCGTGTGGCCGGATTTCACCCTCGACCAATGCGAAGAGCAAATCGTTGACCTCGCCCGGCTATGGCGCGAATTCCTCGGCCAGCTTTCTTCGGCGGGACTCTCGCAGACGGTCGTCTACAAGAACAGCAAAGGCGAACCATGGACCAGCACCGTGGAAGACATTCTGACCCATGTGGCATTGCACTCGGCGTATCATCGCGGTCAGATCGCCGGCCAGGTGCGCGCCGGAGGGGGGCAGCCAGCTTACACGGATTTCATCCACGCCGTGCGTCAGGGTTTCATTGAATAAGTCCTGATTGAATAAGTCCTGATTGAATAAGTTCTGGTCGAAAAGGAGCAGCACATGGAAGGCCGGACGCTCTACATCTTTACCGCCGTCCAGATCGTCGCTATTGCCGCGCTTCTCTGGCTGGTATTTTCCATGCCAGGCCCCTGGGATTTGCAACGCAGCATTGGCGCAGCCCTGGTGGTTGTAGGCGTTAGCGGGATTGCGACAGCACGCTACCACCTCGGCAGATCATTCGCCCTCAGAGCGAAGGCCCATCACTTAGTCACGAACGGGATTTATTCGAAGATACGGAATCCGATTTATGTTTCCGGAGGGGTGATGCTTGCCGGATTTGTGCTGGTCCTGCGTCGGCCCATCTTATGGCTGGTTCTTCTCGCCCTCATCGTCATGCAGACGTTGCGCGCCCGCCGCGAGGCCCAGGTCCTCGAAGCGGCATTTGGCGATGCCTACCGCGAGTACCGCCGCAAGACCTGGTTCTAGGGAATCTGGTTCTGAGAAATCTGCTTCTGTAGAATCTCGTTCCGAAAACCCTGATTCTGACGCCGGAACATCGAAGTTTAGCCCCCGAATGTGGGTTAATATCTCTGGGATGAAAAAACTGTCCGCCTTTGTTCTCCTGGCGCTCTGCGCTGCGATCCTCCTGGGCGCAGCCGACGAACAAAGGTTCCCCTCCATGCCTGCCGCTGTTTCGAGCAACGCGGTCGCCAGCCTCAAAGGTGGCTTCGAACTGTTTTCCCTGATGGGAGTCGGTCCCCGGAAAACCTGGGATGACGTTACGAACCAGGTCTACGTCATGACGCTGGCTCACGCGAAGTGGCATCAAGGTCGTCCGGTGCCCGGACCTGCCGGCCGCTTGGGCGCTTCGGCCGCTGGAGCGAAGGGACAAATCGTTCTCATGGGTGGATATGTTGTCGATGCCCAGGCGAATGAGATCATCGTTCCCGATGTGAACGTTTATGTCGAAGAACGCAGTTGGCATCGCGGCGCGGACCTTCCCGTCCCGGTAGAGCGCGCGGTCGTCGGCGTGACCCACGATCGCTTCGTATATCTGATCGGCGGCCGCTCGGCGAGCGGCCCGGTCAACAACGTGCAGGTTTACGACGTCGAGAAAGACACTTGGACTCCGGCCACGCCTTTCCCCGGCACACCCGTCTTCGGACTCGCCGGCGGCGTGGCCGACGGCGCGATCGTGATCGTGGATGGCGCCAAGCCGGGCCCAGCGGGTGGTCCACGTTACGTAGCCTCCGATGAGTGCTGGCTGGGCAAGATCGATAAGAAGGATCCCTACAAGATTGAATGGAGCAAGCTGCCGGCCCATCCCGGCCCGGCGCGCTTCGCCATCGCCGGCGGCGGTTCCGACCGCGATCATAGGATTTTTTTTTCCGGCGGCACCGCCACGCCTCACGATTACAAAGGTGTCGCCTATGACGGCCAGCCGACGGAAGGATGCACGTTCACTTTTGCCTTCGATCTGCACCACGCCCGATGGGAGACCATCAGCGAGGACGCCTACGATCCCCGCGCCGATAGCCACCTCCTCGACACGACGATCGGACCCGTGGTCCTGGGAGGGATGGCGAAGAATCTCGCGGTGACCGCACGGGTCACGCTGTTGCAGAAGAAGTGAGCGGCTCACAGATGTGAGAGCTATTTGTCGAACGCGGTCGCTTTTGCATTCGAACGGTCTGTTCTTTCCCATCGCCACAGCCGAGACCTCGATGGCCGCCGCCAGGGCAATCCGTTCAAGCAAGGCCGCTGGAAGAAACAGAAGATCTAGTCTTAGTCAAATGGGGTGCCCCACTTCTCGCTGCTTTTCCGAGAAGTGGGCTGTGGATTCCTGCCGGAAAATAAAGTTAGCAGCGATGGCGGGTGGCCCATCCTTTCGCGTCCTCTGCGAAAGGGTGGGACTGCAGCAGGAACAACCACCGCCCCAAAGAATTTCCACAAGCCGGTTGTGACATCTAACCTTGCCCTAAGCCAAGAATCGGCCCATCATTGTGGGGGCTGGGGCACCAGAGTTTAGCCAATCCAATGACAATTTCAGATCTCGATCCACATGTCACCCGAATCAACCCAACTAACTCCTTTGCCCGGAATATTTTACGAGCAAGTT
This sequence comes from Candidatus Sulfotelmatobacter sp., assembly GCA_049583505.1. Classification (GTDB taxonomy): domain Bacteria; phylum Acidobacteriota; class Terriglobia; order Terriglobales; family Acidobacteriaceae; genus Sulfotelmatobacter. The sequence continues at coordinate 24,780 of JBAUVZ010000287.1, forward strand.
CTTGCTTTTCAATATTTTACCCAGATCAAGACAGATC
>JBAUVZ010000288.1:0-3002 GCA_049583505.1 Candidatus Sulfotelmatobacter sp.
ATCTCTCCCCGTTGCGTTCCTCCACCGAAGGTCTAAGCGGCGGAGGCACCGCCAGCGGCCCGCTCAGCTTCATGAAAGGTTTTGACGCCTTCGCCGGAGTAATCAAGTCCGGAGGCAAAACCCGCCGTGCCGCCAAAATGGTCATCCTCAACGTAGACCATCCCGACATCGTCGAGTTCATCGAGTGCAAACAGAAAGAAGAGGCGAAAGCTCACGCTCTGGTATCGCTCGGATACGACGGCTCCCATCCCGATTCCGACGCCTACTCCTCCATCTTCTTCCAGAACGCAAATAACAGCGTCCGCGTCACTGATGACTTCATGTACGCCGTAGTCCGCGACACCGACTTCTCCACCAAAAAGGTGCAGGACGCGAGCGTCATGAAGACCTACAAAGCCAAAGATCTCCTCAAGAAGATTTCCGAAGCCACCTGGCACTGCGGCGATCCCGGCATGCAATACGACACCACCACAAACCGCTGGCACACCTCGAAGAACACCGCAAGAATCAACGCCAGCAACCCCTGCAGCGAATACATGTTCCTCGACGATTCAGCCTGCAACTTAGCCAGCCTGAATCTCCTGAAGTTCGCCCCCAACGGCACTTTTGACGTCGAAGCTTACCGCCACGCAGTAGACGTGTTGATCACAGCGCAAGAAATTCTCGTCGACAACGCGGGATATCCCACAGAAGCGATCATGCGCAACTCCCACGACTACCGCCCACTGGGCTTAGGCTACGCAAATCTAGGCGCTCTGCTGATGGCCGCAGGCCTGCCCTACGACTCCGACGCTGGCCGCGACTACGCCGCCTGCGTAACCGCAATCATGTGCGGCGAAGCCTACCTGCAGTCGTCGAAGATCGCCGAACAATGCGCACCGCTAACCCCCGCCACCGATACAGTAGCAACTCGCCTCGGCATAACCGAAGCCGCCAACATGCCCGGCGGAGCCTGCCCCGGCTGGTACATAAACCGCGAACCATTCCTGGACGTAATCCGAATGCACCGCGCCAGCGTAAACAACATAAACAAAACCAACGTCCCAACCGCACTCTACGAATCCAGCAAGCAATGCTGGGACGAAGCCCTGGCCCAAGGCGAAAAGCACGGCTACCGCAACAGTCAGGTAACCGTCCTAGCCCCCACCGGCACCATAGGCTTCATGATGGACTGCGACACTACTGGTGTAGAGCCGGATCTTGCGCTGGTTAAGTACAAGAAGCTGGTCGGCGGAGGGATGATTAAGATTGTCAATCAGACTGTGCCTACTGCTTTGTTCAAGCTTGGGTACGATCACGATCAGGCTAACGCGATTGTCAGCTACATCGATGCTACTGGGACCATTGAAGGGGCGCCGCATATTAAGGACGAGCATCTGGCTGTGTTTGATTGCTCGTTTAAGCCGGCTAAGGGGACGCGGTCGATTGCTTACATGGGGCATCTGCGGATGATGGCTGCGGCGCAGCCTTTTATCTCGGGGGCTATATCGAAGACGGTCAATCTTCCTGAGAATGCATCGGTCGAAGACATTATGGAGGCTTATCTTCAGGCCTGGAAGCTTGGTCTTAAAGCTGTCGCGGTTTATCGGGATGGGTGCAAGAAGTCGCAGCCGCTTTCGGCGGCTGGGACTAAGACCGCTAACTCCAGTAAAGATGACCCGCGGCCGGGGGCGGCCGCGCCACGCGAGGAAGACAATCTGAATGCGCCACCTCGCGCCGTGCGGCACAAGCTGCAGGAGGAGCGGGCTTCGATCACGCACAAGTTCAACATTGGAGGGCATGAGGGTTACATCACCGTTGGGCTCTATCCGGATGGGGAGCCGGGCGAACTGTTCATCACCATGGCCAAGGAAGGATCGACGGTCTCGGGGCTGATGGATAGCTTTGCGCTGGCCACGTCCATTGCGCTGCAACATGGCGTGCCGCTGAAGCTGCTGTGCGAGAAGTTTGCGCACACGCGCTTTGAGCCTAGCGGGTGGACCAGCAATCCCGACATCGGGTTTGCCAAGTCGATCATGGACTACATCTTCCGCTGGCTGCAGTTGCGTTTCCTGACTGGGCAGCAGCAGATGCTGTTCGAGAATCTGAAAACAAAGTGGCCAGTGGCCAGTGGTCAGTTGCCGGAGGCTGGCGACATGAATGGTTCCCGGCCTGCGCCTAACGAGCAGCGGCCGGGGACTGGCTCGGTGCATGCCGCCGACCAGCTGGCTGGCATCATCGACCTGGGCGACGCTCCCACGTGCAGCTTCTGCGGGAGCATCATGACGCGGAATGGGAGTTGCTACCGGTGCGGGAGTTGTGGGAGTACGAGCGGCTGCTCGTAGCGACGGACCACTTCACTATTCAATTGAATTACACATCGCCATGTGTAAGAATCTACACATGGCGACGAATTTGGCGTTGGACGATAAGCTCATCGAGGAAGCACGGCGGGCCGGGAAGCACAAGACTAAGAAAGATGCAGTCACGGCGGCGCTCGCCGAATATGTTAAGCGGCGAAAGCAGTTGCGCATCCTGGATGCTTTTGGGACATTTGAATTTGACCCGGCGTATGACTACAAGGCGGAGCGGCGCAGGGTTAAAGGCAAAGCCCGCGCATGATGGTGCTGGTGGACACTTCGGTGTGGTCGCTGGCGCTGCGGCGCAAGTCCGATGACTTGAATGCTCACGAGCGGGATCTTTCGGTGGCTCTGGCCGAATTGATCCGCGAGGGGCGCGCGCAGATTGTAGGAGTAGTCCGACAAGAATTGCTTTCTGGCATTCGCGAGGCGGAAAGGTTCGAGAAGTTGCGCGATTACTTGGGGGCGTTCGACGAACCTGTGCTCGAAATCGCTGATTACGAGGCGGCGGCAGAAGCGCACAATCGATGCCACAGCAGGGGAATCGCGGGATCGGCCATCGACTTCCTGATTTGCGCTGTCGCCCTGCGGCGGGAGTGGCAAGTGTTTACTTCCGACGGCGATTTTGAGGCGTACAGCAAAGTGTTGGCGGTGAGACTGTAT
>JBAUVZ010000289.1:0-1735 GCA_049583505.1 Candidatus Sulfotelmatobacter sp.
GCCGACGACGGCGTGCCCCCCGGCGGGACGCACGTGTACACCTGGTTCGTACCCGAGCGTGCGGGCCCGGGCCCGATGGATGGGAGCTCCATCATCTGGATGTACCACTCGCATGTCGATGAGATTCGGGACGTGAACAGTGGGCTCGTCGGACCGCTCATCGTGACGGCGCGAGGGAAGGCGCGGAAGGACGGGACGCCGGTCGATGTGGACCGCGAGCTGGTCACAGCGTTCGTGCAGGTACACGAGGAGCAAAGCTGGAACGCGGCCGTCAATCTCCCCCGGGGGGTCGATTCGACTGCCATCCCCAATCCGCATCAACTGCAGAACATCTACCCCTGGTTCGTGCAGTTCTCTATCAACGGATATACACACGGCGCTCTGCCGCTGGAGGCGCTCACGATCCGAAAGGGGCAGCGCGTGCGATGGTATGTCTTCGCCTCGACTAACGATTTCGACGGACATTCGCCGCACTGGCACGGCAACACCGTTTTGGTCAACCAGATGCGGACGGACGTCCTCAACCTGCCCACTATGGGAATGATCGTCGCTGACATGGTGCCCGACGACATCGGCACCTGGCTCTACCACTGTCATATCTCGCTGCACCTCGCGGCCGGGATGCAGGCCCGGTACGCGGTCGTCCCGTAGATTCGCACGTCGTGTGAGCGACGATCAGCTGCTTGGCGCCCGCCGCGAGAAGGGCGCTCACTTATAGTAGTCAGCCACGAGCGAAAGCGGCGTCCCCCGTAGTTGCTGCTGATACCCGGCGCAGTCCGTCGGGCGAGTCGCGCGATTAATCGGGAACGTACGTCAACCTGATCACGTCCTCGCCAATTAGATCGCTGGTCACAAGGCGGAGCGGCGGCCGGGGGCCGGCGAAGAATGGCTTGCCGCGACCAAGCACGACGGGGTGGAGGTAGAGTCGATACTCATCAATAAGACCAAGGTTGGTTAGGCTTCCTGCCAAGACTGGTCCGGCAACTCAATCTCCCCAACTAGCTGAGCCTTCAGCCCACGTATCACCGCCTCGAGGTCATCCTCGACAAGTGTGGCGTTGGGCCCGACCGACTTCAACGAGCGCGACACGACCCACTTCGGTTGGTTCCGCCACGCCGCCGCGAAGTCGTGTTCCTCCGCGACCCACTCCGGACGGTCTTCGTCCCAATAACGCATTACCTCGTACATGCGGCGACCGTACACACTGCCCGTCAAGTGGCGCACTTGCTCTATGAAGTGACGAAAGAGCGCCGGGCTTGGCCTAAATTCCAGATGGTCGACGTAGCCATCCAAGGACAGGTTCATTCCATAGACGAGCTTGGCCATGGCACAAAATCTCCACCCCCGGGTTCTTCAGAATAGCTTGAGCCGACGTTCCGCAGAAGTGAGGTTGGACACGATCTGCGCGCCGCATTGTCAGTGTAACCAATAACCCGAGGTCCGCTTTTGGGCCGGGAGCAGACGCTCGCCAGTGGCCACCTGCCGTCTATGAGCAGGGAAGGATGGCTCACGACCCATCGCTGCCCCAGGAACGTCTGGTCCTGACGGTCCGGTATCCAACAAAGCTGCTATTGCGCGAAAGCGGAAATTGCACTGATACTTCGGCTTAGTGCGAGAGTTCCAGAAATCCGTGCGATCAGAACGTAGCCGTGATCTCCGGTGCATCGATTGAAACGCGATATCCGGAAACCTACGCCGGAGGCCCAGCTCCGATCCTTCATCGATAGATTTGATC
>JBAUVZ010000290.1:0-2006 GCA_049583505.1 Candidatus Sulfotelmatobacter sp.
GCCGCTTTCGCGTGGAGATAGCGCCAGGTTGTCGAGGCAACAAGTCCCAGCGTAAAAAGAGCACTGAGAACCAGAGCAGCGAGAATGAGGACGAGAATTCTCTTCCGCTTCGGGGCTGTAACCAGGGTTAGCGGTTGACTCGCATGGTGGCCGGTTTCTGTGACCGGCCGCAGCGTCGGAAAATCTGCTACTGGACCGATATACCGGTATCCCCTGCGAGGCAGCGTTTCGATGTAGCGCGGCGTCTCAGCCGAATCGCCAAGTACTTCGCGAATCCGCGCGATCGAATTGTGCAGGCTGTGGTCAAAATCGACGAAGGTGTCAGCAGGCCAGACTTGCGCTCGAAGCTGCTCGCGGGTGACTAGTTCCCCCGCGCTATTCAGCAACGCCGTCAGTACCTGTATCGGCTGGCCTTGCAGGCGCAGCTTAACGCCAGCCTTCCGCAGTTCGCCGGCTCGAATATCGAGCTCAAAACTATCAAATCGCAGGACACGCGAGACTGGAGCCGCTGCCAACATACGAACTCCCCGTAAGGTTACTAAGGCTACCACATTTCTTTGCGGCTTAACGTTGCACGGTTAGGCAATTAAGTCCAAGTTTTTCTTAGCGTTATCAATTGAGGAATTTTTGGGGAACGAAGGAGGCTGCATGGATTGATCGCTTTCGCAGCTCAATGCAAGATTTCCCTCAGTCCGCCGTCCGCCGCAAACGCGATCGCGGCCGACAATCTCAAAAAGATGAATAAAGGAAAAACTATGACAACGCCCATCTCCCAGCTCATCCAGAAATCGATACTACGAACCCTGAGTTTGGGGTTGCTGCTCAACAGCCTTGTCGCCACTCCGCTGCTCTCTGCCGAAGAGGCTTCCAATCATGCGGGTGGTCATCAAGCCTCTTCTGCGGCCAAGTTGGTGCAAGAGGTTCGGGAAGGAACGAGGAAGTACATCAATGTCAACAACGCTACCGCGGCCGGATACGGACCATTTCTAGGTTGCGTCGCCGGTACCGACCACGGGGCGATGGGCGTGCACTACGTCAACGGCACGCTGCTCGGCAATCTCACCCTCGACCCCTCGCAACCGCAGGCCCTCATCTACGAGCCCTCTAACGGCAAGATGACTCTCGTAGGCGTCGAGTTCATCCTGGATTCGGAGAGCTGGCTCGCCGCCAATAACAACACTCCTCCGGTACTCGACGGTCAGGTCTTCAATTTCGACGGTGCCCCCAATCGTTTCAACATTCCGTCATTCTTCGAGCTCCACGTGTGGGCCTGGCGCGATAACCCGCAAGGCGCGTTCGTGGACTGGAACAACCTCGTGACCTGCGAAGGTCAATAACTGAGAAACGCGGAAAAGCTGTGCTTCTGCGCCTGGAAACTGCTGAACCTTAACCTTTCCCACCCTTTGCAATTCTTGAAGGGTGGGAAAGGCACCACCATTGCCGTCTTAGCCGGGTTGTTCGATAAAACTACGGCCCCGCATTCGGCGAGAAAGTCACCACCGTATAGTGCTCGATCCGGTTCAGGACGAGCTCGGCTACGCACCCGTGCAGAGTAAGGCCAGTGAATTGAGGCTGTGGCGTGTCTGGCGAAAGGACCTTCACCTCCCATTGGCTCAGGTCCTTGGTTTCTCGTAGATCGACCAGCCCGTTCAGCTGCAGCCGGACTTTCACGTTCTCTGCCGGTACCTCGTGATCGTAGTTGAGCAAGTGGAGAATCAAAGTCCGACCGTCGGGTTTCCGAGTCAACTGGCCCAGCACGTAACCGCGCGGCTCCAGAGTGAGGCGAGGCCCTCGTGCTGCGTCTTCGGCGCGCGCCGCAATTCCCGACTCCGCCTTTCCGGCCCTGACGATGACACCGCCGCTGGCGGTGAACCTATCCAACCGCGCCTTTTGCTGGTTGCTGAGCTTGGGCAAGTCAGCAGGCATTACTAACACCTTGAACCGGCCCAGCGGGACTCCCTTGTCCAGGTGCGCGATCACTTTGGTCTCGAAGAAGACACTCTGCT
>JBAUVZ010000291.1:0-7381 GCA_049583505.1 Candidatus Sulfotelmatobacter sp.
TACGTGCAGCAATTCCCCAACAGCTTTTTCGCGGGGATTGCTGGTTTCAAGCCCAACGAGGCTTACTTCGAGGCTTCGCCAGGATCGCGCGAGGTTCCAAAGGTGAATTTTTCGAGTCCGGGCGCAGCGGCTCCGCAGTCGACTCCTCAGCCAGCGCCGGTGCACTAGCGGGCCGGCGGGTGGGAAGAACATGGGTTGCACGGTGGAAGTGTCTTTGTGGAAGCAAGGCCGATTCGCAGGCTTGATTAGAACGGCCGAAGGAGGATGATTGTCGCCAAGGCCACGATGCAGAGGGCGAGGATCGCGAGCAAGAGTTTCTCGCTTTTCTTGACACCCTTCCACATGCTCAATTTCGTTTCCATGGTTTGGCTAGTTTGCCTTAACGAGTGCGCCCAAACAATGGCTCGACCGTGGCTGGCACCGCGGTAACGTACCTAAAGTTCGGTGGGAATTTGCCGGGGATTCGTGATTCCTACTGGGGTCCGGTGGGCAATTCCCAGCCGTCGTCCTTCATCTTTTGGTTGCTCCAGTGTTGCAGCTGCTCGAAGAGTTGCCAGAGTAACGCGGAAATGGCATCGGGCGAGAAGGAACTGCTCGGAGTCTGGAGGCTGAGGAAGTGCTCCGCCAAAGCAACAATGTCCTCGGGTCGCTCCCGCAGCGCTCGTACGCGAAGTTGAGACTGGCTGAGACGATGAAAAAGGTCCTGGCGAAAACGGCCCGCCGTGACGGCGGCATCGAGATCCTGATTGGTGCCGGCGACGATGCGGTTCAAGAGTTAACGCAAAGGCCGCCATCGAAGGCGGCCTCACGTTTTCTTGTTCGCTCGGAAGCAACTAGTTAGGCATGACCACTGTGTCGATCACGTGAATCACACCGTTCGATTGAAACACATTTGGAATTGTCACCAGCGCTGTACCGCCCTTCTCATCTTTCAACATAATGTGAGTGCCGTCATGCAGGGACGCCCACAGCTTGCCGCCCTCCACAGTCGTAAGCTCCGCCGTACCGTTCCCCGCCTTGATCTGCTTCTTCAGGTCGGACGCACTGCACCGTCCTGAGACGACGTGATAAGTGAGCACCTTGGTTAACGTGGCTTTGTTCTCCGGCTTCAAGAGCGTGTCCACCGTGCCCGCGGGCAGCTTGGCGAACGCCTCGTTGGTGGGTGCGAACACTGTGAATGGCCCGGGGCCTTCCAGGGGTTCCACCAATCCGGCAGCCTTCACAGCAGCCACCAAGGTGGTGTGATCGGCGGAATTCACCGCGTTCTCGATAATGTTCTTGGTGGGATACATTTCCTGCCCACCAACCATCGGATTCTTCATCCCGGCCACAGCTGAGGTTACAGCGATGGCAACCATGGCCAGCACAACTGCAAGTTTCCTGTTCATTGTCGTTATCCTTTCAGAATTGGGTTTCTTCACCCTCACCAACAGTACGGAGCGGCTCTCAAATCGGATTTACAGAGATTCTTGCGGCTGATCGAGCAGGTATCGTTTGCTTTCCCAAGGTAAAAAGCCTAGATTTGAGCGCGCTCCGATGTTTCATAGGGGTCCGTCGAGTGCGAACGAGCACCCCTGAAGTTTCAGAGAGAAGATGCGCTCATGCAAAAAATCCTTTTTCTGATTTGCCTGCTTGGAATATCCTGCGCTTCCTGGGCGCAAGGCGATCAAGCATCCTGGACAAATTTGAGCACCCTATATCCGGGACAAAGGATTCAGGTTGTTGAAATGAACTCGAAGAAACACTTCGGAAGCTTCGTGAGCTTCTCCGAAACAGGGATCACGTTCCAGGAAACCGCGGGCGGACAGACCATTCCGAAGCAAGACGTTCGCCGCGTGAAACTCATGGAAAACAAACACCGTTTGCGCAACGCCCTCATCGGCGGCGCAGTGGGTGCTGGCGTAGGAGCCGGGATAGGTGCCGCGAAGTACCAGCCATGTTCGTACCCATCGTTCTGCCTTCCATCCATCGGTAGAGCCGGATATGCCGGGATCGGCCTCGTTATCGGTCTCCCGATCGGTGCAGTCGTCGGAGTTCTTGTGCCCAGCCACCACACTATCTACAGTGTGAATTCGCACTAGCGTGAACCAGATCACAACGCGCACCGCCGAGCCCGCCGATGCCGAAAACATCGCGCGTGTGGTCAACGCCGCATTCCGCCCCGAACGCTTCTTCATTGACGCGGACCGCACCAACCCGGAAAAAGTGCGGGCACTTTTAGATAAGGGCAAATTCCTGCTGGCCGAAGAGGCCGGCGGCCTGATTGCCTGCGTTTATGTGGAGCTGCGCGGCGAACGGGGATATTTTGGCTTGCTCGCGGTCGATCCCACGCGGCAGCGGACCGGCATGGGATCTCGCCTGGTTGAGGCCGCCGAAAACTATTGCCGTGCTGCCGGCTGTCTTTTCATGGACCTGACGACCGTGAATCTGCGAAAGGAACTACCCGGATACTACCGGCGGCGCGGATACGTGGAAAGCGGAACTCTGCCTTTTCCCGACGATCAGCATCCTCCCAAAATGCCTTGCCATCTGGTCAAGATGTCCAAGCCTCTGAGTTAGCATGACCACAGGAGGTTACGAGGCCGGAGAACGCACTCCATCCTGGTGCACATAGCGAATCACTTCCACTTCGGACATCGCGATCAACCCCTCAGCCACCATCTCGTCCAGCGCGGGCAGCAGCTTACTGATGTTCTGTTCCGTGTCGACTACTGACACCATGATGGGTCTGTCGGACGACCAAAGCAGATGCTTCTTATGAATGAGCGTGCTGGCTCCGTACCCTTCAATCCCGCGGAAAACCGTGGCACCGGCGATGTCGAGTTCCCGGCACTTGACCACGATCGCCTCGTAGAGCGGCTTGCCCTGCCATTTGTCATCCTCGCCAAAGTGGATGCGCAGCATTTTGGCTTTCCCTTCGAGTTTCATGTCCGTGTCTCCTGCCTCCGCTCGGCCTTTTGATAGTCGTAGGCATACTTGATGATTTCCGCGTCGGATAACACGACCAGTCCTTGCTGCACCATCTGGTCGAGGATGGGCATGAACGCCTTCAACTTTTCCTCTGTATCAACCACCGACAGCAGGATGGGGCGATCGTGGGAAAGGCTGAGCTTGGCGTCCTTATGAATTCTGCGATTGGCGCCATAACCCAGAATGCCTCGGTAAACCGTTACCCCGGCAATGTCGTGAGCCCGCAGGCCGCTCACGATGGCCTCATACAACGGCTTGCCATTCCACTTGTCGTTTTCGCCGATGTAGATCCGCATCATCCTGGCTTTGCTCTCGCGCCTCAGCGCTGGCCCTCCCGGCGCAGGATGCTTTTCTTTCTTCTCCGCCGGTTTGACGATGGTGGTGTCGTGCATCTCAATCAGTCCGGTGCCGGCCATCGCGTGCAATTTCGGGAGTAGCTCCTCTACTTTCTCAGCGGTCTCGATGAATTCGACCTTGACTGGCAGGCGCGTCGCCAAATCCACGAGACGATCCGTGTGCAGATGATGGTCGGAACCAAATCCGGCGATACCGCGCGTCACCGTCGCGCCTGCCACGCCGTGGAAGAAGAGAAAATCCAGAATAGCGGCATAGGCCGCGCTCCCGTGGTATTGCTGGTCCTCAGCCACGTAGATGCCGACCTTCTTACCAGGTCCCGCTGTGAGCACGTTGCCCTCCTGAAACTAAAGCCCTCTCTGACCAAGCAGAAACTCCACTCCCGATAAAATCTCCCGTCTTCATGGAATTGCCTGTCCGGCGATCATGCCTCCCCATACTGCGGCGAACCCCACAACCACGCTCGCCGCGACGTAGAGCAGCCCCAGTCCGATCTGCCCATCCTGGATCGTCCGCAGTGTCTCAAACTCGAAGCTGGAGAAGGTCGTGTAGCCTCCGATGAAACCAATCGGAATCAGATACCGCCAGTTGGGACTCCAATGAGTTTTCGCCGTCAACAAAGCAAAGACCAAGCCAATCAGAAACGATCCCGTGATGTTGATCACAAACGTTCCGTAGGGAAAACGCGTTCCCATTTTGTTGCCGATGTAGCTGCCCAGCCAGAAGCGCAGAACCGACCCCAGACAGCCTCCAACACCAACCATCAGGTATTTCAGCAAGTCGCTTTGTTCCTTTCCTATTCAATACTAAATCTCTACCGCCCGACCGCCGCTTCTAATTCGAACGAAGTCCACGGTTCAGGGGGACACGCAAGGGCAAGAAGTAAAGTTGCGCGGAGACCCGTCGCAGCATTCATGCAGTGCCACCTGCTCTGCGGATCATTTTCTGCGGATCCTTGCCGGTACCATGACTCCGCGACAAACAATCCGCTTGTCAGGAGTCATCAGCTGTGCCCGGCATGAAGAGTTGGGACAGCGGTTAGCGGTGAACTCCTTCACCGTGGTGAATGGCTCAAGTACAGCAAAAAAGGCCGGTCGAAGTCAAAGGCTTTTCGTCCCGTGTGTTACGCAGTTCCGCCCGTCCAGCCCAGCCAGGAGCCACTCTCAAGCAAAATTTATTGGTCGGCATTCCCCTGCTTTGGCGCTACAATACCCCTGCTGGACTGAAAACTTCAGTTGACGGCTTCTTGGCTATGTGTCGCCGGCACTAGCATTTAGGTGGGAGTGGAGCTCTCAGGGCCTCACTCGGAAGGAATGCTGATATGACGAATCGCTTATTTATAACCGTGCTGTTGTTCATGGGGCTTACCCTGCCTGCGGTCTCGCAGCAAAGCACCTCAAGTTCCAGCACGCAGCCGGCAACATCTGCGACTCAAAGCGCTCCCGCTTCACAGCCCGCGACAGCCAGCGGTGATGAACCGTTGCAGCCTGTCCCACGCCAGGACTGGTGGGATGGCGATGAGCCCGGCATCGCCTGGCTCCTTCTGCACCCATTCGCCAGCAAGCAGTACGTTCGGCGGCATGTTCAGCCCATCCAGGACCGGGTCAACGAACTCGATGAGCTGACCGCGGATAGCGCCAGAATGATCGGGGATGTCGATACCCGTGCCCAGCACGGCATTCAGATGGTTTCCGCCAAGACCAGCCTCGCCGATGAACATGCGCAAGACGCTGCCAATAAGGTTCAGATGGCCCAGCAGACGGTCGCCACCCTTGACTCCCGCGTCGGCAGCGACGAGACCGTGGTTGGCAACATCGATCAGTTCAAGTCCGGCCCTCAGACCGAGATTCGTTTCCGTCCCGGCCAGACCGTATTGAGCAAGCAGGCCAAGGACGCGCTCGATGAGTTAGCCGCTCACGTGAAGGGTCAGCACGGTTACATCATCGAAGTACAGGGCTTCTCCGCAGGCCACGGCCAGGCTGCGATCGCCAACTCCAAGAAGATGGCGGATTCGGTGGAGCGTTATTTGGTGTTGAACCACGAGGTTCCGGCCTACCGCATCTACGTGATCGGGATGGGCAACGCTTCCGAGGAAAAACACACCGTCGGTACTCGCATCGAAGTCAGCCTGCTGAAAAGCGATGTCGAGCAGGCTGCCAAACAGTAATCCAAACCGAAATAACGAAGACCCATGTCTTTCCGTGGCAGGAATGCGCCACTTTTCGGCCATTGCGCCTGCATCTCCTAATCTCCGATTGCACTTCAAGCTTCCAATTTCCGCGAGCCCGCAGAACTTGTGATGACGTTAGTGACCAAGCCAGCACTTTCGGGCAGTTGTTTTCTGTCCCGATTGGCGGAGAATGCTAGAAACGGCCGCGACCGGGGCTGCGACAACAACATCCAAAGCGGTGTGGATGAAGAAGCTGTGAGACGAAAAAAGGGGCCAGCATGAACATCGGCGAATCAGCGGCTCATGAAAAGAATCCACTCCTCGCGCCAGAGAGAGTTAAAGGCGCGCAGGATGAAGATGCAGACGAGGCCCGAAGAATCCGCCGCCTGCAAGTCATGATGAGCATGGTAACATCGGTGATTAGCCAGGACCCCGGCCTGACAGTGGAAGAGGCCTCCGAACTCGCGGCAGGCGCCAAACGCGCCGCGCTGGCCATGTTTCCCGACAAAGAGCTGGCTTACGATCTGCTCTACAAACCCCGCCTGCAGCGCCTGATGAGAGAGCGCTTCAGGCTCCAATAGGACCGCAGTTCCGTTAGCTAGAGTTGCGACGAAACTCCTGAATCTGGAGGAACTCCCGCCAGGAATCGGTCGTCAGGACGCATTCGCTATCGCCGGGTGTGGGATTATTTCTTAGGAAATCCTCGGCGAGCACATTATTCACCCTTACATACTGAGGCCAACTTCCCTCTTTAGGATCATTTTTCAAGAACAAATCGTAGGTCGAAACGTTAAGTCCTGGGAATATCTCCACGCCTAACACGGCAATCTGTGCGGCAGTGCACTCCTGAATCAAGCCCTCGGCACTAGCTCGGCTAAAAACCATTTCTCCATCGGACATCCTGCGGATCGCAGCAGCCGAGACACCCGGAACCGCCTCAAAATCATCGCTCATGCCGGTGCAAACCTCGGACGTAATTCCGCTATTCGTCCGCCACAGAATTCCTTAGCGTGCCCACGCCTTCCACGATGATCTCCATCACATCTCCCGCCACGACGGGTCCGACGCCCTGCGGCGTCCCCGTAGCAATGAGATCGCCGGGAAAAAGAGTCATGACCTGCGCGATATACCGGATGACAACGTCCAGCGGAAAGATGAAATCTCGAGTATTGCCCGACTGCCGCACGACGCCATTGATGCGCGTCCCCACCCCAACGCCGGCCCAGGGATCAAGATCAAGCCCATCCGCCACCACCGGCCCCACCGGGCAGGATGTGTCAAACCCCTTGGCCCGCGCCCACTGCCCGTCTTTATTCTGCCAGTCGCGCGCCGTTACATCGTTCAGGCATGTGTAGCCGAGGATGTATGGCCGCACGTCTTCATCCGCCGGTGGCTGATAGCAGGTTTTGCCGATCACCACGCACAGCTCACCTTCATAGTCGACGCGCTCCGAAGTCCTTGGCCGCCGTACGATCCCGCCAGGCGCGAGCAGCGCTGAACTCGGCTTGAAAAACAGCAGCGGTTCCTTGGGCACCTCGTGACCAAGCTCTGCGGCGTGTTCCCGGTAGTTGCGGCCCACGCACACGATCTTCGAGGGCCGTACCGGAGGCAGCAGCGCCGCCTCGTCCAGAGCAATCGGTTCGATCCGGCGCGTGCGCAGCCCTTCCACGTCGCCGTCGGACTCTTCTGGAGCTGTAAGCAGGATCCTCAGGATCGTCTCGCGCCCGACAACCGACTCGACCAGCCCGTAGTGAGCCTCACCCTTCAGCTGAAAGCGGCAATATCTCATCGCCATCTATCTAACCACGAGAGCCCGAAGTTCACCCAGAATTTTCACACAAGGCGCAAGAAAATAGGTTCGTATCAGGGCACGGCTTTAGCCGTGCC
>JBAUVZ010000292.1:0-3482 GCA_049583505.1 Candidatus Sulfotelmatobacter sp.
AGCTTTCCTGTGGAATTTTGGTCCCATATTGTCGTTCGCGAAGGTAAAACCCTGGGCGCCGTGATCACCTTTATCGACATCACGGAACGGAAACAGGCGGAATCGGCGCTGCGGAAGAGCGAGGAGCGGTGGCGGTCCGTGTATGAGAATTCGGCCATCGGCGTGGCGCTTACAGATCTCAACGGACGCTTCCTGGCGGTGAATCGCGCCTACGAGAAAATGTTGGGCTACACCGAAGAGGAACTCCGCAAGCTCACTTTTCTGGAGATCACCGAAGAAGATTATCGCGACGCCAACTGGGAGTTGATCAGCGAGCTGTTATAGGGAAAGCGACAACAGTTTCAGATCGAGAAACAATATCGACGCAAAGATGGCACCCTGCGGTGGGTCAGCAACAACGTTTCTTTGGTTCCAGGTACTGAAAGCATGCCGCGATTTATCATGGCGCTTTCCGAGGACATCACGGATCGGAAAGAAGCGGAAGCGGCGCTCCGCAAAAGCGAAAGGGAACTCCGCACTATTATCGAAACCATTCCGGCTTTCGTCGTGAGCGCTCTACCTGATGGCTCCGTGGATTTTCTAAGTCAAAGTTTACTGGACGACACGGGCTTCTCCAGGGAGCAATTGCTGGGCTGGGGGTGGAGTGACTTCGTCCATCCCGAAGATGCCGACCGGACAGTGGACAAGTGGCGGGCGGCGTTGGCGAGTGGAGAACCTCTCGAGGTAGAAGTACGCCGTCGGCGGGCGGACGGAAAATATCGCTGGTACCTGGTCCGCCAAGTGCCCCTGCGAGACGATAAGGGAAACATCGTTAAGTGGTATGGGACGCTTCACGACATCGAGGACCAGAAACACGCGGAAGCGGCGCTGCGCAAAAGTGAAGAGAAGAACCGCATCCTGCTTCAGATCAACAATGCCATCATCACGAATCTGACCCAGCAGGCACTCCTGCATTCCATTTCCGAGGCCTTGCGTCCTGTCTTCCCGTTCGACCGATGCGCGATTACCCTCTATCAGCCGGAGAGAGACTCATTCCGTTTCCTCGCCGTGGAGGGAGAGCTGCTCTCGGATTACTTTCAGACGGGACTGGAGTTTAGCCGCGACGAGACCTGCGGCAGTTGGGTGTTCGAGCATCTGCGACCTCTCGTGCGGCGCGATCTTGAAAACGAGCAGCAGTATCCCAATGAGCGCCGCCTCGCCGCAGAGGGTATCAAGTCGATGTGCGTCGTACCCCTGGCTCTTCGGGGAAAGTGTATCGGACTGCTCAGCGTTGTGAGCCAGGAAAGGGATAGGTATTCGGATGAGGACGCCGTGTTCTTGCAGGAAGTGGCGAATCAGGTCGCATTGGCGATTCAGAATATGCAGTCCTACCAGGAAATTGACAGCCTGAAGGCTAGGTTGGAGAAGGAAAACGTTTATCTCCAGGAGGAACTGCGCACGGAGCACAACTTCGAGGAGATCGTAGGCAATAGTCCGGCACTCCTCAAGGCTCTCCACGCCGTCGATCAGGTCGCTCCTACAGATTCAACCGTGCTCATTTACGGGGAAACGGGGACGGGGAAGGAACTCATTGCGCGCGCGATCCACGGCCGCAGCTCCCGCAACGGCCGTGCCCTGGTGAACGTGAACTGTAGCGCCATCTCGGCTGGTCTGGTGGAGAGCGAACTCTTTGGCCATACGAAGGGGGCCTTCACGGGAGCTCTGGAGCGGCGCATCGGCCGCTTCGAGCTTGCTCACGGCGGCACGATCTTCCTGGACGAAATCGGGGAGCTGTTCCTGGAGACGCAGGTGAAGCTGCTCCGCGTTCTGCAAGAGCATGAGTTTGAGCCAGTAGGGAGCAGCCGCTCTTTGCACGTCGACGTGCGCGTGATTGCCGCCACCAACCGCAACCTCCACGAAGCAGTCCAGGCGGGACGCTTCCGGTCAGACCTCTTCTACCGCCTCAACGTTTTTCCCATTGAGCTTCCCCCTTTGCGAGAACGCCGATCTGACATACCCCAGTTAGTGGCTTTCTGCATATCCCGATTCTCCAAGCGGTTAGGGAAGCAGATCGAGGGCGTTTCACGGGAATCGATGGAGAACCTGATGAACTATCCCTGGCCCGGAAACATTCGGGAGCTGCAGAACGTGATCGAGCGTGCAGTCGTCTTATCGGTGGGTCCGACTGTCCGGCTGGACCGCGACCTTATGCCGCTTACCGCCTCTACAAAAGGCATGGAGGCTCCTGAGACGGATGCTCCCGAGCATCGGCAGGCTGGCCTCGAGTCTCCAAGACTACTCCAAACGCTGGACGAGGTAGATCGAAACCACATTCTCGCCGCCCTTCAACATACCGGTGGAGTGGTGGATGGTCCAAAAGGGGCGGCGAAGATCTTGAGCCTCCATCCAAACACGCTTCGCCATCGGATGGATAAGCTCGGCATCAAGGGATCTCGTCACCGCCCATCGTGATTCCTCCTACACCAACCTTGCCCGTGATTACCGTATGTGGTGGTTCCGCCTTTCAGTCCTGGGCCCTGGAGGAGACAGCAGTCTGAGCACCACGGGAGGCGGATGGCCAACCGATGGCGGCAAGCCTTCGCAACTTATTGATTCCAGATAAATATTGGTCCAAGCGGCCTCGGCGGGTCCGGGGAGACAGCTCCCACCGAGGCCTGATTTTGTGAAGGGCCTGTCAATTGCCTTATCAAGTCCAAGGAGATCAGGGAACCGCGATGCTGAGGGTAACAATTGTGGAATCGTCAAGAAGGGCCGTAACCCTTCGGGTAGAAGGCCGGATAACGGGCTCCTTTGTCGAGGAGCTCCGCAGAGCGTGCGATATACATACCTTCGCCGAAGATGTTCAATTGTCCCTTGAGCTGGCGGACGTTTCATTTGCGGATGCCGCAGGGATCGTACTCCTCAAGGAACTGCGAAGTCGTGGTGTCGGTCTTGTGCGAGCTAACACGTTTATGGCCGAACAGCTCAACTTCAAAGATTGGGCATCCTCTGACGAAATCTAGAGTTGCGCCACCCGTCCTCAGTCGATTGACGCCGAACGACTTGCACGTCAGATTCGGCTGCAGCCGGAGTTCGAGCTGATTTCAGGAGAAGGCAAATGGGGAATATTGGACTTAGCTCACAAGGGATGCTCCGATTCGGGGCTTCGTCCTCCCAGGACGATCGACTGTCGGCAGGGTTCGAGGAGTTAGCCATGCCCCTGTTCGATGCCCTTTATAACTTCGCGCGCTGGCTGGCGCACGATTTAAACGATGCCGAAGATCTCGTACAAGAGACCTATCTCAAGGCTTTACGCAGTTTCGCATCGTTTCAGTCAGGCACCAATTTCCGGGCATGGATGTTTCGAATCCTGAGAAACAACTTTCTAAGTTCGTGCTCAAAACTCGAGCGCCGCATGACCGTTGCGATGGACTCGGAGGAGGACGGACCTGAACTGGCAGTTGATAGGGAAACTCCCGAAGCGATTCTAATGAATCGCTTTC
>JBAUVZ010000293.1:0-2291 GCA_049583505.1 Candidatus Sulfotelmatobacter sp.
CGCACGATACGATTTCAGCAACCGAACACCAGCCCACCAGCATAGAAGCATAGTGACTGATTCCCAGGCGATGATGCCGATGTAGAAGACCGTATGTACTAGCGGCGAATTGACGGCGCGCCACATGCCGTGGTTCCCCGGAAAGGTTGAGTCCATCATCAGGACGTGGCGGACAAACTCGTAGTTGGAGCCGTAATCCGTGATGTTGTTTAGGACCAGAATCGTGTAGAAAAGTGCGATTGCAAAAACGAGAACCGCTTTGGAAATGCGAAGCGCCATTACATGCCGCATGGGTTGTCGTACGCGGGAATTATATCTTCTCGGTGACTTACCGCAAGCCGGATGGCCGCGGACCGGCCGTCGCGGCAGACGGAACGCTCTACTACGTCGTAGCCCTGGCGGGTGTGAACGGTTTTTCGGACATCGAAATCCACGTGGCCAAGCCTGACAACGGTCCAAACAAAGTGTTGGCCCGGCTCGCGGGCTCGCGCCTATCATCGTCTTTGCTCATGCAACCCGTACTCTCCCCGGATGGGAAGTTCCTTGTCGTCCTGCTGATTGACAGACTGACGACCAACATGTGGACGGTGGCAACTGACACCGGCAGTCTGAGACCGGTGACCGATTTCGGTCACCAAGCCACGTTCATTGCGCGGCGAGTCTCCTGGGCGCCGGATGGAAAATCTATCTACGCGGCAGTGGGTAAGGGGGAAGCGGACATCGTGCTGCTGACCCATCTAACGCCATGAACCTCGGCTTATAGGACGACCGATAGGTAGTCGATGTTAACAGCGTTTACACTCGTTGAGAATTGGCCGGTCCGGGGCCATTAAGTAATAAGGCGATTTTGCGACAGTCAGCCCAAACTGATGTGATTGAGATCACTGAAAGTCGTCTGGCATCGCGAATAGGATGAGTCGTTCGAAGCCGCCGCGTAAGGTGGGTTATGGAAACTCTGAAAGCTTCTCTGATCGCTACTCTTATTGGAACTGCGGTTGGGTTAGGGTCATGGGTCTTCGGCCTCGGGCAGATCGTCTGGGCCGCTCATCCTCAATTTGCGTGCTTTATCCTGACCCTCGCTACGACCATAGTGATTCGGCTTACCTGGGCCTCGGCTGAGTGAGTCAATTCACGGTAATTGTTGCAAACAGACGTTTACGCTCATTGAGAAATGCTCAATTTGGATTAATGAGCGTAATCGCGATTGGTAATTATCCCTTGACGAGAGAGGCACTCCAACGTGCCGAAAATATGGTGCGCCCGGAGAGATTCGAACTCCCGACCTATTGCTCCGGAGGCAATCGCTCTATCCATCTGAGCTACGGGCGCGCAGCTTCAGTTTACATGGGAGGGTTGAGCGGCAGCAATGTGAGCCCTCGGAGGGCCATCGTCCTTGGAACGCGGCGCGAAAACAGGGCCGCAGTCGCGAAACCCAGCGTCCGCGCTCGTTCCAACTCTAAGCTCTCACCAGCGGCCTCGTCCTCCGCCGCCACCGCCGCGGCCGCCACGGTCTCCGCCGCGATCTCCGCCTCGGCCTCCGCGATCGCGTCCACCGCCTCCGGCATGCTCGGTTTTGGGGCGTGCCTCGTTCACGTTGAGTGTGCGTCCGCCTACCTGCGAACCGTTCAGCGCAGTAATGGCCTTGTCTCCGTCCTCATTACTGGCCATTTCCACAAAGCCGAACCCGCGCGACCGTCCGGTATCGCGGTCCGTCATGATGCTGACCCGGTCCACTTGCCCGAACGGTTCGAACATCTGCCGCAGTTCATCTTCCGATGTGTTAAAGCTCAAGTTCCCCACAAAAATATTCTTCACGCATCTGCCTCTGCATTGAGCTGTCAAAGTGCAAGCTCGATGCGGCGGACTGGCAGGTCGGGGACACCTTCCTGAAAATCGGGACCGGAGCTGGCGAACAGTCGAATGCGGCCAGAAGTATAGCAGGTTTGTCAAACTGGGCTTGTTAAATGAAGTACGTTAAATCAAGTATGTTAAATCGAGCATGCTAAGTCGGGCATGTCGAATCGAATCGAGCCGGAACCTGGCAGCACCCGTCCGCTTGACCGCCGGACTTCACCCTTCTTCCACCGTCGCCATCGCGCTCTTCTTGCGCTTGTTCGCCTGCAGGACTTTCTTTCGCAGCCGCAGCGATTTGGGAGTGATTTCTACGAATTCATCATCCGCAATGAATTCGATGGCCTGCTCCAGATTCAACTGCCGGAACGGCACCAGCCGGATGGCCTCGTCGGCCGTCGATGCCCGCATGTTGGTGAGCTTCTTCTCCCGCACCGCGT
>JBAUVZ010000294.1:0-16348 GCA_049583505.1 Candidatus Sulfotelmatobacter sp.
GATGAGATCCTCTTCGAACGAGCGTCCCTGTGCGATGATCTCGCCTTCCGGATTGAGCACCAGGCTGGAGCCGTCGAAGACCAGGCTGTCATTGCCTCCGACTTGGTTGACCATCGCGACCGGAACCTTGTGATGGTGGGCAATCGAGACCAGCATGTCGCGGCGCAGTTCGCGCTTGCCGATCCAGAAGGGCGATGAGGAAATATTGAGCACGAAGTTTCCGCCGGCGCGGACCAGAGCCTCGATGGGATCGACCGTGTACAGGCGCTTGGGCCAGAACAGCTTGTCGTTCCATGCGTCTTCGCAGATGGTGAGCGCCATTTGGCTGCCACAGAAGGAGAACAAGTCCTGACTCTTGGCGGGCGCGAAGTTGCGCATTTCGTCGAAAACGTCGTAGGTGGGGAGGAGCATCTTGGATTGCAGGAAGGCGATTTTGCCATCCTGCAACAGCGCGGCGGAATTCATGACGGACTTGCCGGTCTCTGAGTGCGCGGGAGTGACTAAACCGCAGATGACGGCGATGCCGCGGGTCTCGGCTGCGATCTGCTCGACGGTCTCACGATTGCGCGCGACGAAGGATGGACGCTCGACCAGATCGCGGGGCGGGTAGCCGCAGACCGACAACTCAGGGAACAGGATCAGCCCGGCGCCGCTGGCTTGCGCGCGACGGGAAAACTCGATGATCTTAGTCCGATTGCCGGAGAAATCTCCGACCGTGGGATTGATTTGGCCGAGCGCGATCTTCACACATCTAGTGTAAAGCGGAGGGGAGCGGAGGCCAAGTTGGGTAGCGGATGAACGCCCATTCGGCTTCAATCAGGGCGCGATTACGCCTCGGTCAGTGACGGACCTACGCTGGCTTAGCGCCGACGCCCGCAGCGTGGGCAGTTTTTACCATGCCGACATCTGAGGGCGAAGGACTATGGGAGACAGCCGATTTCAAACACAGTTCCACGGCTTCAGCCATGCTTTGGCACTCCTGCTGCTTCAACGTGAGCCAACTGTTAAACGTGGCTTTTTCACGCGCTACACGCTCGAGGTTGCGACCGATACGTGCCATGTAGTGGGCTTTTATGCTCTCCAGTTCCGCCTGAATTTGGATAACTTCTTCCGCCTTCCGTGCCCATTCTGCCTCGACCTGCTTCCTCTGTTCGGCCTCGTAGGCATCCAGGGCATCCTGACGCGCTTTCGCGTCCTGCTGGACCTGGTTGATTAGCATGCCGGCAGCATCGAGAGCCATCAGCAACGCAGCCCGCTTCATCTCCTTTGATAAACCGCAGATGTGCTCGCTGTGAAGCATGTCCACCACTTTGTTTATGCTGAATCCCCTCCGCGGATTCATGATCCCGGCCGCGCGGTAGATATCTTCCATGGGCAACAGTTCGACTTGGAAGTTTGGGACCTCTCGCGCAGAATGGACAGGCGCCTTTTCCCTGGGTTGAGTTAGGTGGGGCATATATTTCTCCTTCTCGCTCTTGCCGTTGCTGTTTCCATCGTCGCTTGCTTCGCCGTTTCCCGGGCCGTCTACACTGAGGCCTTCCTGTTTATCGTGCCAGGGTAGTTCGAGCCATTTGGGTCGCATATGTTTCCTTTCCTTGCCGGATTCCCTTCCTTTTGGAAGGCTTTTCGTCTGGAATTGAGTCCGTTGAAGAGCGTCAAATTCCTGGAGCTCCGAAATAAGGAGCCTGTCCCGCTCGTCCATTTCGTAAACAACCCCGCTTGCAGGCCCCGCGACCGCGGTGGTCGCGGTGGGTACCATGGGCGCACTTTCCACTTCCGGCTCGGCTATGGGAATTTCGTTCGACTTGCTTTCCTGCCGAGCCGGCAGGCTTGGGGTTTTGACTGTCGGACGCAGGAGATCGCTGCTGCTCACGTCTTCCAGCGGTGGGACATCCACGGGAGCGGGCTGGTTGGGAATCGAACTCCTCGTAGTGTCCCGCTGAATGCCTACGACGTATTCCCTCCCCTCGCTGCGGCAATACCGGGCAGTGCCAGAGAACTGCTCGAAGCGCCACTGAATTCTGAGCTTTGATCCCACGCCGATTGGTGTCTTGACCCGTATACATGCGCCCCCGGGAGACTTGTCTTCCATGCGCGCGTCAACGGTTTGCAAAGCTCCACGTTGGTCTTGCCACGACGCTTCTACCAAGGTCATCACCGGCGTCCGGAACTCGGGCATAACTGCGCTCATTCAGATCTATCGGCAAACAGTTAAATTAGTTCAGACTTGGGTAGGGCGTCCCAATTTGACGGCGTTGCTGTATTTTCCCGTTCTGGGTTAGAGTCTCGCGGAGGAATTTTGATTATTTGGACAAGTTGGGCGTTCCACTTGATGCCGAACAGTGGTTGGGGACCTGGGGATGTCGCTTCGCCCCTAATCCGGTTCTAGTCGGCGCCTGCCGGAAAAACTGTGTGCTTGGGCGTGGGCACGGGTGCGTCGCCTTTCTGGTCGCGCCAGAGAACTTCATTCAGATTCGCGGCTCCGGCGGCGTCCGGGCGGGAGAAATCCATCTTCGCCGACTCGCTTGCACCTCGGGCGTCACGCTTATTGGTTTCGTAGATCAGGCCGTTCTTCAGGTTGCGGTAGTCTGCATTGAATGCGGGCTGGGTGCCTGCTCCGGAGAACATTGGTCCCATGGCCGGGGCGTAGGCGTCGTTCTGGTTCATGGGTGGCAGGCTTAGCAGCATTTCCATGGTGTGAATCATATTGACTGTCGTGTAGAAGCGGTGTTCGACGTAGGGCTCGGCCGACGTTCCCGGCGAATACTTACTGACTACGAAGGCGATGGAGCGGTGGGCGTCAACGTGGTCGCCGCCGTCTTGGGCGTCGTCCTCGAGGACGAAGATGGCGGTGTCGTCCCAATACGGGCTGTGAGAGACAGCATCGACCACGCGGCCGAGAGCCAGATCGTTGTCGGCGACCGAGGCTGCCGGGCGGGGCAGGTTGGGCCGGGTGCCGCCGGTGTGATCGTCGGGAAGATAGAGCAGGATGAATTGAGGCAACTGGAATTCAGGGCCCTCGTTTGCTTCGCGAGCCCGAGAATAAGCCGCGAATTCATTCAGGAACTCGTCGGCGCGGAGCTGGTCGGGATAGTCCGTGTTGAAATCGGGGAACAGCGGGTCGAAGTGACCGCGCAGCGCCGCCTTGGTGGGCTTCACACCGTTGAACAGAGGCACGGCCCACGGGAACGGGCTGGGGCCGGCGTGCGGATCGCCAACATTTGGCGGAAGAGGGTCTCCATGGTGAAGTTCGGTGCGCGGGCACGGCACTTCCTGCGCCGAAGGAATTCCCTGCTTCGGGCTCGATGCCTTGCGGGTTTTGTTGCACCACGCGGCATTCACGAATTCGCCGTAGTCGCGATAGGTGAGGCCGTGGTGGGCGACGTTGTCCCAGAGAAAGCCGGTGCCAGGATCATCGATATCCGGCTGGTTGTGCTCGAGGGGAAATTCATCGGCGACCGTGCCCTGGAAGTCGTAGGTTCGCTCTTTGCCGCGGTAGGCGATCTGCCAGGTTTTTTCGTTGTAGTCGCTGGTGATGGCTGCGGTTGACCAGAGATGGCCGTCGCCGGAAACTTCTCCACTGTCATAGAAATTGTCGAGCACGCCGAATTGCAATGCGAGCTTGTGTTCGTTGGGAGTGATGTCGGCGCCGTACATGGTGAGCGAGGGGTCGCCGTCGCCAGGTTTCAGGTCTCCGAGAATCTGGTCATAGGTACGGTTTTCCTTGATGACGTAGATCACGTGCTGGATGGGATTCTTGCCGCCGGCGAACTGAATCGTTCCGGGATTGTTGTGCAGGAGATTGTCGTGCTCGACGACGCGGGAGAGTTCGTCGAGCTTGCCGAGTGTGGAGGGAATGTTGAGCCGCGCGATCGAACCCCGCAGCAGTGTGGGAATGTAGGGATGTTCGTGGTGCCTGATCTCATACGGAGTCTTGCCTGGGCCCGGGTTGGGGCGCGTGCCTTGGCCTTTGGCGGTGGCGATGAGGAGATCGTCGCCTTGAACGGCAAGGGCGCTGGGGTACCAGTCGGTGGGGATGAAGCCGAGTGCGAGTGAGGTATCCCTCGCGATGAGATCCGAGGTGTCAAACACGGCGACCGCATTGGTGGAAGCGTCGGCCACGAATAGGCGCTTGCCGTCCGTGGACTGCGCCAAAGCACTGGGATAAGTTCCGGCGAACTCTTGATTGCGAACTATCGTGTTCAGCAGTGCGCGTATCTGGCCGCTCTCAGTGGAAACCACGGCAACTGCGTCCGCATTTGACAAGGCCACGTAGAGCAACTTCTCGTCGGGGCTGAGCAGCATTGCGGTGGGATGCGAGCCCGGAGCGACGGGATCGTCAGGTTCGTGCAACTTGATCCAGCGAACGACTTTGCCGGTGGTCAGATCCAGTTCGGCGATGCGCGATGCATTCCACAGGCTGCACCAGGCACGGCGGCCATCGCGCGTGGCGACGCAGGTGTAGGGGAACGACGACGGCACTAGATCACTCGTGCTCAGGTCGAAGCGCTCGAGCACCTTGCCGGTCGCGACATCGAGCAAAACGACATTGTCGGAAAGATTGTTCGCCACGAGGAGGCGGTCCCGACCTGAGGCGGGAACCAGCGTCAATCCTGCGGGATAAGAGATCGCCGTTCCCGCCGGCGTCTGGCGCAAAGCAATAGCGACCTTTTTCCTGGCAGCGAGCGCCTGGGGCGCGATAGCGACGAAGCGCTCAGGCGCCACCTTGCCGTCTGTGAAGCTATAAACCGCGATTCCGTTGCCGGTGTTTCCTGACTTCTCTCCGGTCGGATCGGTAACGGAACCGACCGACGCGTAGAGGTGCTTACCATCGGAGCTGAAGACCAAACCGAGGAAATAACTCTGGTGCACGCGCTCCTCCTCGCTGAAACGCTTGTCCGGGTAGTCGGTGATTTGATTGGTCTTGAGATCGAGAATCGCAATCGATTGCATGGCCATGGATTCCTGAGTGCCGTAGCCATCGTTCAGCAAGGCGGCGTAGCGGCCATCAGGGCTGATCGCAATGGTGGCGGGAAAGCTGTTGGTGCTGCCGACTCGGCCGGGAGTGGGAACGGTCAAAGTCTTGCTGGTGGGCAAGGAAATCGATGAAGCTGCTGGCTGCTCTTGCGCGAACGGAGTCGCAACCTGAAAGGCAAGAAACGCGGCCAGGGGAGCAATACGGGAAAATCGGGTCAAGGGGCCTCCGCGGGGATTGATCTGCAACAGGTGGAGAAAGATGAGCGTAATTGACGTGGGACGCTGCGGTCAAAGGAGACGAACCAGTAAAAGAACAGCGGGTCCCTCGACTCCACTTCCCCTTCCCTTCAGGAATGGGAAGCTCCGGTCGGGATGACAGTCCCGAGCGTACTGCGACCAATGAAACTGGCTTAAGCTCCTGAGGCGCGCGTCGGGGCTTCGTGACTGGGGGAGTGCTCGGAATGCTCTTCCGTGGTCACGTTGTGGCGGACGTCGGCGCCTTGCACCCAGAAGATGACATCTTCGGCGATGTTGGTGGCGTGGTCGGCGACGCGCTCCAGATTACGGGCCACGAGTAGCGCATCGAGGGCCTGCCGGACCACTTCCGGACGCTGGTTCATCGTCTTCACCAACTGAATGAACGCATCGTCCTTCATGCGATCGACCACGCTATCCATTTCGAGCACGGCTTGGGCGAGCTCGGCCTTGCCTTCGATAAACGACTCCAGGGCGCGACGCACCATGGCGCTGACGGCCGCGCCCATGCGCCCGATGTCAACCGGCAAATCCGCCGCGGGCAGCTCCGTCATGTCCATCACACGCTCGGCTATGTTGACGGCCTGGTCGCCAACGCGCTCCAGGTCAGAATTGATCTTGGTTACAGCGAGGATGAAGCGCAGATCGACCGCCATGGGCTGCTGCATAGCGAGCAGGTCGAAGGCGGCCTCGTCGATCTCACGTTCCGCGGTGTTGATGAGGCTCTCGCCTTCGAGAACCAAATGACAGCGGGCGAGGTCGCGATCGACGTAGGCCTGCCGCGCGCGATCCACGGCCTGTTCCGCTAGTCCTCCCATGCGGAGCAACCGCTGGCGCAGATCGTCGAGCCCTTGCTGAAAACGCGTACGCATTATCCGAACCTTCCTTGTTAAAATCTGCCCTATCCAAACCTGCTTTATCCAAATCTGCCTGTGATGTAATCTTCCGTCTTTTTGTCTGACGGTTTGGTGAAGATTTTTTCCGTCTTATCGAACTCAATCATCCGGCCTAACAGGAAAAATCCGGTAAACTCGGCGACGCGGGCGGCCTGCTGCATGTTGTGCGTCACTATTACTATCGTATACCGCTCTTTAAGCTGAAAGATCAACTCCTCGATCTTGCCGGTGGAGATGGGATCGAGCGCCGAGCAGGGTTCATCCATCAGCAGGACCTCGGGCTCGACCGCCAGAGCGCGGGCGATGCACAGGCGCTGCTGTTGGCCGCCGGAAAGGCTGGCGCCAGATTTCTTGTGAACGTGATCCTTCACTTCGTCCCACAGCGCGGCGGAGTCGAGGGAGCGGTGCACGATCTCGTCGAGCTTGCGGTGGTCGCGAAAACCGTTGAGCTTCAATCCGGAGGCAACGTTGTCGTAAATCGACATGGTGGGAAAGGGATTCGCTTTTTGAAAGACCATGCCAACCCGGCGGCGAAGCTGCGTGGCCGAAGTGCCGTTGTAGGCGTTGATTTCGCCGATGCGGACACTGCCCGTGACTCGCGCCTCAGGGATGGTTTCGTGCATGCGGTTCAGGCAGCGGATGAAGGTCGACTTGCCGCAGCCCGAGGGCCCAATCAGCGCCGTGGCGTGGTTGGCCGCCACCGCCAACTTAATGTCGTACAACGCCTGGGTCTTGCCGTACCAGGCATTCAGGTTGTCGACTTGGATTCCAACACCCATAGACTATGCCGCTCCGAAGGTACCACGGCGTACGGCAAAGCGCACGGCCGCGACCGCCGTGACGATGAGAACGATGAGGACGAGCGATCCCGCCCATGCCTGCCTATGCCAATCGTCGTAAGGTGAAAGGGCGTAAGTGTAAATCTGCAGCGGCAGCGCGGCGGTAGGCTCGTTGAGTTTCAGACTCCAGTATTGATTCCCGAGCGCGGTGAAGAGCAACGGCGCAGTCTCGCCCGCGACCCGGGCAAAGGCCAGCATGACTCCGGTAATCACGCCGGAGGTCGCAGTGCGCAGCGTGATGGAAAGCGTGGTCCGCCAGCGCGGAATGCCCAGTCCGTACGCGGCCTCGCGCAAAGCCTGCGGCACCAGCAGAAGCATCTCTTCAGTGGTGCGCGAGATGATGGGAATCATCATGATGGCCAAGGCCACCGCGCCCGCCAATGCGGAAAAGTGCTTCTGGGAGAGAACGACGATCGAGTAGGCCACGATGCCGATCACAATCGACGGCACGCCATTCAGAACGTCAGCAGTGAAGCGGATGGCGTCGCCCAAGCGATTGCGGCCGAACTCCGCGAGGTAGATGCCGGCGCCGATCCCCAGCGGAACGCCGATCAGGCTTGCGATTCCCAGGATGATGATCGAGCCCACGATTGCATTGGCCATTCCTCCGCCCGCCTCGCCGACCGGCCTCGGGACCTGGGTGAAAAAGGCCCAGTTGATCGACCCGACGCCGCGATAGACAAGATAGGTAAAGATCGCAAACAACGGCACCAGCACCAGGATGACCGTCAGTACCGCCGCGCCGGTCATGACATGGTCGGTTATGCGGCGCCGCAAAGCGATGGGCGGGACAGTGTGCAGCGCGGAAGTATGGGTGGACTCAGGCATTTGCCCTCGCAGGCTGGCCGCGGGTGACTGTCCAGACCAGCAATCGTGCCAGCGCGTTGACTATGATCGTAACCAGAAACAAAGCCAGACCAATCTCAATCAGGGCCGACAGGTAGACGTCGCCGGTCGCCTCGCTGAACTGGGTGGCCAGCACGCTGGCCATGCTATCCGCCGGCGCAAACAGGGATTTCACGATCTGCGGATTGCTTCCGATGACCATGGTCACGGCCATGGTTTCTCCCAAGGCACGGCCCAGGCCCAGGATGATGCCGCCCATGATGCCGGCGCGCGCGTTGCGCAGCACTCCGACACGAATCATTTCCCATCGCGTGGCGCCCAGCGCGAGTGCGGCCTCCCGCTGGTGCTGTGGCACCACCATCAGCACTTCGCGCGTGATCGAAGAAATAATTGGGATGATCATGATCGCCAGAATGATTCCGGCGGCTAGCATGCTAAGACCGAAGAACGGCCCGGTAAACAAACCGGTCCAGCCCAGCGTTCGGGCCAGGAACGGTCCTACGTAGTTGGTCAGGATCGGAACGAGCACAAATATCGCCCACAGCCCGTACACCACGCTCGGAATCGCGGCCAGCAACTCCACGAAGAACGAGAGCGGGCCGCGCAAGCCTTTGGGACACATCTCGGTGGTGAACACCGCCACTCCGATGGACAGCGGCACCGCGATGAGCAATGCGAGCAGTGAAGAAACCAACGTTCCGTAAATGAACGGCATCGCGCCGAATTGCTCGTTCACCGGATCCCAATCGTGCCCGGCGAAGAACTTAAATCCAAAGGCATGCCAGGAAGGTCCGGAACGCAACACTAATTCGTAGACAATCACCCCCAGCGTTGCCAGCACAGCCAGACCGCACAGCAGCATGGCGACTTTGAACACCCGGTCGCCGGCTTCGCCGCGGGACCCGCGAAGAAAAGGCTCGGCCTGTCTTCCCGCTGGAGGGAGGCTGCTAAGCTTCGTTGCTTCAACGGGTTGCGGAGCAGGCATATCAGGCCGAGGTAATGCGGAAAAGGCCATTCGTGCTCCACGGTAGCAGAATCCTGTTAACAGGATGTTAAAATTAAGAGCTTTTCAGGGTTGCCTTTTCGCAGGTAAGCCTGTATTTTCAACTCCCGGTTCGATTCTCTTTTCTTTGTTATGTCGATCGCGCCCAAGCGCAGCCGCGTGGTTTTTCAGAAGCTTGAACAGGACTTGGTCAAGCTTTCCTCGAAACCTCGGGCGGAGAACGTACACCGTTTTCGCACGGGTACGCGCCGCCTGCAAATACTCCTGGGCGAGCTCTCGCCCAAACTGGACCGGAATCAAAAAAAGCTTCTCAAATTGCTGGGCCGGATTCGCAAGCGTGCCGGCAAGGTGCGCGATCTGGACGTCCAGTTGGCTGCATTGCGCAGCTTGAAACTTCCGGGAGAACCACGGCGCAAGACCCAGCTCGTGAACCGTCTGATCGAACTCCGGGCGCAGCAGGAGAAGAAGCTACGGAAGGCAGTCGATGAGGACGGCGTCCGCGAGATTCGCAAGCGCCTGAAGCGCGCCGGGAAGAACTTCAATCCGGAAACGAGCCGGGATCCTTTGACCGTCGCCAGAGGGATGCTGGAGGAGATTCGCCGGAGAGACGATCGGGGAGACGCGCCGGTCACCGAAGCGCTGCTGCACGAATACAGAATCCTGAGCAAGCGCGCCCGTTATGCAGCCGAGTTCGCCGAGCCCTCCGCTACAGCGGAACAGTTCATCGCCGGAATGAAGCGCATACAAGACGCTTTGGGCGATTGGCATGACTGGCTCACGCTAACGCAAACCGCATCAGAACAACTCGGCGAAGTGCGGGAGTCCGCTGTGGTGGCGGAACTGCACAACGTAACCGGAGCAAAATTTCGCCATGCGGTTTCCGTGCTCTTGCCCATGCGAGCCAAGCCCGTCCCTGCCCTGGAACATCCCGTCCACGCTCCAGATCGAGCTAAGGCAAGGCCGACCCGCCCGGCAACTTCCGCGGCGTGAGGGCTTGGTTATTCCCCATAAGTCATTCATTCTAAACACAGAATAAAAATGACAAGCCGACTTGACATCGGCGAGAATCCGACCTATAGTATGGAAAGTCTGCTTTACACGTTATGCCACAGATCCTGAACCGCGTCAAAGAGCTTCGCAGCGCCCGCGGATGGACGCAGGAGCAACTGGCCCACGCGGTGGGCGTATCACGCCAGAGCATCAATTCCATCGAGCGCGACCGTTACGTGCCGAGCCTGGCGTTGGCGCTCACATTCGCCCGCGTTTTCGGTTGTTCCACTGATCAGATTTTTACTCTGGAGAGCAAAAAATGAAAATCCCTACCGTCCGTACGCTGGTCGATGAACGTTTCCTTAACCATCGTCTCAAATCCACGAGTCTCGCCGGGATCATCGGCGGCATTACGGCCATCTGTCTCTTCGCCTATCGCTTTTACGTCAACCACGTCTGGAGTTGGGACCTTTTCGCTGTCGCCATGACTATTGTCGGCGTCAAGCTGACAGTGATGACCTGGTATCGCATAACGGATTGAATGGAAATGGAGGAACAAAAGATGTGCATTGGAAATCGAATGAATAAACCAGCAGGCCTGATCCCCGTCGCCTCGATGTGTCTGGTGATCGGCATCCTGTGGCCGTATCTCTTCCACCCCGCGACCCTCTTAGGGAAGGACTTGGGTGACGGACTGCGCGGACTGCTGTTCGGCGCCTCGATCGGCATCAATTTAATGGCAGTGCGGTCGGCTCGCCGTCAAGGCCGCTGCGGCAGCTCGATTGCAGCCAAGAACAGTGATCTGCCAGGCGCCGGCACGCCGACGTAGTTCTGACACTGATGACCGAGCGACACTTGGCATGTAAACTGTTGGCCTTGCCTCATGCCAACGTTTGCCGCGGTTGATATCGGTTCCAATTCCGTCCGGCTGAAGATCGCGCGCCTCACGCGGGGTCGCCTTCGCTCAATTCACGAAGACCGCGAGGTTACCAGGCTGGGCGAGGGTGTGTTTCGCTCCGGCTTTCTGACTCCCGAGTCGATGGCCGAGACGGTTAAGGTCTTGCGCCGCTTTCACCGGGCAACACAGCAGGTGGTCACCGACCCGGTCCGAGTCGTCGCCACGAGTGCTCTGCGGGACGCCCGCAATGCGCAAGCTTTTCTGGAGTGGGTACGCTCCGCCACAGGCTGGAAGGTCGAAATTATCTCCGGACTGGAAGAAGCTCGTCTGATTCATCTGGGACTTGTCTCCAATCTCCGGGTGGACAGTTCGCCTGCGTTAATGGTGGACGTGGGAGGGGGAAGCTGCGAACTGACGGTTTCCGGGCGAGGCCATATTCGCGACATGGTGAGTTTGCCGCTGGGTGCGGTCCGTCTCACGGATGAATTTCTCAGCCACGATCCGCCGCGCAAGGGCGAACTCAAACGGCTGCAAGGGTTCGTGGCGCGCGAAGTGAACCGCATCGCCTCTCGCGTGGTGGCGGCAAAAGTCAAGAATGTGATCGCCACGTCGGGAACCGCGGCCGCGCTGGCGGCCGCAGCCAGCCATCTGCGGAAGAACGGGAGCCGGCAGCGCGTGGTGGTGCCCCGTGCGGAGATGACGCGAATCGCCAAGCAATTGGCGCGACTGCCGGTGGAGGAACGCCGCCAGATTGAAGGAATTGGTCCGCGACGGGCGGAAATCATTGTCGCGGGGGCAATCGTTTACCACGAACTTCTCGATCGTTGCCACCTCAAAGGTTTTCGTTATTCAGCACTGGGCCTGCGCGACGGCCTGCTGGCGCAGATGGCGGCCGAATACGACCACAGCACGCGATCAGGAAAACAGATTGAATCGGAACGCTGGGAATCGATTACCCGGGCCGTCGCTCACTATCACGTGGACCTGAAGCACGCCCTCGATGTGCGCGAGTCCGCCATGTTCTTGTTCTCCGCCTTGCGTTCGGTACACGGCCTCGCGCCGGAATTCCGCGAATGGCTGTCGGCAGCTGCCATGCTTTACGAGGTGGGAGACTACATCAACCGCAACGCCCATCACCGGCACACGTATTACATTATTTCGAACTCGGAGATTCTGGGTTACACGCCGCAGCAGCGCCGTGTGATTGCTGCCATCGCGCGCTATCTGGGAAAGTCGCGACCGACCATCGAAGATGGTCCGATAAAAGCGATCGATCCGGCCGAACGCGCGGGAGTGCAGAAAGCGATTTTGCTCTTGCGGCTGGCTCGCGCCCTGAACCTGGGCCGGAGCCGCGCCGTGCAAAAGGTGCGCGTCAGCCAGCGCGCCGCGGAGATACGCCTGACGCTGGTGCCCCGCCGGCGCATGGGAGTGGACCTGGAACTGTGGGCAATCGAGAAGGACTGCGCCTATTTCCGCGAAGTGTTCGGGCGTGAACTTTCCACCGCGGCGGTGTAGAGAGTGCGCAACGCTTTCGGCGTCAAACACCACATCAACGTGCCGGAGCTGCGGCGCATATCGACTCTGGCCACGGCTCCTTTTTTCAGTTCCACAGAAGCTTCACAACCGGACTCGCTGATCAGCGTCCCGAGAAACTGGCTGAGGTTGGGATTGTGCCCCACAACCATGATCGATTCCTG
Source organism: Candidatus Sulfotelmatobacter sp. (assembly GCA_049583505.1). Taxonomy (GTDB): domain Bacteria; phylum Acidobacteriota; class Terriglobia; order Terriglobales; family Acidobacteriaceae; genus Sulfotelmatobacter. Next base: position 12,402 of record JBAUVZ010000294.1, read on the forward strand.
GCGCGCGTATTTTTCCAGGAGGCGGCGGAAGTCGGCAAAGGACGTGCCAGGACGCAGTGCTGTCTCGATCTGCAGCTTGCCTTCGTACCCCATCTCGTTGCCGACCAGCGAGGCAGTCTGGGTGGCGCGCTTGAGCGGACTGGAAATAATGACGTCCACCTGCGCCTCAATTGCGGCCAGTGCGCGGCCCACATAACCGCACTGCTCGATGCCGTCCTTGTCGAGGGCGCGCTTCTCGTCCTTCTTCGGATTGGCGAAGGATTCGCCGGCGCTGGCGTGACGCAGGAAATAAATAATCATTGGGAGTTATCGTACTCTACCGGCGGGAGCTTTGCGCTTGGGCGCCGGGAGCTGCGGTGTCGCGAATCCCGCCGGCTGTTTGCCTTCAGCCACGCCGATCAGGTAATCCTGCGCGCTGAAGGCGGCTGCGCCCGTCGGCGGTTTGCGATTGCGTTTGCCGCGCACGGGCTGCCAGGCGCGGATGTAGGTGGTATCCCGCAACAGGATGCGAGCCTTGCGGTTATCCGCGAGGTAAGCGTCGAGAATCTCGCGGCGCACGCGCTCCCGCAGGAATTCGTCGCGCAGGGGCACGAGCACCTCGACCCGCTCATAGAGGTTGCGCGGCATCCAGTCGGCGCTGCCGATATAGATTTCTTCCTCGCCTCCATTACCGAAGTAGTAAACCCGGCTGTGCTCCAGGAAGCGACCCACAATGCTGCGTACGCGAATGCGGTCACTCACACCCCGCACCCCTGGCCGCAAGGCGCAGATGCCCCGCACAATGAGATCAATCTCCACCCCGGCCTGAGAAGCACGATACAACGCTTGCACTACGTTCTTGTCGAGCAGGGCGTTCATCTTGGCAATGATCTTTGCAGGGCGGCCCTGGCGCGCATGCTCGGCCTCGCGGTCGATCAGCGAAATGCACTTCTCCGCCAAGTCAAGGGGCGCCACCAGCAGCGGGTCATAGCTGGGGTTTTCAGCGTAAGCGGTAAGAAAACTGAAGACGTCATGTACGGCGCGGGTAATTTCCGGCTTCGCGGTGAACAAACTGAGGTCGGTATAGATGCGCGCCGTTGTGGCATTGTAGTTGCCGGTTCCGATGTGCGCGTAGCTGCGCACTCCATCCGGATCACGGCGCACCAGCAGCGAAAGTTTGCAATGCGTCTTCAGGCCGACCAAGCCGTGAAACACCTGCACTCCGGCATCTTCCATTTCGCGTGCCCAGCGGATGTTGGAGGCTTCGTCGAAACGCGCCTTCAACTCGACCACGGCGGTGACTTCCTTGCGGGAAGCCGCATCCATGAGCGAGGGCACTATCGCTGAGTGCTCGCTGGTGCGGTAGAGGGTCTGCTTGATTGAGAGTACGTGCTCATCGTCCGCGGCCGACTCGATAAATGACACCACCGCGTCGTAGGAGTCGAAGGGATGGTGGAGCAGGACGTCGTGGCGGCGCAGCTCCTCGAAAAGATTCTGGGATTTGGCTGTAAGCCGCAACTCGCGGGGGGCAAAGGCACGGTACTTGAGCTCGGGACGCTCTACCTGCTCGTAGACATTGAAAAGGCGTGAAAGGTTCACCGGGCCGTTCACCGGAAAAACCTGCCAGGGATCGAGTTCGAACACGGTGCGCAGGCGGTCGATGATTTCGGGATCGGCATCGGCCTCAATTTCCAAGCGAACCGCGTCACCCTTGCGCCGGTTGTGCAACTCCGCGCGGACGGACTCGAGAAGATTGCGGGCTTCTTCTTCCTGCAGATAAAGATTGCTGTTGCGGGTGACGCGGAAGGGAGCCGAAGAAACGATGTCGTAGCCGTGATACATGTGCTGAGCGTGGTGCGCGACCAGGTCGGCAAGGAAAATGAAGTCAATCGTTGTCGCCGAGGGCAGGCGAATCAAACGGGGCAGCGCCCGGGGCACCGATACTACGCCGGTATAGGTAAGCGCGGAGCGGCGTCGCCGGCGCAAGAGAAATCCGAGGCACAGCGCCTTGTTGATGACCCGCGGAAAGGGATGGGTGGGATCCACCGTCACCGGGGTGAGCAGAGGATCCAGCTCCTTCTCGCAGTATTGGTCGACGAACCGTCGAGCCTCGGCGTCCAATTCGTGCAGGCTCAGAAGACGAATCCCGTGTTCGGCCAGGGCAGGGCGCAGCGCGTTCCAGCACTCGTACTGGTCATCGACGAACCTGTGACTGAGACGCGCGAGAATGTCGCGCTTTTCGGTCAACGTCAAACCGTCGGGACCGGCCTCGTTGTAGCCATCCTCGATCTGTTGGATCATGGCGGCCACGCGAATTTCGAAGAACTCATCCAGATTACTGGCGGAGATGGCCAGGAACTTCAGCCGCTCCAGAAGCGGGTTGCCTTCATCTTCGGCTTCTTCAAGCACACGCCGGTTGAAGGCGAGCCAGGAGGTATCGCGGTTGAGATAATACTCAGGATTTTCCAGCGAAACACGAGCCATGTGCGAGGGTCTTACGGGTTCATTCGTGCGATTCTTGGTCGCCGACGATTTGCGTCACCTAATGAGTATAAAACATCCCTTCACACGGCGCAGAATGGTGAATCACGGCAGACAAGTGGCGAAGGTCTTGTTTCGGGATAGGGGAGACTCTGCCCGAAAAGAAAAGCGGCGCATCGGTAATGGCTATTCCTGCCGTTTGATGCGCCGGTGCAAATTGCGAGGCAACCAAAGACTTACTGAACAGATTTATTGAACCAGCTTGATTGTCTCTTTCTCTTTCTGAACAACACCGTCCGGCAACGGTGCATAGGAGAGGGCGGCCGTCATCTTCTGACCGTCGGTGACCATCCAATTCAAGAAGTCGGCCAGGATCTTGCCTGTCGCCGCATTCTTCGATTGCTGAGGGACCAACAACCAGGTGAAGCTGGAGATAGGGTAAGCGTCTTTGCCGGGTGCGTTGGTGATGGAGACGCGAAAATCGGCCGGCATCTTGGGAGATGAGGCCGCCGCCGCCGTAACGCTGTCCAGAGACGCTTTCACAAAGTTTCCCGCGGAGTTCTTCACGCTGCCGTAGGAAATATTATTTTGCACAGCGTAGATCAACTCGACGTAGCCGATGGCTCCCGGCAATTGTCGAATTGAACCCGCCACTCCTTCATTGCCCTTTCCCCCCAGCCCGATCGGCCACTGGACCGACGTGTTGCGGCCAACCTTGCTCTCCCAATCCGGGCTGATCTTAGACAGGTAGTCAGTCCAGATGAAGGTGGTCCCGCTGCCATCGGAGCGGTGAACCACGATAATGTCTTTGTCAGGAAAATTGACGCCGGGATTTACGCTGGTGATGGCTTTGTCATTCCACTTTGTAATCCGGCCCAGAAAGATTCCCGCCAAGCTATCGGGGGTGAACTTCACCTCCCCGCTCACTCCCGGAATGTTGTAGGCCGGCACGTCCGCGCCCAGCACGCTGGGAATGTTGAGAATCTTAGTCTTCCGCTTGATTTGAGCTTCCGCGAGCTGCCCGTCGGTCATGGGCATGTCGCTGGCGCCGAAATCCACCGTGCCCTCCGTCACCTGGCGGATGCCGCCGCCACTGCCGATGGACTGATAGTTCACCTGAATGTCAGCGTGCAGCTTGTGGTATTCGCTGAACCATTTGGAATACATGGGATAGGGGAACGTGGCGCCTGCTCCGTTCAGCGTGGTCTGTCCAACTACCGGCAGGGCGACAAGAGCGCACAACAAAAGCAGAATGAGTCTGCGCATCGCGCGATGATTCCTCCTTGGATGGATACCTTCAGTTTCTATCGGCGCTATATTACAGGACGGTTACAAACAGGTGAATTTCTGATGAACAGGCCTAGCAGGATGCGGAAAAACTCGATTCGAAGCGCGCACAGTACCACAAAACTCTCTTGTTTCCACAGCACAACCTGATAAGAAGGAAGTATGCGTGGAAGAGACGAGCAGCAGTTGGATGTGTTCAG
>JBAUVZ010000295.1:0-3443 GCA_049583505.1 Candidatus Sulfotelmatobacter sp.
GGACACCACAAAGTCCGACAAGGTCAACACCGTTCAGGTTCAGGTCGCGCCTCCTGAAAAGCCGAAATAGTCCGGAGCCTCCGCAGCAGAAATCATCTTGAGCCACCGCTAAGCCCGCAGCTTTCATCGACTTGCCCGTTTCACAGACGTACGATTCTGCTCCAGTGATCGGCCAGACGATCTCGATGCAAAATCAGGTCGGCCTTACGACTGGAACAGCTGCATCAGATGAGTGATGCGCAGCAATTCCAGCACTCCAGGTGTCATGTTGGCGAGTTCAAGGATGCATAGCCCTTGCTTGATCGCGGATGCCTTGAGACCAACCAGCGCTCCGAGGCCCCCGCTATCCAGATGTTTTACATCTCCAAGGTCGATAATGATGCGACCACCAAGAGGAATGAGGGGCCTCACCAGTTCTTTTATCTCACCCGCGGTGCCACTGACCAGCTCGCCATGACACTTGATTGTCGTCACTTGATTTCCGTTTTCATCCTTGTTTTTCGACTTCTCAAGTTCACAGTGGAACGAACCATCTCGTGCCATAGCTCCGCCGACTCCTTTAGCGGGGTTGAACGACCTCGATCTTCATCTGTTCTCCCCAAGCCGTTTCCGAAATTCTATGCTATGAATCCTCGTTTTCTCATTGATTGTCGGAATCAGGCGTTTACACTTAAAACCCGGCTGGATGGGGTCAATGAGTGGTCGCCGACCCCGACATTCCCATCCTGAAGCAAGCCAAAGCCGAGTACGCGATGCTGCAATAGTTCTTCTGCAATCTTCTTTATGTGTCGCGATTGACGTTTCGTTGAGGTCCGACCTAACATTCCCCTTCGATGGTCTTCCACGACACGGGCAGTGCGGCACTTTTCACGATCCAGTTTCTTGACAGGAGGGCACCATGAGTCGAGAACGGTTGTTGAAGGTTGTGTTGGTGTTGGTGGGGCTGACCTTCTTGCTTGGGGTCTACCCTTTAATGATGTTTCTGTGGCCGAGCGGGTGGCGATGGCAACCCAATCAGCCGGAATACGAGCAGATGATTCTTGGCGTCTATGCCACGCTTGGGATTTTCCTATTGCTCGCATCTCGTAATCCGTCCGAGAATCGGAGCCTCATCGCTTTCACAGCATGGTCGAGCCTCGTTCATGCCGCGATCATGGCAGTACAGGCATTCCAGAATGCGAGCGAACGCGGACATCTACTGGGCGACATACCCGCACTGGTCATAGTGGGCGTTGCCCTGATCGCGCTGGCTCCGGCGAAGCAATCGGCGTAGCGGGTGTCGGCAATGCGATGCGTAGGCTCACGTTATGGAAAGATGCCGCCCCCCGGCATCCCCATCCTGAAAGAAGCCAAAGCGGAGTACGCGAAGTTGCAATAGCTGCCCACGCTAGCATGTAGTTACCGCACTACGAAAACAAGGCGTCGAAAGGTCTTGCCGATAAGTATGCACGTGCGGCGGGCAGACAGAGCAGTCCCAGTTCCTCGACAATCGCCAGTACAATCCTGGAGTATGCCCGGTCGAAAATGCCATCACTGCAAGCAGTGGATCGAGGACGGAGAAGAGCACGACTGTTGGACGACAACTGAAGGGGCTTTGACGCGGGAACTCTCCGACGATCTGCGGGATGCTTGGGAAAGGCTGCGCGAGACGGCCGTTTCCTTCGGCGATCAACGGATTTACGCTTCGCACAAGTCGATTATGTTCTCGCGCAAATCCTGCTACTTCTTTGTGCGTCCCAAGCGGAATTGTCTCGAACTCTGCGTTTTCCTCGGTCGCACGCTGAAGGCTCCCCAAGTGCGACGAAGCGACCCCGCATCGAAGTCCAAGGTGTATCACATCATTCAGATCAAGCACCGCGATGAAGTCGAGGCACCGATTACTGAGTGGCTTCGGGAAGCCTACGAGCTTTCTGATGTGCTCGCGTCCGAGGGCAAGGTTCGTGCCAAGTCGAAGCACAAGCCGAAGGCGAGACGGATTTCGCGTTGATAGTAGTAGTTGCAATCGCGAAAGGAGGACACCATGCGTCGAGACCGGGCGCTCAAAGTTGTGTTGGTTGTGGTGGGCTTGCTGTTTACAGCGGGAGTTATTCCGCTGACGATGTTTTTCTCTCGGGAACCTTCGGTGCCAATGTTAATGAGCATCTATGTCACACTTGGGATTTTCCTGCTGCTAGCGGTGCGTAACCCAGCGGCGAACCGCAGCCTGATCGCCTTCGGCGGATGGGCAAATCTTGCCCATGCTGCTGTGATGGCAGCGCAGGAATACCGGAATGTGATCGAACGCCGCGAACTGGTGGGAGTGGTTGTGTTCGCAATAGTCGGCATAGCCTTGATCGCGCTGGCTCCCGCGAAGCAGTCAGGCGAGCGGGTATCGGCAGCGGTTGCGTAGGCTCCAACTCAAGATTCGCCATGCACACCTGGGTCAATGGCTCGAATAAGGAGGAAAGAGTATGAACACACCTGTGTTGTCGGAACGGATTGCTGAAGCGTCCCCGCGTCCCATGGCCAGGATTACCGGTGTGGTTTACTTGCTTTACTTTCTCACGGCCGTATCCGGCGAGTTGTTAATTCGCGGGAATATCGTAGCTAGCGACTCCGCGGCAACAGCAACCAACCTTCTGACGCACGAGCGACTGTTTCAGGTGAGTATGGCGGTCGGCCTCGTGGCGACCGCGTTATACATTGTAGTAACGGTTCTCCTCTATGGCTTGTTTGAGCCCGTGAATAGGACCGTCTGCTTGCTCGCAGCGTTCTTCAGTGTCGTGGGATGCGCTATTCAGGCCGTCGGCAGTCTCTTTCGAGTCGCCCCGTTCGTCATTCTCGAAGGTGGTTCGTACCTCAGCGTATTTAGGGTGGACCAGTTGCAGGCCATGGCGCTGATGTCTCTCAAGTTGAACGTTCAGACTAATTACATCTACCTGGTATTTTTCGGAATGTTTAACGCCATGATCGGCTACCTCATTTTCAAGTCGACTTTCCTGCCTCGATTTCTAGGGGTGCTGATGGCGCTTTCCGGCTTGGGGTGGCTGACGTTTCTGTCACCGTCGCTCGCACACTCTCTGCTCGCCTACATTGAGATTCTAGGAATCGTTGCCGAAGCATCACTGATGCTATGGCTCCTCGTGAAGGGCGTGAACGTTCAGCGATGGAAGGAGCAGGCGAGTACAGGTTTGGTAATCCAAAGCTAAACTGTTGTCAACAGGCCTTTACGCTCATGCACACAGGGACTCCCGTGCGACCGTCATCGCCCTTTCGCGGCAGGTGCCTGCTCAACTTCCTTTGCCACGCGCATGACGGTCTTCTTCATGCGGTTCTCACCGGCCCAGTAGATACTGATCTCGTGGCCGTCGGGATCGTTCAGATAGGAGTGACGCCAACCCCATGGCATCATGCGCGGCATCTGTGTTATGTAGAAGCCCTTGGCCTGCAGTTTGCGGCAGAAC
>JBAUVZ010000296.1:0-2656 GCA_049583505.1 Candidatus Sulfotelmatobacter sp.
AGTTGACGGATGTGAACGGGAATGGGAAGGTCCCTCTTTTTGCAGGAGAGCCATTTGTCACATACACGATTTGATTAAAATCGGTTGCGCTCCGAGAACCGTCGAAGCACCACTGGTAACATTGCCGTTCACGTCTGTCCATTGTGTCGGGGACAAGCACGTAGACGGCAGCGTGAGGCTCACCGTGTTACATGTTCCCCCGCTACAGGTTTGGTCATCACGCCATGCGATCACGTAGTTGTTGGTGTTATCGGTCATGTCACACCACCAAAGGTGATTGGTGACAGTACAGCCACTATTCGATGTAGGTACTCCACCAATGACCGAACCGAACGCCATGCCGGAGAGCCAAGAGTATGTTGTATTCCACCCAGCTAGGGGCAAGGAACTGAACGTTCCATTGCAGGACGGGCAGAGCTTGTTGGAGATGTCATACAGATAGTTGTCGATAAGTCCGATCCCATTACTGAGTCCGACTAACCAGTTTCGTAGAATAAATGCCTGTTCCATCTGCGGATCGGAATAGATCGCGGGAGAGGAAGGCCAGCCGCTTTCCGAGTAACCTCCTTCGTCTATCCAAATTGGCTTCGCTAACTCGCTGGACTTGAGAACTCCGCGCAGGAGGTTGATGGAAGAGATGAGCTGGCCTTCCATCGTGTTCGGAGAAGTCACGGTGCAGGCGACCTGGTTGCATGTCTTGACGTGCGTGTTCACGATGTCTGTAACCGCAGCAAGTCCACCTTTGGTGGCAGATGATCCGGTCTTTGGCGTGCAGCTCGTAGTACCGTTGTAAAGCATGATTGACGTGATGCAGACTCCAGTTGAACCGTAAGCATGGCTGCTAGGAAGCACGATCTCGGCTGTCGGATAGAGTGCGCCGGTCACGGTCACGCTGTTGATTGTGCCCCAGACGTGTGAACAGGTTTCGTTAGCATTGGACTTTATTGTGTCAGTACCAAGTCCCTTCAGGATGCAATGTGCATCCTCCGCCATTCGTTGCAACTGATCGTAAGTTCCGATGTAGAAACACCCCTCACAGGTGTTCGAGTTTGGGTCGATCGTTGGGTTAAATTTATCAACCTCGTTCCAAATCTCGAAGTAGAGTGGCACCGCGTGAGTACTGCTGTACCCGCTTGCCGTGAAGTGCGTTGCGAGCGCCGCTACCCAGTTCCGCCACCACAAATTCGCTCCGGTGCCGTCTGAGTTGAGGTCTTGCGGGGGGTGGCACGATCCGGCAACATAATCAGTTGGATCAACACAATTCGCATCACTGCTACCAGATGCATTCGCTGGAGTCTGACCCAGCACCATAATGCACGGAATCGACGACCCGGCTGCGGTGTAAACAGAAGCCAAGTAAGAGTCAAAATCCGTGAAGGTGTAACTCGTCTGACCGGAACCCGTTCCCGTCGAGGTGTCCAACAAAGACCAAATCAAATTGCCGTGTGAAGCGGTCGAGCCCCAGATGCGACAACTTCCGAAATTGAGAGTCCCGCTCGCCGGAATCCGCTCCTGCGAATTAAAGCCGGTATTGAATGGCAGTGTACCAAGAAGAGGCAATGTCGACGCAATCTGTGTGCCAACTCCGGTGAATGATTGAATCACTGACGAGTCGGAAGCATCGCTGACGAAAGAAATGCCACCCGAAGAAGTACCTGATGTAGGCGGTGTAAAAGTGACGGTATAGCTGGTGCTCTTACCGGGAGCTACGACAGCCGGAAACGTTATTCCACTGACCGAGTATCCCGACCCGCTCCAAGCTGCCGAGGACACTGTGACGTCCGCATTCGTGGCCGACAAGGTTCCAGTCAAAGATGAACTGCTACCAACGGCCACGTTCCCGAAGCTCAGTGACGACGGCGATGGCACGAGTGCACCTGCAGTATTGCCGCCAGGATTTTGCGCCTGCGAACTAGAGGACACTCCGGAGCAGCCCGTGAATGCAAATGCGCCTGTGAGCGCTAACAAAGCTCCTATGATGCGCAAGTTCGATCTAAACATTGGTTCCATAACACAGATTATCGGTTTGGAACCGAAGACTGTCGAGAGGCCAAAAGCCATGGCCGCTCTCAAAGGGCGCATGCACTTTAGTTACTACAGATGGCCAACGCGAGGTTGTAGTGCGGACCGAATCGCGCTTCAGAATATGGCTATTTTCATGTGTGCCATAAATATGGAAGATCGGGTTTTACTGACCGGTCGTCAGACAGCCAATCCCGATCAGCCGAAACGGCACCGTTGTAGATGGCTATGCTCGGTGGGAATTGGCTCGGCGACAAGGGAGACAGACAATTCTCTGCCTCGAATATGACCTAACGGTAGAGGACGCTCTCCGTTGGTTGATTCAGAGTCATCGTCCCTTACCTTACGAGGCCTGAATTCCTCGGACGCTCCGCGATCGGGATCTCCCACCCTCACTTCAGGCGGCAGCTCGAGCAAATCAGCAAATTGGCGGTCAAAGTAAGGGCTGGTCAAATTCGACAGAAGCCCAGAAGGTAGACGTGCGGTCGAAGATTGCCGCCACCGCTAAGTTGACGGATGTGAACGGGAATGGGAAGGTCCCTCTTTTTGCAGGAGAGCCATTTGTCACATACACGATTTGATTAAAATCGGTTGCGCTCCGAGAACCGTCGAAGCACCACTGGTAACATTGCCG
>JBAUVZ010000297.1:0-1986 GCA_049583505.1 Candidatus Sulfotelmatobacter sp.
GAATGATGCCGATCGAGGCGCGAAGTGTGCCGAACAGCGGGAACCAGTGGTAGAGCGTAAAGCAGCTTCGAGCGACCATCCAGAACATGCGGCGCTTGAAGTCATCGAGTGCGGTCGGCAAGGGGCAAGTCTAGCACGCGGTGCTGGAGCTTCGGCGAAGGCTGGTCGCGGCAAAAAGTTGGCGTATTGCACCGATGGGCTGTTGAAGTTACCAAAATACCAGCGTATATTTGCCTCGCTTCTGGTTTGACCTTTTCCAGACAGCAGTTGCGATTAGTGTTAGCGCGTAAACGTTATTGAGTTCCTCAGCAATCGGGCCCTAAGCAGTTACAGAGAACTGATTCTGTGCTTCATCGCAGAATGGTGTGGGGTGCCTCGTGGCAACACTCAGGGCACGCTTCAGAAGTCCGCTTTGGCTACTTGCCCTAGTAGGGCTTTCCTACCTTGCTGTGACAGCAAAAGCTCAAACCCTAAGCCCAGCCAGTTTATCCTTCGGGAACTTGGTGGTGCAGACCACCAGCACAGTCAAGACCGTTACTCTGAGCAACACCCAGACTGTGCCGCTGACCATGAGCAGTATTTCGGTCTCGGGAATCACACCCTCATGTGAGCCGGGTTGCCGACAAGGGCGGGCCTGTCTGGGCATGCTTATTGCCGGTTCGTGAGAACGGTTTGTCGCGGTTATGACGGCTCACTCTACGAGGAGGAAACATCATGGACCTAAGCACCAAGTATCTCGGCATGAAGCTGCGTACGCCGCTGGTCGCCTCAGCATCTCCGATTTCACACGAAATCAGCACCATCCGCCGCCTTGAAGAGGTGGGCGCCTCGGCGGTCGTACTTCACTCCCTGTTTGAAGAACAACTGCAGCAGGAGGGTGTTAAGCGTGAACGGCATCGCAACGAGCGCTCTGATAGTTTTGCCGAATCCAATCCCCGGTCCATCGAATTCCGCAGCCAGCCAGACGACTATCTGAATCACATTCGGAAGGCCAAAGACGCCGTGGACATTCCCATCATCGCCAGCCTCAACGGCACGACCCTGGGGGGCTGGACCAAGTATGCCAAGCAGATTGAGCAAGCCGGAGCCGACGCTATCGAGTGCAATATTTATTTTGTTCCTACAGCCAGGGACGTTTCTGGTTCCGACATCGAGAAGACCTATATCGACATAGTGCGCGAAGTAAAGATTTCGGTCCGCATCCCGGTAGCAGCGAAGCTCAGTCCTTATTTCAGCAATTTTGCAAACATGGCAAAGCGCCTGGACGAGACGGGCGCAGATGGCCTGGTCCTGTTCAACCGCTTCTATCAGCCTGACATTGACCTGGACGAATTGAAAATCGTGCCCAACGTTGTTCTCAGCAGCCCCCTTGAGTTACGGCTGCCCCTGACGTGGATCGGTATTCTCTATGGCCGTATCCGGGCCGGGCTGGCTGCAACCAGCGGCGTGCATGGCCCAGAAGAGGTAATCAAGATGCTGCTAGTCGGCGCCGATGTCACCATGCTGTGCTCCACTTTGCTGTGCAATGGGATCAACCATCTGCGTCTTATCGAAGGCGGTGTTCAGGAATGGATGGAAGAGCACGAATATGCTTCTGTGGGCGAGATGCAAGGCAGCATGAGCCAGATCCGGTGTCCCGATCCAGGAGCATTTGAGCGCGCTCAATACACGCGGGCCGTGAAGGGTCTGCAGCATGTAATGATGACCAGTCAACAGGCATGGAGGGTCTTGAGCGGCGAGTAGTCCTACACCTCAGCCTGTCTCGGGTCTTTACTGAGACCTATCTATGGCTGCGGCGGGCAGCGAGACAAATAAAGGTAAGCGGGCCGTAGCTTCTGCTAACAGGCGTTTACACTCATTGAGAATTGGCCGAATCGGGTCAATGAGTGAAATGGCGATTTAACGTAAACTGACCCGCTGACGTACGATGTCGCGTCGTCGAACTATCCGGTCTTCAAAGGCCCGGCAACCTTGTAAGTACTGAGG
>JBAUVZ010000298.1:0-5150 GCA_049583505.1 Candidatus Sulfotelmatobacter sp.
CAAATTTCACCGGATTTCTTCGGCATGCACGTCAACGATCTTAGCAACCCATGGCCTACTACCGTGGGCATCCAGTTCAAGAACTATCGAACGCATAACAGTAGTGCAACGCTGTGGTCTCAACTGAACCCGTCGCCCGGCGTTTATGATTGGCAGTGGCTCGATGTTGCTCTCCAGAAATCCGAGCAGTATGGAAGCCAGGTGGATTTTAATTTTTATTTCACGCCTTCCTGGGCGAGCTCAAGCCCCTCTGGAGCCTGCGGGGGCAACAATGGCGGTTGCTTTCCTCCAAATGATCTGAATGCGGATGGAAGCGGCACTGACCAGCATGTCAAGGATTTCATGACCGCGTTGATGCAGCATGTGGGTGCGGGGAAATTCAAATACATCGAGGTCTGGAACGAATTTAATAACGGCATCGAATGGAGTGGCAGCATTGCTCAACTGGTGCGGATTACGAAAGACGTCAGCGCCATTGCCAAGTCCTATGATCCCAACGTCAAAATCATTGGACCGGCCGAAACCGGAGACTGGGTCAAGGCCGGCGATAACGAGGGCATGAGGTACCTGGGCGAATTCCTGGCGGCGGGCGGCGGGCAGTACGTCGATATCATCAGCTTGCATGGTCACGTCACCAACCCTGAAGACATCATTGCCCGTACAAACAATGCGCTGTCAGAAATGGCGACGTATGGGCAAAGCGGAAAACCGCTGTTCGACACCGAAGGCAGCTGGCCCATCATCAAGGGCTTAGCGTCAGAGCTGCAGCGCGGCAATCTTTTCCGGGAATACCTCGCTACCCTGAGCACTCCTACTGAGGTGTTTTATGTCTACGCCTTCGACATCGACAACACCGCAAATTACTGGAGCACGCCCAACCAGCAGATCACCACTAACGGCGATGCCTACAAGTTGTTTTATGGCTGGTTGGTGGGATCGACCATGACCAGCAAGTGTCAGCCGCAAACCTCCAGCAGTTCCACTTGGTCCTGTACATTCAGCATGCAGGATGGTACCAAGGCGATGGCCATATGGAATACGGGTGTAACGTATCCGAATACTGTTTCGGTGAATGTTCCGTCCACCTACAGCACATATTTCACTCTGGACGGCGAATCGCATTCAGTTAATGCCACGCACAGTGTGCCGATTGGCTACGAACCCATATGGCTGGAGAACTGATTTTCATGTTAGATAAGCGCTGCAACACGATGGTGGAACTCGTCACATCTTCGCAACTGCCGGACGCCGCTTGGCTCGCGGCCTCCGGAGCTACTACTACAGCGCTTCCGTACTCTGAGGAAAAGCTGGATGAACCAATGCACCGTCGAAGCGCAGTTTCGCCGACTGCGAGTGCGTTATGAAAAGCGTGCGGATATCCGCGAGGCTTTTTTGTATTTGGCGTGCGCTCTCGTCTGCAGGAATGCCCTTGAGGGCTGGCGCCCGGATTTTGATGAGTCTAGGCTGGCGAAGTAACGCTGCGCGAACGTCACTGCAGCCTCGTGTACTCGGCTTCGGCTTGCTTCAAGATGGGGATGTCGGGGTCGGCGTCCTTCCACAGTAACAGAAAATCTTGGTACTCAGTCTTCGCTTTTGTCGAGTCATGCGACAATGCGTAGGCGCGGGCCAGTCCCAGGTGCGCGAGCGCGCCGATGGGCTCGTTCACAACTAATCCTGGGTGATCGATCACTTTCTGAAACTCCGCGGCAGCGGCGGCGCCCTGCCTCGCTACCAGATACGCTTCCCCTCGAAGATACGCCGGGTAAAGAACGAAGGTCACCTGCTGCACGGCCTGGCCCAGTTCGTACGGGAGGGAGGAAAGCGCCGCGAGCGCGTTCTCGGAGTCTCCGGCGCGCAGCGCGGCGGCCGCCCGGACCGAGGGGAGTAAGTTATATTTCAGGGCTGTGTCTTCCGGAGAACGCTTGCCCAAATCGTCGCTCAAATGCGTGCCGGAGGAATCGCCAGCCATCGCCAAAGCAATCGCCGCGATCGCCGCGACATCCCTACCGGTTGAGAGTGCAAGTGCATTCTTAGCCTGCTTTCTGGCCAAAGCAGAATTGCCGACGAGCGCCTCTCTCACAGCGGCTTCGGCGTGATACTCCTCCATAGTTTCCTTCTCACCGGATCGCGAGGCGGACTCCGCAGCGCGCCGTGTCAGTTCCCTGGCTTTCACGAATTGTCCGCCATTGGCCGCCGTGTCGGATTCATAATAGAAAATGAGGTCATCGAATCCCGCCTCGCCAACCACTTGCGCCGCTTCCCGCTCCATTGCCGCAGCATCGTGCTTCAGAAACCCAACCTGATAGAGACAGGCGTGGAGGAATGGACTATCCAGGTTGTGGCTCTTGGCCTCGCGGGCGGCAACTTCGGCCTCCTCCGGCCGGTTGCTGTGTGTGTACTCGATCATTACGTTCGTGTGCAGTTGTAAGTTGCCGGGCGCTAATTCCAAAGCCTTCTGAGCGGACGCCAGAGCTTTGTCATAGTCGCCAAGGTAGCCGTAAGCAACCCCCAAGTTCGCTATGGTCGCCCACGTGCGCGGATAGATTTGTGTTTCCAGCAAGTATGAATTTCGCGCCGCTTCGAAGTTTCGCTCGACCACCGCATAGTAGATGCCCTCGATGGTGAGTTTTTCCCGCTGGCTCACACGCTCGCGCAGTTGGTACGCCTTCCGCACGTTGTCGGCTGCCTGATCGGTCTCGTCCAGGTTGAAGAAGTTAACCCCCAGGCCCAGATAGGCCATGGCGAAATTGGGATCCAGGCTGATCGCGCGTTTGTACAGAGAAACCGATTCTAGGGCGCGATTTGATAGCTGAGCCTGATGCGCGAGAGCGTAAACCCGCAGTGCTTCCAGCGATGCTGTCGTCACGTCCTCGGGCCGTACGTCATATTTTTCGACCGACGCCAGCGACTCGCCCAGTTTGCGGCGGGTCTCGGAAGCGATCTTGCCCATAGCATCAAGAACGTGATTCTTGTCGCTGGCCTCCGCCATGGCGCTGGCTAATGATTCGCTAGTCGAGCAAGCGATTGCCTTTAAGGTAAGAAGGTACCGCGACCCGATCTGCGCGATAGTCCCGTAAAGCACTGCGCTACTTTGCGTGCGCCGACAGACCTCCAGCGCGAGTTCGGCCTTGATTGGCGCGTCCTGGGGCTGGCCCATCAACGAAAGCGTGTGCGCCACGCTCGAGTCTGAAAGCAGGTTCAAAAAGGGTGACTGCGCCAACTGAGCGGAAAGCCCTTGGCGTAGCGTTCCGTCGAAGACCGAGTCCCCAGTTTTGTTGTCAAAGTCGCCAAGAACGATCGTGTCCTTCTCGGTCAACTTGGACTTTCGGTGAGATCGCCAGTACAGGCCGAGAGCCACCGCGATTGCCGCGACCAGCGCTCCAACCACGATCCACGACCGCAGGTCGCTCCTTTTGTCCCTCTCAAACGACACCTTCGCCAACGTGCGGCCCGCCACCACGATCTGTTCTTCCTGGTCCGCAGAGGTCGCTACCTCGTTTTTCTTCTCCTCGTCCTCTAGAGCAACCGAACGCACAGTCTGTGCGAAGCGGTAGCCCCGGCCCGGCACGGTGACGATATAGCGTTTTTCCTCGACGTCGTCCAGGGTCTTGCGCAAGACGAAGATGTGCTGCGACAGGTTGGACTCCTCGACGAATGTATCCGGCCACACCGTTTTCAACAGGTCGTCCTTAAGAACGACTTCACCGGAGTTTTCCACCAGCAGGAAAAGGATATCGAATGCCTTCCGCTGCAAGGGCACGGAGCGGTTTTCGCGGAGAAGCTGCCGGCGCTCGCAGTCGATCCGGAATGGACCGAATTCGTAGAAGTGCCGTTCTTTGTTCAGCTTAAGCATTCTCAAGAATCCTTGAGAAGAAATTGAGGCCTCTCTTAAAGACTTCCGAAGACGATTCGAATCAAGATGCGTGTCGTCCAGGGGGACAGGCCAACCGGTCGCTAACGTGGCAAGCAATTTATCACGATTTTGTTACTGGGCAAAGAGGCTGGTTAAGGGGATCACCGTGCGTCAAAGGACAGAAATCACTATTCAGACAGAGCGGCTTTTGATTATCCGAAGGCGGGGGTCTCCCAGAGTCTGGTGCGAGAAATGTGGCCGCGATGTGGACGTCGTCGGTTTGCCGGAAGCAACGGTACTTGCCGGAATTTCTCACTCCATGCTGCTCGCGCACGCCGCGCCCGATGTCTGGCACATGTGCCCGGGCCAAGACGGAGAACCGCGTGTCTGTCTGGAGTCGCTCAAAATCGCGCCAGATCCCCCTACGAGTGTGGCTGTACGAAAAAAAACTAAAGGAGAAACAAAATGAAAACCACCAAAGTAAAGGAGAATCAAATGAAAACAACTTCGAAAATTACCAAGAGCATTTTATTCGCAGCGATTCTGGCCTGCCTCATCGCGGTGGGCTCGGGATCGGCTTTTGCACAAGAAGTGCTTCTCACTACCAAGTCGCAGACTTTCACGAACACTTGTCCCGGTGGAACTGGTTGTGCGGATTGGGATTATACGGTCAGCACCGACGAACCCTCCACCGCGGAGCCGGTCGTTGTGATATGGAGTGCCAGATACTTCGTAAACACAGCCGACATATATTATGTTGGGCTCAGCGTGAACGGTGGGGAGTGCCAAATCGGAGTCTACGGGCCTGATAATCTGGACGACATCTCCACACACCCTGCCGGCCATTTCTTGACCTTCACATTCCAGTGGATTGTGGAAGCCAGCGTGCTGAAGGCGGGAACCTCGAACACGTTTGAGGTATGCGGCGGCGGCGACGGTAGCGCTATAGGCGACAAAATCACCATCGCCCAGAACACTCTCAGTGTGGCTAAGTACTGACACATCGTGGCTCGTCCGTGCACACAGTCACCACTCTCGGAGGGACTGCGGCGAGCACCGCCAGTTTCACCGTGACAAATTGATCGTGAGCCGTTTGAAATATAAACACCGAAGCCGCCTTTCACGAGGCGGCTTTTTTGTTGCGGTAGGGGTTTTGTTACAGGCTCTTAGAGTTGACGGATGTGAACGGGAATGGGAAGGTCCCTCTTTTTGCAGGAGAGCCATTTGTCACATACACGATTTGATTAAAATCGGTTGCGCTCCGAGAACCGTCGAAGCACCACTGGTAACATTGCCG